>NZ_JAGSTV010000016.1:0-131639 GCF_018148075.1 Burkholderia sp. AU19243
CCGCGTCCGGCGAGCCGACGGCCGCGGCGCCAGTCACGGAAGTGCGTCGTGTCACTTGGTCGCCTCGATCTCGTCGACGATCTGCTTCATCTGCGGCGTCTTTTCGTACTTCGCCCACAGCGGCTGCATCGCCTTTACGAACGCCGCGCGATCGATCTGCGCGGCAGGCAGGATCTTCGCACCGCCCTTCGTCACCGTCTGCTGCGCGGAGGCCTCGCGCGCGGTCCACAGCTTCTGGTAGTACGGCACCGAATCGGCCGCCGCCTTCCTGATCGCCGCCTGCTCCTGCGGTGACAGCGTGTCCCAGATCTTCTTCGAGAACACCAGCACTTCCGGCGTCATCGCGTGCTGCGTTTCAGAGTAGTCGGGCGCCACCTCGAAGTGCTTGGTCTCCTCGTACGACGGCAGATTGTTTTCCGCTGCATCGACGAGGCCCGTCTTCAGGCCGGTGTACACCTCGGCGAACGGCATCGGCGTCGGCGTGCCGCCCATCGCCCTGATCTCGTCGACCATCAGGTCGGACGGTTGCACGCGCACCTTCAACCCTTTCATGTCGGCCGGCGTGCGTACCGGGCGCTTCGCATAGATCGAGCGCGCGCCGCTCTCGTAGAACGTCAGCGCGATCATTCCCTTCGCCGCGAACGCGTCGAGAATCTTCTGGCCGGCCGGACCGTACATCGCCTTGCGGAAGTGATCGATGTCGCGGAACAGGAACGGGAACGAAGGGATCAGCGACTCGGGCACGATCTCGTTGAACGATGCGCCATTCACGCGCGCCATGTCGATCGCACCAATCCGCACCTGGTCGACCGTGTCCTTTTCGGAGCCGAGCGCGCTGTTGCCGAACACCTTGATCGAATCCTTGCCGCCCGTGAGCTTCGACAGTTCGTCGCCCATGTACTTGACCGCCATGTTGGTCGGAAAGCTGTCGCCGTGCACATCCGCCGAGCGGAACACGCGGGCGTGCGCGGACACCGCGAAGCCGGCCATCAGCGCGACGGCCAATGCGGTGCGGGAGCGAGTGAATCGGTGCTTCATCGTCAGTCTCCTTGCTGGTTGCTCGTTATGTCATCGCGGGTCCGGGGGCTTGCGCGTGGGCCCAAGCGCGACGTTCGCCGAACCGCAGTCATACGTTGTATGACGTGTTGACCGGAATGTACGTCGGTTAATCGTTTAACTCACTTGGTGCATACCCTATAAGCCTTCTCGTTGTGCGTTTTCGTCATGGTGCCGGGCAATGAGGTTCGATATTCGGCCGCAGTGCGGAGAAACGTTTTCCGGAAATGAGCGATCATGCGAGCTGGCTCCGTAGTAAGGGTTGACGCGCAGCTGGTGGTGCTCTCATTCCATCCTGCTTGTTATCTGACGACTGACCACAACATCGCTGCGAAGCGCCCCGCTACACGCCTTCATCCGCTCAATGCAAGCCCAGGCTGCGGATGCGCGTCGCCCTCCATCCATCCGCATCCGGCGCATGGCCGGCCGCGCACCGCCACGACGGGCACGAACAATGCGCGCGCCGTGACAGCCGAAACGCTCATGGAGGCAAGCGATGCAAACGAGCAAACCGCAAGACGGACAGCGTGAGGATTCGCCATTGAACCCGGGCGACGACGGGCCGCCTGATGCGCCCGGCGTCGGCGAAGACGTATGCGGCGTGTGCCGCGGTACCGGAATGGTGGAAGGACAGCCGTGTACCGTGTGCGGCGGCACGGGGAAGGTGTTGCAGGGAATCGGCGGCGGCTAGGCGCGAGCCGCAACGTAGGTACGCGATTCGACGCGCTGCAATCGAACACGTTGCCGGTGCAACGCAGGCGATTTCAATTCGGGGCTGGACGCCGCCGTCACGCGGCAGCCAAGGTGGTTCGAGACGCGCCCCCGCTCAGCGGCCCACGCGCCGGTCCCGCAGAAACGCGTTCAGTTCGTTGCCCGCGTGTTCGATATGCCGCTTGAGCAACGATGCAGCCGCGCGCGCATCGCCCTTGCGGCACAGCGCGACCAGTTCGGCATGTTCGGATTCGGCCACGTCGCGCGCGGCTTCCGACAGCGACAGCTGCACGCGCGTGTAGCGGTCGGTCTGCTGCAGCAGCGATGCGACGATCGCCGCCGTCTTCGGTTGTTCGGCGCGGGACAGCAGCAGATGATGCAGTTCCGTATTCAGTTCGCCCCAGCGCCCCGACTGGCTCGCATGCAGCACTGCGCTGTATTCGTCGAGAATCGCGTCGAGCCGCGCGAAATCGTCGGCGGTCAGCTTCGGGATGGATTTTTTCAGCAGCACGGGTTCGAGCAACGCGCGCAGCTCGAACAACTCGGTGATGTCCTCCGGCGACAACTCCGACACGATCGCGCCCTTGTGCGGCAGAATTTTTACGAGCCCTTCGCTCTCCAGCTGCACGAGCGCTTCGCGCAACGGAATCCGGCTGATGCCGAGTTCAGTCGCGAGCGCATCCTGGCGAAGCTGGAAGCCGTCGACATACTCGCCCGTCAGGATGCGGCGGCGCAATTCGTTCGCTGCGGCCTCGGCGCGCGTGGCGTAGACAAGAGCTGGGCGTTTCTCGTTCATGTAGCGGTGTGGGCGGGGAAAGGCGGTAAGGCTGACGCCGGCGCGGCGGCGGCGATTGCATATTTTCTACGATATTAGCAGAGGGACTGCGGCCCAGCGCGGTGGGCGCAGCGTCTGGTCGCCCGGCCTTGAGGCAACCGAAGGCGCGCGCCGGGACCCGCATGGGCCGCACGCCGTACCCGCGTACCGCCGTCGATTCGACGCTCGCGTTCCACGGCGCGCACGACAAGGCCACCATCGCGGGTGGCTTCCATGCGTGCGAACGCGCTTCCGTCGTCCGCGTCACGCGTTCGTGCGCGCCGTCGCGTCGCCTGACGCGACGCGCCGGACATCTCGCTCGGAGGCCGCGACGCGGCCGCCCGGCGCCCTTCCGGGCGCCCGAAACCCGACCCGTCGTCACGCCCTTTTTATTTTATATTGTATAAAATATGCGGACTGGCTAGAATGCGCTTGTCGATTGGCTGACTCTCGGGCGGAACCGGAGGCAACGTTTCGGCACCGAGGCAAACAGCAGGCGGCCGGCCGCCGTCCGAATCGCATGAGGCGGACCAAGACGGCGAGCGCGCATGCGGCCCACGCTGCCGGCAATGGCAGCTGACCCTATCTGAATGAGGAAACGAGATGAGCGACAACATTTTTACCGGCACCATTCCGGCCCTGATGACGCCGTGCACCGCCGACCGTCAGCCGGATTTCGACGCGCTGGTGAAGAAGGGCAAGGAGCTGGTGGCACTCGGCATGCGCGCGGTGGTGTATTGCGGCTCGATGGGCGACTGGCCGCTGCTGACCGAAGCGCAACGTCAGGAAGGCGTCGCGCGCCTCGTCGAAGCCGGCGTGCCGACGATCGTCGGCACGGGCGCGGTCAACTCGAAGGAGGCCGTGTCGCACGCCGCGCATGCGGCGAAGGTCGGCGCGCACGGGCTGATGGTGATCCCGCGCGTGCTGTCGCGTGGCGCATCGCCGGCTGCGCAGAAGGCACACTTCTCCGCGATCCTGAACGCGGCGCCGAACCTGCCGGCCGTGATCTACAACAGCCCGTACTACGGCTTCGCGACCCGCGCCGATCTGTTCTTCGAACTGCGCCGTCAGCACCCGAACCTGATCGGCTTCAAGGAATTCGGCGGTGCGGCCGACATGCGCTACGCGGCCGAGAACATCACGTCGCAGGACGACAGCGTCACGCTGATGGCCGGCGTCGACACGCAAGTGTTTCATGGCTTCGTGAACTGCGGCGCGGCCGGCGCGATTACCGGCATCGGCAACGCGCTGCCGCGTGAAGTGCTGCAACTGGTCGACCTGTGCAAGAAGGCCGCGCAAGGCGACGCGGTGGCGCGCGTGCGTGCGAAGGAACTGGAAGCGGCGCTGGCCGTGCTGTCGTCGTTCGACGAAGGCTGCGATCTGGTGCTGTTCTACAAGCACTTGATGGTGCTGAACGGCGACAAGGAATACACGCTGCACTTCAACGAAACCGACGTGCTGAGCGACGCACAGCGCAATTACGCGGAAGCGCAGTACACGCTGTTCCGCAACTGGTACGCGAACTGGTCCAAGACGATCGCGTAAGCGCGCGCGACGATGCGGCCAAAACGGCCGCATACCCGGACCGAAAGCCACGGATCGTTCCGTGGCTTTTTCTTTGGCGCGGGCGACGCGATCGCGAGCGCGTCGAAGCAGCCTCCCGCGCTACTTCGCTGCCCCGTTGCGCGACTCGATCCCGGCGATCTTCGCGAGCAGCGCATGGCAGAGCTTCGTCAGATGACATGGCATGCCGGGAATCGTCAGCAACGCGTCGATCCGCTCGCGCCAGTAGCTCGGACGGCTCACACGCATCGCATACGGCATCGCCGCCCTGCCGGCTTGCGCGTCGCGTTCCAGCAGCGCGACCATTTTCCCGATGTGAGACAGCTCGCGCTCCACATAGTCTCTCGTCAGCATGTGACGCCCCCGTGATACGGCACCGGCCTGTTGTCATCGGCGTCGCCGCATGGGCTTTTCGCTCGACGCGTGGTATCCGTTTCCGATCACGGTACGCGCGTCATGTGTCAGAAAATCACGTGCGCACTCGACGGTTCTCGTTCATATCGTCCGATCAATGTCGTGTCAGCGCGACCGGTTGGCGAACGCTGTTCCCGATTTGCGCCCCGCTGGAGCGTCGAGCCGGTCGCCCAAATGAATCGACGGCGCGAATCATCCATCGCGACGCGTTCGGCGCGGATTCGCCGCGCACGCGCGAGTCCGCGCCGCATGAGTCATCCGGGTCGCCGCCAGCCCGAACACGGCTATAATCGCCGCTTTCGGTTTGGTCGTTGCCATGAAGCCGCTGGCCGTTCCCTCTCTCGCGAACATCGCGTCGCGTCTTCGCCTGAAGCAGTTGAAGCTGCTGATCGCGCTGGAAAACCACGGTTCGCTGCACAAGGCCGCCGAAGAAATCGCGATCTCGCAACCCGGTGCGACCAAGGTGCTGCGCGAGATCGAGGACATCCTGGGCATGCCGCTGTTCGAGCGGCAACCGAAGGGGCTCGTCGCGAACGACCTCGGCCGCTGCGTCACGCGCTACGCGCGCCTCATCTACAGCGACCTCGAACACCTGCATACCGAAGTGCTCGCAATCACGCAGGGACATGGCGGTCACCTCGCCGTCGGCGTGATCATGGGCGCGGTGCCGCTGCTCACGCGCGCACTGACCGACCTGCGCAGACGCCAGCCGCACCTGTCGGTCGAGATCGTCGAAGGCACGAGCGCGAGCCTGCTCGCGCTGATCGACGAGGGCCGCATCGATCTCGCGATCTGCCGCAACGGCAACGGCCGGCGGCCCGAAGCCTACGACTGCGTGCCGCTCCAATCCGAGCCGCTTGCGGTCGTGACCGCGCGCACGCATGCGCTCGCCGGGCGCGACACGCTGACGCTGCGCGATCTCGCCGATGTCGAGTGGGTTGCCTATCCGGTCAACACGCCGATGCGGCTCGCACTGGAACGCGCGCTCGCCGATGCCGGCATCGACGTGCCGCGCTATCCGATCGAAACGGCGTCGACGTTCGCGACGCTGACACTCCTGCAGGAAAACCCGGAACTCGTCGCGGTGATTCCGCGCGAAGTCGCGGAATTTGGCGAACGGTTCGGTCTCGTCGCGTGCCTGCCGGTCGCGATCCCGACGCTCGACGAGCCGTTCGGCGTGGTGGCCCGCGCGTTCGCGCACCTGACGCCTGGCGCGCGCATGCTCGTCGAGACGCTGCAGAGCCCGCGGCTCGCTACCTGACCGGCGAGAATGCCACCGGACGCGGCAGTTTCGCCCTCACGTTCGCCCGCATCGTGAACGCCTTCGACGCGAGTTGCTCGGGCGAGTCCGCGATCGAGCATGACGATGGGTTCGCTCGTGCGCGGGTGTGCCGGTATCGGAAGCGTTCGTTTCGCGTCCAGGCGCGCCGCAGGCATCGCGGTTCCGTCCCGTGCACGCCGGCCGGTTGAAGTCGACGCCCCGCGCGGACATAATTAGGCATACTTGAGTATTCAAAGGTCTTACATGCTCGACATCCGCCAGCTTCAATACTTCATCGCAGTCGCGGAAGAGGAACACGTCGGGCGCGCTGCGGAACGCCTGCATATCTCGCAGTCGCCGCTCAGCAGGCAAATCGCGCAGCTCGAGGACAAGCTTGGCCTGACGCTGTTCGAACGCAGCCAGCAACGCATTCGCCTGACGCGCGACGGCCGCACGTTCCTCAGCGAAGCACAGGCGTTCCTGCGCCACGCGAACCGGCTCGAATCGCTCGCGCGCCGGCTCGGCCGTGGCGACGAAGGCGGACTCTGCATCGGCTACGTCGAAACGGCCACGCACTCGGGCGTGCTGCCGCGTGCGCTGAAGGCGCTGCGTGCGGACCGCCCGGCCGTCCACATCGCGCTGTACAACTACACGTCCTCCGCACAGCTCGAAGGATTGCGCGAGCGCAGCCTCGACATCGCGCTCGTCACCGAGCCGCCCGCGCCCGACGATCCCGAGCTCGAATCGATGCGCGTGCTGAACGATCCGATGTTGCTCGCGCTTCCCGAAGAACATCCGCTCGCGAAGAAGAAGTCGCTCACGGCCGACGATCTCGCCACGCAACCCTGGATCGGCGTCGCGCAACAGGAAAGCGCGCCGCGCCACGGCGCGTTCGTCGCCGCGTGCGCGAAGGCCGGCTTCTCGCCGGACATCTCCGTCGAGGCGAGCGAGCCGCTCGCGGCGCTCGGCCTCGTCGCCGCCGGGCTCGGCCTGACGATGATCCAGCAGAGTCTGCGTCAGCAGGTGCCGGGAGGCGTCGTGGTGCGCGAGTTGCCGTGGTTCAGTTATCGCACGCCGTTATGGGCGGCCTGGCACAAGGTCAATCTGCGGCCGCTGGTCGGGGTGTTTCGCGAAATTCTGACGGGCGGGGAAGCGGTCGCAACGGTCGAATGAGGCAGTTCGCGTCGCGCAGCGGGGACGTTGCGTCGACCACGGCAGGCGCCGCCTGCGGCACACGGTGCAGCGCGCCGTGTCGCCGTGGTCCCCGCACGAAAGCACGCTCGCCGAACCGGCGTGATCGACGATTGACGGACGACGCGCGCGCTCGCGGCAGACGCGGCTGAAATCGATCGGCCGGCATCGATGCGCACGCAACGACATGCACATGCGCATTCGCCGATGCCGGCATCCCCTACCTGCGTTACTCCGCGAGGGTCACTTTCCCGTCGAGCAGCCGGTTGATCGCCAGCGGATTCGACGCTTTCAGCGCATCGGGCAGCAGCGCATCCGGCATGTCCTGGTAGCACACCGGCCGCAGGAAGCGGCGGATTGCGAGCGTGCCGACCGACGTCGAGCGCCCGTCCGCGGTGGACGGATACGGGCCGCCGTGCACCATCGCATGCGCGACCTCGACGCCGGTGCCGAAACCGTTGACGAGCACGCGGCCCGCGCGCCGCTCCAGCGCCGGCAGGAACGCACGCGCTGCGGCGTAATCGGCTTCATCGATATGAAGCGCCGCCGTCAACTGCCCTTCCAGCGACTCGATCAGTTCGAGCATCGTGTTCAGATCCGGACACCGGACGATCAGCGATGCGGCGCCGAACACTTCCTCGTGCAGCGCCTTCGCTTTGCGGAACGCGTCCGCGCTCGTCGAGAACAATGCGCCGTGCCCCTGGTTCGCGGCGGTCGGCGCATGCGTGCGTGCGACCGTGCGCACCTCCGGATGCTGTGCGAATGCGTCCACCGACCGCTCGAACGCGCGGTGAATGCCCGGCGTGAGCATCGTCGCAGCAGGCGCGTGCGCGAGCCGTTCCGCGGCGGCGGCGGTAAAGCGCTCGAGCGCCGGGCCGTCCACCGCGAAGATCAACCCGGGATTCGTGCAGAACTGGCCGGCGCCGAGCGTCAGCGACTGCACGAACTGCTGCGCGATCGCATCGCCGCGTGCGGCGAGCGCGTTCGGAAACAGCAGCACCGGATTGATGCTGCTCATCTCCGCGTACACCGGAATCGGCTCGGGGCGTGCATTCGCGATCGCGACCAGTGCGGTGCCCGCGTGGCGCGAACCGGTGAAACCGACCGCCTTGATGCGCGGATCACGCACCAGCCCCTGGCCGATCTCGAGGCCGCTGTCGAACAGCAGCGAGAACGTGCCTTCCGGCATCCCGCACGTGTTCACCGCCTGCTGCACGGCCGACCCGACGAGTTCCGACGTGCCCGGATGCGCGGGATGCGCCTTCACGATCACCGGGCAGCCGGCCGCGAGTGCGGACGCCGTATCGCCGCCCGCCACCGAAAACGCGAGCGGAAAGTTGCTCGCGCCGAACACCGCGACGGGCCCGACGCCGATGTGACGCAGGCGCAGATCCGGACGCGGCGCCGGCTGGCGCGCCGGTTGCGCAGGATCGATGCGCGCTTCGACGTAGTCGCCGGCGCGCACCACGTCGGCGAACATTCGCAGCTGGCCAACCGTGCGGCCGCGCTCGCCCTCGATGCGGGCGCGCGGCAGACCGGTTTCGGCAACACAGCGCTCGACCAGTTCGTCGCCGAGCGCGACGATGTTTGACGCAATCGTGTCGAGGAACGCCGCGCGCGCTTCCGGCTTCGTTTCGCGATACGTGTCGAACGCGGCCCATGCGAGCGCGCATGCTTCGTCGAGATCGGCGACGCTTGCGCCGCCGAACGCGGGTTCCATGCGTTCGCCGCTGGCTGCGTCGATCGCGTATATGTCGCCGTTCGTGCCGCGCCGCGCGCGCTGGCCGATCAGCAGGTTGCCTGCGATAGTCATTTCCGTCGTGTCCTCTGTAGGTGAATCGATGCAAACGCCATCGAATGACGGGTTCGCTTATGCGTTGTGTTGACTTGTATCGGGCTGGCGTCGCGCAACGCGGCTCACTGCATGTTGCCGTCGGACCGCGCCGTCCGATCGAAACGTGCGCGGCTACGCGCCGCGCCCTGACAAGATGCACAGCGCTGTTCGGACAGGCCGCATGCCCGTCACCGGAAAACCCGCGCAATCGGCCAGCATACGGAGTCATCGGCCGCACGACAATTGAAAGGAAGTGATACCGGTATAACCGTTCGTTATCGCCCGCTTGCCGGAGGCCGCTGTGCGCGGCTCTTGCGGTGACGCGTCACCCCATCGAGTGGAACGGGACGCGTGCATCGCCGTCGGTTTGCCGGTTTGCCGGTTTGCCGGCGCTCCCGTGCTCCGGTGCGGCCGACCGATGCCTCCGTGCTTCCGTCGGATAATCGCCGCACGCACGGCAATGTCGGGTCCGGTGCGCGTCGCGCACGGACCCCATAACGAAACACGAAGTCCGCAGATGCCGACACAGCCGCCGCCACTGGCTGACTGCGCGCGCGACTTCATCACGCGATCACGCACTCACGCCGCAAACCGCTTCGCCAGTTCGGCGAGACCGTCTTCGTAGATGCCGCGAAAGAGCTTGATCGCGTCGTCATCGGACGCGCCGTTCGGCGTAAACGTGCCCGACCACTCGACCGTCGACGCATTCGGGCCGTTTTCGCGCACGCGCAACGTGGAGCGATAGTTCGCGACCGGGAACGGCGCCGCGAGGATCGCGTACGTATAGCTGCGATCGGCATCGTCGAACGCAACCAGCCGCTCGACGATCGCGTCGCCGTCAGGGTTCACGAGACTGCGTACGCGGCCGCCTTCGCTGAGCTCGCTCGCCGGAATGTACGACAGCCAGTCGGGCAACGATCCGAAACCGCCGATCAATTTCCAGACCGTGTTGGCCGAAGCCGGAAGCTCGATGCTTGCCCTTGCATTTGCCACGTCATCACCTTCGACGATCAGCGATCGATCGGCAGCGGTGCGTTCGCCGCGACGAGCCCCTGTTCGCGCATGTCGCGCCAAAAGTCGGCTGGAATCACGGCGTTCAGCGCCGCGTGGTCTTCCGCAATCCGCTCCGGACGGCTTGCGCCGGGAATCACCGCTGCGGTCGCCGGATGCGCCATCGAGAACTGCAGCGCGGCTGCCTTGACCGGCACGTCGTGGCGCGCGGCGATCGTCTTGATCCGGTCGACCTTCGCAAGGATATCCGGCGACGCCTTCTGGTATTCGAAGTGCGTACCGCCTGCGAGCACGCCCGAACTGTACGGGCCGCCGACGACGATCCCGACGCCCTGCGCGGCCGCCGCCGGCATCACGCGCTGCAACGCGCGCTCGTGATCGAGCAGCGTGTAGCGGCCGGCCAGCAGCATGCCGTCCGGTTGCGGCTCGGCGAGATCGAGCACCAGCTCGATCGGTTCGACACGGTTCACGCCGAGACCCCACGCGCCGATCACCCGTTCGTCGCGCAGCTTGCTCAACACACGGAACGCGCCCTTGCGCGCGACCTCGAATTGCGCGAGCCATTCGTCGCCGTAGAAGTCCTGCGCGATGTCGTGCACCCACACGATGTCGAGGCGATCGGTGCGCAGCCGCTTCAGGCTGTCTTCGATCGACCGCAGCGTCGCGTCGGCCGAGTAGTCGTTGACGATGCGGTTGGGCCGGCCGTGTTCGAACAGGCCGCCCTTCTCGCCGAGATCGCGCGCCGATACGTCTTCGACTTCGTCGAGGATCACCCGGCCGACCTTCGTGCTCAGCACGTATTCGTCACGCGAATGGTGCGCGAGTGCATCGCCCAGCCGCATTTCGGCAAGACCGGCGCCGTAGAACGGCGCGGAATCGAAATAGCGGATGCCCTGCTGCCATGCGGCCTCGACGGTGGCCGCCGCTTCCGCATCGGGGATGTTGCGGAACATGTTGCCGAGCGGTGCGGTACCGAAGCCAAGGATCTTTTCTGCGGGCAGCTTGCCTTTGAGACTCATGATTTTCTCCAGCGAGTAACGGAAAACGAGCTCAGTCTAGGCATGCGGGTTAAGTCTGTCCAAGACGGAATTCGACACAGTTGAGTCCTTTCCGGTCTAATCGATGAAGTGAGCCGCCCATCTGCGACCGCGTGCGCGGGGACAGTTCAAGCGGCATGCGCGTCCGGCAACGCCGCCGATGAAATCGGGGCGTCGCTTCGTGATCGCGGACCAACAACGATTTCGCGAAGGAGGTGTTTTCCGCGGCATCAAAATATTGAATTCGTTGCACACACAACTATGTGAGTGTGGTCGCGATTCATTCAACCGGACAAGAGCCTCGGGGGAAAGCGCTCGGTAGTGCGACGCCCACCGCCTCGATCCGGACTCGACGGGGATATGGATCGCACTGCGCCAATGCGCGGGCCGCAGATGAAACGATTCCGCATCATCGGCCGCACCGCACGTTACGGGTTGCCGCCCAGCGACTCGACTATCCGGTACGCGGTTTTCACACGATCCTCGATCGGGAAGCTGCGGTTCGCGAGCATTACGATCGCGAGCCGCTTCGCGGGAACGAACGCGACATAAGTGCTGAAGCCGTTGGTCGAACCGGTCTTGTTGATCCACGTATCCGGTCGCGGCGCAAGCGGCGGCTTCAGTGCGGTCGCGGGTGTCGCATCGAACAGCATCGTCGGCGCGTTGCCTTCGAGCAGCGTCGCGAGCGCGACCGGATACGGATACTGTTCCCAGATCAGATCCTGCGTGAGCGGGCCCGCACGGAAATAGCCGGTATGTGTGCGCTCCACCGCGCGCTGCAGTCGCGGCGCGGTTTCCACGAGTCCCATGTTCGCCTGCACGAAGCGCAGCAGGTCGGCCGCCGTCGTCCTGACGCCGTAGGCCGGCTGCCACAGCATGCCGCCCGCCATCCGGATCGGCTTGCCGTCCTTCGTATAGCCCTGTGCATAGTCGGCCTCGCGCGCCGGCGGCACGTTGATGTACGTGTGCGTCATCCCGAGTGCGGGAAACAGACGCTGCTCCATCAGCGCCGCGAAATCGCGGTTCATCGCCTTCGCAGTGAGTTCGCCGAGCATTCCGATCGCGACGTTCGAATACGTACGGCGCGTGCCCGGCGCGTACGCAGGCCGCCACGCCTGCAGATAATCCAGGAGCGCGCCGTCGTCGTGGATGCTGTCCGGCACCTGCAGCGGCATTCCGCCCGGCGTGTGCGTGCCGAGCTCGAGCAGCGTCACGCGGCCGAACGGCGTGCGCGTCAGCGCGGGCAGATACTTGCCGGCCGGATCCGACAGCGACAGGTCGCCGCTCTCCTGCGCGTCCGACGCGAGCGTCGCGGTCAGCGTCTTGCTGACGGAACCGATTTCGAACAGCGTGTCGCCGGTCACGGGTTTGCCGGTTTGCGTCGACATCACGCCGTAGTCGAACACGTAAGGCTTGCCGTCGGCGACGACGCCGATCGCCATGCCGGGAATCGCGAACTGCTTCATCAGCGGCGCGACGTGGCGGGTCACGGCGGCATGTATGTCGTCCTGCGTGGCGGCGGTCGCGCGGCCGGTCGGCGCGGCGGCGCACGCGGCGACGAACAGGATCGCGGCGAATCGTGTCGCGTTGAATCGCATGAGTACGGTTCCTTCGATTTTCCGGAATGGTTGTGTGGACAACAGATCGGGCCGCACCACGTAGAGGATGCAGCAGCGGCCCGCCGAAGCAGGACTATCCACCAACGGCCGGCCGCCAACAATCGACGATATGTTGCGCGTGCCGAAAGAAAATCTTATGCGGCGCAGGAGCCGGTCATGCGAATGTCAGCGCGGCAACCGGTCGAGAAACCCGCGCATCGCTGCGTCGATGCGCGCTGCCGCGGGAAGTGGCTGACGCCCTGCGTGGCCGTCAGTCAGCGTCGCGCCCGGAATTGCGCGCGCTTGCGAACGTCATGTGCGCGACGCGGCGCGCCAGCGGGCGCTGCGCCGCGTCGCTGCGATGCGGGTCAGGCCTGCGTTGACACCAGCCCGCCGGACGTGGAGCCGCCCGACTTCTGGATCGCCTGCGCGAGCTGCGCGATCGCGCTCGACAGCGCGGCGGAGATCGTGCCGGCTTCGGCGCTGAGCGTCTGCTGTTCGACCGCTGCGGCCGGGTCGCTCTTCGCGCGCTGCGCGGCGGCCGCCATCTGCTGCTCCACTTGCGCGAGCTGTTTCTGCAAGCGCTCGATCAGCTGCTTCAGCTGCGCGACCGCGGGATCCTCGCCCGACGATCCCGCCGCCCCCGGCGTCTGGCCCGCGGCATCGGCAGGCGCTGCGCCGCCCGTCGGCGACGAGGCGGCCGACGACGCCGTCGGCGTCCCACCGGCGGCGGACGGGCTGGCGGTCGCGTTGCCGGTGGCGAGCGGGGTCTGCGCGGCGGAAGAAAGATCGATCTGCATCGTGTCGGTCCGTAATGAGTGTGCGACTCGAGTCGGTTGAACGGAATTACCTTGCAACCGGTTTACGGCATTCGTCATATCGAACTTTAATGGGCGTGCGTACCGTCTCGGCACGACGCGCGTACATGCCGGTGTGCGTGCCGCCAGCCCGCTGCGCCGCCGAATTTCCGACGGGGCCAGAATGAGTCGCAGAAGGCGCTGGTAATATTGCGAGTTGGCCTGCGATGGCACGCCATCGGTTGCGTTCCGGCCGCTTCAGGCAACGCCGCGCGGCTCCCCGCACTCGCGCACGCCCGGTCGGACGCGACATGCGATGCCGTCCGTCGCAGTCGCGGTGCAAGCGTCGCGCACGCACCGTCATCGCGACGCGCCCGCTTCGCGCGCACTACCCTTCATTACGCATTTCGAGGAATTCACGATGGCCCGCATCGGCGCCTTCTGCCTGACCACGTGGCTCGCGGCCGCGATTCTTTACTTCGGCCAGCATTCGGTCGCGATGATTGCGCTGAGCGGCGTGGTCGTGTTCGGCGGATTCGACCTGCTGCGTCCGTAACGACCGCGCGTACGTGGCGAGTCAGCCGCCCGCCGCGCGGAAACATCGCATCACCCCGCGACGCACCGGTTCGTTGCCGCCGCCGGCGCGCCGGCCCGCTCATCGATTTGCCGTCGCGCGCGCACGAGCGCGACACTGCTCGCGGCGGCCTCGTGCCGCCTCAGTCGCTGCGGCCAGCGGGCGCCGCACATTACCGCGGCGACGTCCGCAACGACGACGGGCCGCCCGTCAGCGCGATGCGCTTGCCCGTATCGCGCAGCTTGCCCCCTTCCACCGCATACAGCGCGAGTTGCCGCTCGACGTTGAACTGTACGAGCACGTGCCGGCTGTCGGCGGTAAACACGATCCCCTGCGCGGCTTCGCCGCCCGGTACTTCGCTCGTCTGCACCGCGCGCCCGTTGCGGATCTCGAACAGCACGACCTTGCCGAGCTTGTGACGGCCCGGGTTGTCCGGCGTCAGGTTTGATCCGTCCATTGCCTGCACGGCGATCCATTTGCCGTCCGGCGAGATCGCGACGCCTTCCGGCAGCGACGGAACCGTCAGGTACTGGACCGTGCGAAACGGCGTGCGCGATACGTCGATCAGCGCGACCGAGTCCGCATCGCCGGCGAGTGTGCCTGCATAGCCCGGCAGCCCCGCGAGCCCGACATTGCTGACGACGGCCCAGTGATTGTCGCTCGACACGTCGATCGTGTACGGCGCAACGCCCGTGCTGAGCCGCGTGCCGCTGTCGGTCACGTTGCCGTCGTCGACGTTCAGCACCGCGACGCCCTGCTCGTCGCGCAGCGACACCAGCGCGTGCGTGCCGTCGTGCGTGAAGCTGATTCCGGCAAGCCGCTTCTTGCCGATCTTCAGGCTGCCGTCGAGCGTCACATGCGTGCCGTCGATCCGCAGGATCGACACGCTGCCGTCGACGTTCGCGACCAGCGCAAGCCGGCCCGAGCGGTCGATCGCAATTCCCTGCGGGTGCGTGCCGAGCTCGATGCGCGCGATCGACGCCGGCGACGCATCGAGGTTGACGACCTGCACGAACGTGTCGAATACGAGCTGCTTCGCGGCCTGGTCGTAGCGCGTCGGCGCGCCGACCAGCGCGAGCTTCGCATCGGGCGCGATCGCGACCGCCTGCGGCGGCCCCTGAATGCCGTTCTCGACATCGACCTGACGCGCGACCTTCGGCGGAAACACGCTCGCATCGAGCAGCGTCAGCGTATCGGACGGCGGCGATGCGAGAAAGGTGTCGCGCCCTTCGACGCGCTGGTATTTGCCGTCGTTGCCGGATACGATCCAGTCGGCCGCGTGCGCGGCAACGCCAGTGGCGGCGATCGTCAGCGCGGCGAGCAGGCGGGCGCGACGAAGGCGGGAGGGATTCGAATGCATGTCGGTCGGTTCTCCGGATCGGCTGCGGACGCAAGGATTCGCACGACCCTGCTGCTCGACGGGTCGCTGCAATCGCATGATGCATGAAAGCGCGTAGAAGCGCCGCCGCATGCCACCGCTGGGGCCGCGTGCGAATCGATGCCGACACCGTCGAGCGTGCCGGGATCCCGCCGCCTGTTTCCGCGCGGGCTCGCGTCGAAAATTCGACGCGGCAGCCAACGTGCGCGGCCCGCCGGCTCATGACTGCCAGCACGCGCTCCCGGCGCGGAGATTCCTGTGCGATGCTGCGGCCGGCCGGCGGTTACGCGCAGGCAGCATCCCGTACCATGCAACGGCGGCCCGACATCACTCGAGTTCGACGCCCTTGAGCTCGGGAATCAGGAACAGCGTCGCGACCATGTCGAGCACATAGAGGCCGGCGAGCAGCGCAATCGCCGTCTGGAACGAGTAGTGCGCTGCCAGCGCGCCGACCGCAACCGGCCCGAATCCGCCTGCCGCGCGGCCGATATTCCACAGCACGTTCTGCGCGGTCGCGCGCGCGGCCGTCGGATAGCCTTCGGACATCAGCGTCCCGTAGCCGCCCACCATCCCGTTGACGAACATCCCCATCAGCGCGCCGGCCCACAGCATCGCCGTCGGGTCCGACAGCCGCGCATATGCGACGACCGTCACGACCGAGCCGAGCTGGTACAGCAGGAACGTCGGCTTGCGGCCGATGCGATCGGCGAGCTGCCCGAACACCCACACGCCGATCATCATCCCGATCACGGTGGCCGCGGTCCACAGTCCCGACTTCGTCAGCGAGAAGCCCATCTGTTTCGACAGGAACGTCGGCAGCCAGATCATGATCCCGTAGTAGCCGAAGTTCTGGACCGAGCAAAGGATCGCGATGCCGACGCTCGTGCGCGCGGTACGCGGGTCGGCGACGAGCATCCGGAACGCGTTGGCGCGCGGTTGCGTCGCGCGCTGCTGGAATACTTCGGGCTCGTGCAGCCGGTTGCGCAACACCCACGCGAGCAGCGCAGGCAGCACGCCGACCGCGAACATCCCGCGCCAGCCGATATGAAGCAGCAGCAGCGGCGTCAGCAACGCGGCCAGCAGCACGCCCGCCTGCCAGCCGAGCGCGACGTAGCACGACACGCGTGCGCGCTTGCTCGCCGGCCACGCTTCGGCCGCGAGCGCCATGCCGATCCCGAACTCGCCGCCGAGGCCGATGCCCGCGATCGTCCGGTACACGAGCAGATCATGGAAGCCCTGCGCGAACGCGCACAGGCCGGTGAAAACCGCGAACAGCATGATCGTCCAGGTCAGCACGCGCACGCGGCCATGGCGATCGCTGAGTGCGCCGAACAGGATGCCGCCCGCGACGGCGCCGATCAGCGTCCACGTGACGAGCGCGCCGCCCTGCCCGGGCGTCAGCTGCAGCGCGGCCGTGATCGCCGGCAGCATGAAGCCGAGGATCAGCAGGTCGAAGCCGTCCATTGCATAGCCGAGCGCCGAGCCCGCCAGCGCCTTCCACGCGTACTGCCCGGCCTGCTCCGCGCGCGGCGGCGCCGGGTCGCCAAGCGCCGGAGATTTCATGTTTGCTGCCATGATGCCCTGCAGGAATTGTCCGGGCGACATTCTACGGCCTGTTCCCGCGCATCACGGGCCCGCAAACGAGCGCAGGCGGAAAGCGCCGCGCGCCTGCGCAGACGAATACGTACGCCGCACGGTAATGAATTCGAAAGAACTTGAAGCCGGCGATCCCCCAATCAGGCAGCACACCGGGAGAACGAAGCGAACGAAGCGGGCGCTGCGTGACAGCCGCCGCGGGCGAACGGCACCGGCCGGTGCCGTCGCGATATCTGTCAGCCCTGATCGTCTCCGGGCCACCACGTCTTCGCCGCACGTTCGACGAGCAGCGAATCGAGATCCTTGCCTTCGAGCCATTTGGGCCGGGGGCCGCGGCCCGACCATGAACGGCCGGTCGTTGGATCGTAATACTTGGCAGGCGCCTTGCGTTTTCGCTGGACGATGTAGCCGAGGGCGCTCAGCACTTCCTGCTGCGAGATACCCAACAGTTCGACTTGTTCCTTGAATGCCGCGAGCGCGGCCTGCTTTTCCTTCTGCTTGGCTTCCGACAGCTTGATGTTCAGGTCCCGAAGTTGTGCTTCGAGTTCCTGCAGAGCCTGAGTCATGTATTCATCCTCTTTGGGCATGTTTTTATTCAGAAAACGTCCGATGGCCGAACCTATCACGAAGTTCCGCCAATCTGTGTTGCGATACGTGAATGGTTTTACGGGCCCGCAAGACTTTCGCAGTATGCCGAAGGCAAGCAACCGTCGAAAGCCGCTTGGCACCGCCACGCAACACGGCGCGGGGCCGCGTCCGGATCCGCGACGGACCGCCGGCGGCGACCTCCTCGCCGCCGGCCGCCGCGCACATGACACATGGCGCGGCATGGCGCGAATGATAGCAGTGCGCATCGGTCGTGTTCGGACATTTGCGCGTCGGCGCGCTTGGGCATGCTCAGGTCCGCGCGCGGCATTCGGCGCGCTGCATCCACATTGCGTCCGGCCGGATGTGCGCGTAAATGCGGGTGTGCGGCGCGGTTCTGCGACGTCGGTCGACGGCGGATGCAGTCGATCCGCATGGCCTTCAGGACATCGAACCCGTCACGCGCCCGTTTCGGATAGCGACTGACGACCACGCGCGCCCGTTGCTGGCGCACATCGCGTCACGCACATCACGCGCGTGTTGAGCGGTTGCATCGCGAAGCCGTCGTCGATGGCAATTGCAGCACGCCGCACCTGCAACCGCCCCGGCTTCACGCGCGAGCACGCCGTCGCCCGAGCACGCGAGATTGTCCGCATAGCGCATGCAGGCCGCGGCAAGGGGAACGCGCGCATGGCGAGCTGCATGCCAACCCGGAACGCGCAGTTCGCCGCCGCTGCCGCGCGATCACCGCAGCGGCGGCGCCTCGCGCAATACCGCTCGCAAGCCGGCATCGAACGGCGTCGCATGAGCGATTCCGAGCGCACGCACGCGCGCTGCATCGAGGTGGCAATCGTACGGGCGCGGCGTCGCATCGGCCGGCGTGTCGATCCGCGCGAGCGCTGCGTCGAGCCCAAGCGCGGCCGCGATGCGCTGCGCGATGTCGTACTTCGTCATCGGCTCCTCGCCTGACCAGTGATGGATGCCGGTGACGGGCGCGCCCGCGAGATGACGCAGCGTCAGATCGCGGATGACGTCGGCGACATCCGGCGTGTAAGTCGGATAGCGGATTGCCCACGCGTCCATGCGGGCCGGTTGCGCGCCCGGCTGCGCGGACGCGACGATCGCCGGCACGAGGCTCGTCACGGCGGACTCGTGCCAGTCCACGACCGGTCCGTACAACAGCGGCAAGCGCAGCACGCACGCCAGCGGCGACGCGGCCAGCAACGCCGCCTCGCCTTCGAGCTTCGTGCGGCCGTAGACGTTCAGCGGATTCGGCGTCGCATCTTCGCGATAGGGCGCCGCGTTGCCGTCGAACACGTAGTCGGTCGAAATGCCGAGCGTCCACGCGCCGTAGCGCGCGGCGAGCGCGCCGATGCGCGCGGGCGCATCGACGTTGATCGCGCGCGCGGCCGCGGGGTCGCGCTCGCAGACGTCGGGCCGGCGCTCGGCCGCGCAGACGATCACGGCCGCCGGCCGGTGCATGTCGAAGAGGTGTTCGAGCGCGGGCTGATCGAGCGCGTCGAGCCGGGCAATGTCGCGCGGCGGCAGCGTGAGGCTCCGTGCGCCGGCGGTGTCCGGGTTCCGGACGGTCGCGAGCAGCGTCAACGACGGTTCGCGCGACAGCGACGCGGCGACCGCACGGCCGAGAAGGCCGGACGCGCCGATGAGCAGGATGGTCGGATGCGACAAGGTAGCCAACGATGAAAGGGGAAGACGCCCCAATCTATACGAGAACGCGCGGCCGATGTCGAGTTCGGTCGCCCGTCGGCTTGCCTCCAATGCAGCAAGGCCCGGCGCGCGATCGGGCGCACCGGGCCTGCCGTACAGCGAACAACTTGTGCCGCGCTCGCTTACTTCCGGTCGAACGAGTAGCGTCCCGGCCCGCTGATCGCCAGCAACAGCAGCCCGCCGATGATGCTGATGTTCTTGTAGAAGTTGATCATCGCAAGATACTGATCCATGCCCTGCAGCGCCCAGTAGCGATGCCCGATCAACGCGGTCGCGAGCGTATAGACCGCGAATACCAGCGCGAGCGGACGCGTATAGAACCCGACAGCGATCAACGCGCCGCCGACCAGTTCGACCGCCACCGCGATCACCGCAGACAGCTCCGGCGACGGCGCACCCGTCGACGCCATGTACGCGACCGTGCCCGAGAAGCCGTTCAGCTTCTGCCAGCCGAACAGCACGAACAGGATCATCATCAGCACGCGAGCCGCCAGCAGCAGCTCGTCCTTCTTCGACTCCAGCGAAACGTAACGCATAGCAATCACCTTGGTTTGACGGTTTGACGCATTCGGTGCCGACGCCCGCCGCAACGGCGGACCTGCTCACGACAACGAACCCTCCTCGCCAGTTCGAACCGCGGACCGTTGGCCCGCTGCCGAAGAGTCCGTCCGATCGCGCCGGCTGGCGCCGCGGAGCGGTTCTGGCGAAGCACGGGTGCAGTCTACTGTCTCATCGCAAATCATCAATCCGTCAAAACAAGATTCGCTGTCTCTGTGCAGTGGACAATTGTCACGTAACAAACGCGTCACATACGGCCGGCTCGCGGCGCGGTGCCCCGCTGCGCGGGCCACATCACGCCACATCGGGTCACATCAGGTCGACTGGATACGTGCTGTCGAGCTTGTCGTGCCATGCGCGAATGGTCTTCGGCACGGTCTTCTTCCATGTCGGGACGTTCGTGTAGTAGCGCATCCGCACCTTGTCATGCTGGTCGAACACCAGCAGCCCGATCCACAGATCGGCGCCCCGACGCATGACGATCGCCGCATTCGTCGCCGCGATCCCGCGCACCCAGTACGCCTCCACGTCCGCGTTCAGTCCGTCGAGATCCTGCTCGGCCGCCCTGACATTGACCATGTCGACGAGTGTCTGATAGTCGGCGCCGAGGAGCTTGTGCGCGATTGCGTTCTGCCGCGCATCGGTCAGCACCTTCAGCGTGACGAGGTCTGCTGGCAAACTCGCCTGCATGTTCGCCGCCGTCACGTAGTCACCGGAATACAGGACGCCGGCGCCGGCGCCGCAATCGGCATCGCTGCCGTGCTGTACGACTTTCAAGCGTCCGCCGTTGCGGCTGAAGTCGAGCCGGCATTGGTCCTGGAGAAACGTGCCGCCGTCGCCGTGCAGTTCGATGTCGCCGGCGAGCCCGCCGGTGTTCGCACCGTTGTTGCCGCTTAGTTCGAAGTGCAGCCGCGGCGCCGTGCCGGTAAACGTCAGCACGCCGCCGAACGACGGGTTGTCGCTGTCGCGATACCACGTCTGCTGCCAGCGGTCGGCGGCAAGGGGCGCGCCGTTCAGGCTTGCGAGCCGCTCGCGATAACGGTCGCCGAGACACGGCGCGTCGCCGCCGCACCGGTCGCGCTGTTTGAGCCATTTCAGTTGCTCGGCCTTCAGCGCCGCCGTATCGCCGCCTTTCGCGATCGTCTTTTTCCACGCGCGTGCCAACTGATCGTCGAGCGACGACAGGCCGGCGTCCGCGCAGATCGTCTTTTCGGTGCGCGAAGCCGCTTTCGCACAGTCAAAACCGGTTGCATGCGCGGCGATCGGCGCGATCGTCAGTAATGCCAATATCCTCGCCGCCCACCCGCTCGCGCTGTGCCTCTGCGGGTCGCAACATGCCGCTCGCTTTCGCGCGCCGGTGCGAGCATTCGAACGATTCTTGATTGTCATTGGCCGTGACTCGTCGTGGATCGCAGTGAGTAGAAGCTACGTGCCCGATGCAGTTCGGCGTAAAAATGCCCGGCGTGACACGCAGCGCATGCGGTGCCGCCGCCGAAGCGTAACGCGAACCGACCGCACGATCCACACCGGTAACACGCGCCATGTCCTGGCGTGACCGGGCGCACGGTAACGGTGACGGCAAGTGACGCCCCAAGCGCCGCACGCGCGGCCGTCGCGTGAGCGCATGCGCCCATCACGCGTGGTCCGGCCACCGGATGAAGCGCAGCGCCCCGCAGTGTGGGCCACGCACGCCGCGCTACGCGCAGCGCTGCGCGTAGCGCGTTCTCCACGGCCACGCATTGGCCCCGCTTCGCGCGGGTGAACTTCGATTCGACACCGCCGCGCCGGAAACCGACGATGCTTTCACCGCACGTCCGGCGCTCCGGCTACCGCCGCCGCCCGGCGCCGCCGTCCGCCTGAGGCACGACGTCCGCGAGCCGCTGCGCCAGAAACGCGATGAACGTGCGCAGCGTGACGAACCCTTCCCGGTGCTGCGGAAACACCGCATTCAGCGTGAGCGGCGCCGGTGCGTACGCGTCGAGCACCGGCACCAGCGCGCCGCTGTCGAGCGCCGCGCCGACGATGAACTGCGGCAGCAGCGCGATGCCGAGCCCGGCGATCGCGGCGTCGCGCACGACTTCGCCGTTGTTCGCAACGAGCGGCCCCTGCACGTCGAACGTGCGCGCGACGCCGTCGATCCGGAATTCCCAGCCGACGCGCCGCTCGCGCCCGTACATCAGGCACGTGTGCGCGGCAAGGTCGGCCGGCGTCGCGGGCGTGCCCTGCCGCTTCAGATAAGCGGGGCTCGCGCACGCAATCATCTGCCACGCGCCGAGCGGTCGCGCGATCAGCGTCGAATCCTCGAGCGCGCCGATCCGCAGCACGAGATCGAAGCCCTCGCCGATCAGATCGACGCGCCGGTCGGTCAGGTCGAGGTTCAGCCGCACGGCCGGATGCGCGGACAGGAATTCGGCGATCAGCGGCGACACGTGCGTGATCCCGAACGACAGCGGCGCGCTGATCTTCAGCGACCCGTGCAGCTCGGTGCTGCGCACCGACATCGCCTGTTCGGCATCGGCGACCTCCGCGAGGATCCGCTGCGCGCGCGCATAGAACTCCTGCCCCGATTCCGTCACCGCGAGATTGCGCGTATTGCGATGGAGAAGCCGCACGCCGAGCGACGCCTCGAGCGCCATCGTGCGCCGGCTCACGAATTGCTTGGACAGCATCAGCTGATCGGCCGCAGCCGTGAAGCTGCCCGCGTCGACGGTCGCGACGAAGATCCTCAGGTCGTTGAGTTCCATATTGTCCACTCCATAGCGACAGTCATTATCTCTACGGCGATTTATTTGTCAAATAGATTGACCTAAGATTCATCTCAACGAACGGCCGGCCCCACTTCCGAGGGCCGGCGAGATCCAGGAAAAAATCATGATCGAGACTCGTGCAGCAAACCAGCGTGGCCGTGCTGAACATGGCTGGCTCAGTTCCCGTCACACGTTTTCTTTCGCGAATTACTACGATCCGAAGCAAGTGGGCTTCTCCGACCTGCTGGTGATCAACGACGACCGCGTCGCACCGGGCCGCGGCTTCGGCACGCACCCGCACCGCGACATGGAAATCCTGTCGTACGTGCTCGAGGGCGCGCTGGAACACAAGGATTCGATGGGCACCGGGTCGGTGATCGTGCCGGGCGACGTGCAACTGATGAGTGCGGGCACCGGCGTGCGGCACAGCGAGTTCAATCACTCTGCGGACACGCCCGTCCACTTCCTGCAGATCTGGGTTGGCCCTGCGGAGAAGGGTGCCGAGCCGCGCTATCAGCAGACGAACATCGCGGCAGCCGACAAGCGCGGCAAGCTCGCGCCGATCGTGTCGCCCGACGGCAACGGCGGCTCGCTGAAGATCCGGCAGGACACCCGGATCTACGCAGGCCTGTTCGACGGCGACGAGCGCGCCACGCTGGAGCTCGCACCTGACCGCTTCGCTTACGTGCACGTCGCACGCGGCAGCGTGACGGTCAACGGCGTGACGCTCGGCGAAGGCGACGGCGCGCGCATCCGCGGCGAACAGGCGCTCACGTTCGCGGACGGCAAGGATGCGGAAGTGCTGGTATTCGACCTGCGTCCGGTCGAAGTGACGGCCGAATGGGCATGACGCCCGCTCGGAACATCGGGCCCCGCTGAAGGCGGGGCCTTCCCTACTCGGAGATTCGCAACATGGCCAAGGTACTCGTTCTTTACTACTCGTCCTACGGGCACGTCGAAACGATGGCGCAGCACGTCGCGGAAGGCGCGAAATCGGTGCCCGGCGTCGAGGTCACGCTCAAACGCGTGCCGGAAACCATTCCCGTCGACCAGGCGAAGGCGATCGGCGTCAAGGTCGACCAGGCCGCGCCGGTTGCGACCGTCGACGAACTCGCAAACTACGATGCGATCATTTTCGGCACGCCGACCCGCTTCGGCAACATGGCCGGCCAGATGCGCACGTTCCTCGACCAGACCGGCGGCCTGTGGATGAAGGGCGCGCTCGTCGGCAAGATCGGCAGCGTGTTCGCGTCGACGGGCACGCAGCACGGCGGCCAGGAAACGACCATCACGTCGTTCCACACGACGCTGCTGCACCACGGGATGGTGATCGTCGGCGTGCCGTACGCGTGCAGCGGACTCGTCAACATGAACGAAATCACGGGCGGCACGCCGTATGGCGCGACCACGCTCGCGGGCGCGGACGGCAGCCGTCAGCCGAGCCCGAACGAACTCGACATCGCGCGCTACCAGGGCAAGCACGTCGCGGAACTCGCCGCGAAGCTCGCGTCGTAAAGCGATCGAATGCCGCGCGCGGGAAAACCTCGCGCCGCATCACATGGCGCCTGCGCGCCGCACGCGAACGAACGGCGCCGGTCGAACCCGGCGCCGTTTTCCATCGAGCAGACGGCGGCCGTTGCCGCCGCCTGCGGTCATCGATGGCGGTTAGCTGCGGTCACTGACCCGATGCCGGCGCGGCCGGCGCCGCCTTGGTCGCTGGCGTCTTTTCCACCGCGTTCTGCGGATAGTTGCTCTGGTCGTTCGTCAGCCGGTAGCCGCTGCCGGTCCCGATCGCCTTCAGATCCTTCGCGTGGCGCGCGCGCGCCGCCTTGCGGGCGGCTTTCTTCTGCGCCTTGTCGAGTTGCTTCTGCGTCGGCGCAGATGCCGAATCCTGCATCGGCGCGGACGCCGGATCCTGCGCATATGCCACCGGCACGGCGGCCGACAGCAGACCGAACGACACCGTTACTGCCATTGCCACCGAAACCGCCCGAGACTTTTTCATGGCGGGCTCTCCTTGTCGATTGTTGGTTGTGGGTCGAACGCCGGCGTGCGACGACGGCGCCGACCCAACGTTAGCCGATCGCCGCGCAAATGTCCGTGCGGCTTCCTGAATTCTCCTGATAACGCGTGCGATACGTCTGCGGCCCGCGCATTGACCGGCCGGCGCCGCGGGCAACCCGGCGCGGGCGCCATCAGGGAAACCGATAGCATCCGCACGCGCGCGCCGTCCGGTGTCCTGAACCGCTCAGATCCAGCGCGACAAAACCGGCAACAGGATCGGCACGATGAACGCTGTCAGTACGCCGTTCAGCCCCATCCCGAGCCCCGCGAACGCACCGGCTTCCTCGCTGACCTGGAACGCGCGCGCGGTGCCGATCCCGTGCGACGCGACGCCAAGTGCGAAACCGCGGACCGCCGCCTCGTCGATGCGCAGCGCGTTCAGGATGCCGCGCGCGCACACGGCGCCGAAGATGCCGGTCGAAATCACGAGCCCCGCCGTGAGCGACGGAATCCCGCCGATCGCTTGCGCGACGGCCATCGCGATCGGCGTGGTCGCCGATTTCGGCGCGAGCGACGCAATCGTCTGATGCGACGCACCGAAAAGCGCGGCGATCCCGACCGCGGAGACGATCGCGGTCAGCGAGCCGGCGAACAGCCCGACGAGCAGCGGCACCGCCGCACGCCGCAGCTTCGACCACTGGCGATACAGCGGCAGCGCCAGCGCGACGGTTGCCGGACCGAGCAGGAAGTGCACGAACTGCGCGCCCTCGAAATACGTCGGATACGGCGTGCGCGTAATTGTCAGCAGCACGACGATCAGCGCGACTGAGATCAGCACGGGGTTCGCGAGCGGGTTGAAGCGCGCTCGCGCGTAGACGCCTTGTGCGATCAGGTATGCGATCAACGTGATCGTCAGGCCGAGCAGCGGCGTCGCGGCGAGATAGACCCATATCGCGCCGAGTTTCGGAAAGGCCGTCATTGCGTGCCCTCCGCCGCGCCGCCCGCACGCCGCTGCCGCCGCAGCAGCGCGCGCGTGACGAGCGCGGTGACGGCGATCGCGAGCGACGTGCTGACCGCCAGCGCGACGACGACCGCCAGCGCATCGCCACGCACGCGATCGGCCGACACCATGATGCCGACGCCCGCCGGCACGAACAGCAGCGACAGGTGACGCAGCAGCTCGAGCGCGGTCGGCTCGATCGCGTCGGCCACGTTGGGGCGCAGCATCACGAAGCCGAACAGCAGCAGCATGCCGATCACGGGGCCCGGCACCGGCAGCGCGAACAGATAGGACACACCTTCCCCGAGGCACTGAAAGGTCAGCAAGACCGCGAACGCCTGCAGCATGAAGCACTTCTCCCGAACGTGGCCGCGCCGGCGTGCAGCCGTGCGAGCGATGGGCCGGCAGCCCGCGGCGCCGGCATTGACGATACGCGGGATCGTACCAACAAACGAAACGGCGCGGCCCTGACCGCGCAAGCGCACGGTGGCGATTCGATCGTTTCGATGCAGCCGAACGGTCGCGTTTCGTCGCAACGCGCGTTCCAATGCAAAAAGCGGCGGGCCCGCGCCCGCCGCTTCATCGTTTGCATCCGAAGCTGTTCGAATACCGCGCGAGGTCTTACTTCAGACGCGTCGCGATCTCGTTTGCCATCGCCTTCATCGCGGCCTTTGTCGGCGCATCGTCGGCCAGCGCATTGAGCAAGCCGAAATCGTGGATCGTGCCGTCATAACGCGTCGTCGTCGAATCCACGCCTGCCGCATCGAGCTTGCGGCCGTACGCCTCGCCTTCGTCGCGCAGCACGTCGAACTGCGCGACCTGGATCAGCGCCGGAGGCAAGCCCTTCAACTGCGCGGTGCTCGCACGCAGCGGGGATGCGTAGATGTCGTTGCGTTGCGCTTCGTTCCTGGTATACGCGTCCCAGAACCACTTCATCATCGGCCGCGTCAGGAAGTGCCCTTGCTGATACGCGTTGTACGAACCGGTTTCGAAGTTATGGTCCGTAACCGGCCACAACAGGCCCTGGAAGCGGATCGCCGGGCCGCCCTTGTCCTTCGCCATCAGCGCGACGACAGCCGCCATGTTCCCGCCGACGCTGTTGCCGACGACGGCAAGGCGGCTGCCGTCGACGCCGATCTCCGCGCCATGCGCGGCCACCCACTTCGTCGCCGCATACGCCTGGTTGATCGCAACCGGGTAGTGCGCTTCCGGCGACGGCGTGTAGTTCACGAACACCGCGACCGCACCCGACTGCACGACGAGATCGCGCACCAGGCGCTCATGCGTCGGGAAGTCGCCGAGAATCCAGCCGCCGCCGTGGAAGAACATGAATACCGGCGGCGTGCCCGTCACGCGCTGCGGACGCACGATCGTGATCGGCACCGACAGGCCATCCTGCTCGATCGTCCGGGACGACACGTCGATGCCCGACAGATCGACCTTCACGCCGCTTTGCGCATCGACCAGCACCTGCCGCGCCTTCGCGGGGCTCAGCGTTTCGAGGCCGGGCCCCTTCTGGCCGTTCAGCACGGCGAGGAATGCGCTCGTCGCCGTATCGGGACGGACGGCTTCGGCACTGCCCGCGAAAGCGGCGGGCGCCGCGGACAACGCGGCTGCAACGGCGGCGGCGATCAGCAGCGGCTTGACGATCTTCATGATGAAACTCCTTGGCTCAACCGGTAAATGCAATGAATGACGGTGGATGGGTTCGGACTGCGTGCGATCAGACGAGCGTCAGCGTGACGTCGATGTTGCCGCGCGTCGCGTTCGAATACGGGCAGACGACGTGCGCGCGGTCGATCAGCGTTTGCGCGGTGTCGCGGTCGAGGCCCGGCAGCGAAATCTTCAGCTCGACTTCGATGCCGAAGCCGTTCGGGATCGCGCCGATGCCGACGCTGCCTTCGATCGACGCGTCCGCGGGGATGGCGATCTTGTCGCGGGCCGCGACGAACTTCATTGCGCCGATGAAGCACGCGCTGTAGCCGGCCGCGAACAGCTGCTCCGGGTTGGCGCCTGCGCCGCCCGCACCGCCGAGTTCGCGCGGCGTGGTCAGCTTCAGGTCGAGACCGCTTTCCGGCACGGTCGCACGGCCGTCGCGGCCGCCGGTGGCCTTTGCATGAGCGCGGTACAGCACTTTTTCGATCGACATGATCAGACTCCTTTTCAACGATGAGTGAGTGAAACAGCCTTCCAACCCGGGATCGCGCGCCGACGGCCGCGCCGTTGGCATCACGTTGTTTATCTACTCATAGATAGATAAACATCCCTAAAAAATGCGGAGGTTCGAATCCCTCCGCGCCATTCGTCGATCTATCTACTCAAAGATAGACTATTAATCCCACTAAAAGGCGGCGAACCGCCTCACTGCTTGCCGATCGGTCAGGACCGGGTTTTCCAGACGGCCTCGACATCCTCGAGACGCGCCCGCGCATGAAACAGCCGACTGGCCAGCACACTGCCCTGGAACGCCGCGTACAACGTGCGCGCCGCCGTTTCCGGCTTGCCGCTGAACTGCAGCGTGCCTTCGTTCGCGCCCTGTGCCAGCAATTCGGCGAGCCAGTTCTCGTTGGCCTTGAAGAATGCCTGCACCGCCTGCCGCACGTTCTCCGGCAACGATTCGATGTCGGCCGCCAGCATTCCGCACAGGCAGATCTGGTTGCCGTCGCCCAGCGTTCGCCCGAACAGCTTCGTATACAGGCTCAGCTTCACGTCGGCCGGCAACGCCGGATCGATCGACCGCATGGCCGCGAGGACGTCGTCGCTGTATGCCGACACTGCTTCCAGCACGAGATCGTCCTTCGACGGGAAGTAGTAGTGGATGCTCGACGTCTTCACGCCCACCAGATCGGACAGGTCTCGATAGCTGAAGCCGTTGTAACCGCGCAGCATCATCAGCGTGATTGCGTGGTCGAGAATCTGTTCGCGGACGGTCGATTTCGTTTCCATGGATCGAACTTTATCTACTCGTAGGTAGATAGTCAAGCGATTTTTTCGAGATCAGGTGAAAAAGCCTGCGCCGTTCGGCACCGGCGTGGAGACCGCGCTTACAAGCAGCCTGCAGCGCACTCGAATCGGTGCGACACTCCCAGCCGGACGCCACGCCCGCCGCCATTTCGGGCAACGCAGCCGCATGCGCGCGAGCTGATCGCGACTGCGACGCGCTCGCCGAGCAACGCCGGGCCGGTAGCGTCGCCGGTTCGTTCAAGGAGAAAGGTTCAATGTTTTCGTGGTTTGAACGGCGTTTGCCGACATTCCCGCTCGAAGACCCCGTCACGCCGCCGAAGGGGTTCTTCTCGTTCGTCTGGGCGTGCACGAAAGGCGCGCGCGGTTGGATCCTGCTGATCGCGCTGACGTCGGCCGCGCTCGCCGCGTACGAAGCCGCGCTGTTTGCGATGATGGGCCGCGTGGTCGACTGGCTCTCGTCGGCGACGCCGGCCGACTTCGGCGTCCGCCATTTCGGCACGCTCGCCGGCTTCGCGGCGATTCTCGCCGGCAGCGCGCTGCTGATCGCGCTGCATACGATGGTCAAGCACCAGGTGCTGGCGATCAACTTCCCGATGCGGCTGCGCTGGCTGTTTCACCGGCTCATGCTGGACCAAAGCCTGTCGTTCTATGCGAATGAATTCGCGGGCCGCGTGACGACCAAGATCATGCAGACCGCGCTCGCGGTGCGCGACGCGCTGTTCATGTCGGTCGACGTCGTGATCGGCGTCGCCGCGTATCTGATCGGCATTCTCGCGCTCGCCGCGAGCTTCGACTGGCGGCTGATGATTCCGCTCGTGCTGTGGGCGCTCGGTTACGGCGCGGCCTGCGCGTACTTCGTGCCGCGCCTCGGACGCGTCGGCAGCCAGCAGGCGGATGCGCGCGCGCTGATGACCGGCCGCATCACCGATGCGTATTCGAACATCACCACGGTGAAGCTGTTCTCGCACACGCGCCGCGAAGCCGACCACGCGCGCCGCGCGATGGAAGCGTTCAAGGTCACCGGCGATGCGCAGATGCGGCTCGTCAGCGCGTTCGAGATCGTCAACCACCTGCTGTCGACGCTGCTGCTGGTCGGCTCGACCGGCGTCGCGCTGTACCTGTGGCTGCACGGCGACGCGAGCGCGGGCGTGGTCGCGGCCGTGATCGCGATGGCGCTGCGGCTGTCGAGCTATTCACACTGGATCATGTGGGAAATGACCGAGCTGTTCGAGAACGTCGGCACGATCCAGGACGGCATCAACACGCTGACGAAGAAGCGCAGCGTGGTCGACGCGCGCGACGCGACGACGCTCGCTGTGCCGCGCGGCGAAATCGTGTTCGACAACGTGCGCTTCGCGCACGACGACAACGACACGCCGGTGTTCGACGGGCTGAATTTGACGATCCGGCCCGGCGAGCGGATCGGCCTGATCGGCCGCTCCGGCGCCGGCAAGTCGACGCTCGTGAACCTGCTGCTGCGTTTCTACGACGTGGACGGCGGCGCAATCCGCATCGACGGGCAGGACATCGCGCACGTGACGCAGGACAGCCTGCGCGCGGCGATCGGGATGGTCACGCAGGACACGTCGCTGCTGCACCGGACGATGCGCGAGAACATCCTGTACGGCCGCCCCGACGCGACCGAGCACGAAATGCGCGACGCGGCCGTGCGCGCGGAGGCGTCCGACTTCATCGAGCGCCTGCGCGACCGGCACGGGCGCAGCGGCTACGACGTCGAGGTCGGCGAGCGCGGCGTGAAGCTGTCGGGCGGCCAGCGGCAGCGAGTCGCGATTGCGCGCGTGATGCTCAAGGACGCGCCGATCCTCGTGCTCGACGAAGCGACGAGCGCGCTGGATTCGGAAGTCGAAGTCGCGATCCAGCGCAGCCTCGACAGCCTGATGAGCGGCAAGACGGTCATCGCGATCGCGCACCGGTTGTCGACGATCGCGGCGATGGACCGGCTGATCGTGCTCGACGAAGGCCGTATCGTCGAGGAAGGCACGCACCTGCAGTTGCTGCAGGCCGGCGGCATTTATGCGGCGCTGTGGGCGCACCAGAGCGGCGGCTTCCTCGGCGAGACGGCGGAAGCGGAAGGGGCGGAACAGTGACGCGCGCCGAGGCTTCGGGTGGGCCGTGCGCCGCATGGCCCCCGAAGCCGCACGATGCCGGCCCGGTTGCGCGCGCAACGATACCGCGGCCGATCCTGGCCTGATAACGATTCGACAATTTGTTGGTTCCCTTAACGATGCGCGATCCGTATCGTTCACCGATTCGTCAGACTTGTCGAACAACGGGGGAATCCAGCAATGAAACGAATCCGGTCACTCGCGCTCGTCGTCGCGCCTGCCGCGCTCTGCGCCACCGGCGCGCACGCGCAAAGCAGCGTCACACTGTACGGCATCGCCGATGCGGGCATCGCGTACGTGCACAACGCGCAAAACGCCAATGGCAGCAACGCGTCGAATCTCGTCAGGTTCAGCAGCGGCAACCTGTCTGGCAGCCGCTGGGGGCTGCGCGGTATCGAGGATCTCGGCAGCGGGCTATCCGCGCTGTTCCAGCTCGAGAACGGCTTCAACCTCGGCACCGGCGCGCTCGGCCAGGGCCAGCGAGAATTTGGCCGCAAGGCCGTCGTCGGCCTCGCGAGCAGCTCGTACGGCACCGTAACGCTCGGCCGCCAGTACGATCCGGTCGTCGATCTCGTGCAGGGCCTCACCGCGGACAACTATTTCGGCGGCGTGTTCGCAACGCCGGGAGACCTCGACAATTACGACAACAGCCTGCGCGTCAGCAATTCGGTGAAGTACACGAGCCCGCTGATCTCGGGGTTCCAGTTCGCCGCGCTGTACGGCTTCGGCGGCGTCGCGGGTGCGACCGGCAGTGGCCGCACGTACAGCTTCGGGCTGAGCTACGCGAACGGCCCGCTGTCGCTGGGTGCCGGCTACTTCTTCGCGAACGGTGGCTCGACGGTCGCGAACGGCGTGCGTACGTGGTCGAGCAGTTCGGACACGCTGTTCAATACCGTGATCAACCAGGGCTTCTCGAGTGCGAAGTCGATCCAGATCGTGCGCGTGGCCGGCCAGTACGTAGCCGGACCGGCAACCGTCGGGATCGCGTATTCGAACACGCAGTACGGCGCGGACGCCCTGTCGGCCTTCACGCAGAATGCGAAGTTCAACACCGGCTCGGCGTTCTTCAACTGGCAGTTCTCGCCGGCGTTGCGCGCGGGGGTCGGCTACAACTACACGTCGCTGACAGGCGCGGCTTCCGCGCACTACAACCAGGTGAACGTCGGTGCGGACTATGCGCTGTCGAAGCGCACGGACCTGTATGCGCTGTTCGGCTACCAGAAGGCAAGCGGCAACACGCTGAACGCGAGCGGCGCGATCGTGAAGGCTGCGGCATCGGTCGGTTCATATGGCGTGAACTCGGGCACGGATACGCAGGAGCTCGCGGTCGTCGGCATCCGCCACAAGTTCTGACGAACCCCGGGCATCGCGCTGAACCGGCGGGCGCGCACTGCGTGTGCGTTCGCCGTCCGCTTCGCCCCGCTTCAATGCCGTCGCATGCCGCCGAACCCGTGAGCGCCGGTGAAGGCCGGTTCACGATGAAAGCCCGCGCCCATCGGCACGCCGATACGGCCGCGCACACCGCCTTCGAAATGACCGGGATGATGACCGAAGTGGTCGAAGTGATGCCGGCGATGAAAGCGGTCGATGAAGACGAAACGCCCGCCCGTGCCGACGAAAACCGCGGGCCCCCAGTACCACGGATCGGTATACGGATACGCGGTGTCCGGGTACCACACGATGCTGCCGTCCGCGGCCTGCACCATTCGCCACGTGCCATCGCTTTGCCGGCACGCTCGCCCGACGACCTGCTGCTCGGCGCCGTCGATTTCCGCCTGCATGACGACCGCCCGGCAGGTCGCGCCATCATCCGTCGAGTCGTCATACGTTTGCGCCAGGACGCTCATCGAACAACCGACGCAAACCAAACCCATCCCGAACCGAAACAAGCCGCACATGATCGGCTCCTGCTTTGATGCCCCGGACCGCTCGACCCTTCGCGTGATTGTCCGCATACGCTTCGTGCAGAGTCACCCGGCCAGTAAACGATAGAACACGCCGGGTTATTCCGGGGGTCGGGTGGTGCAAGCGCGGCGCGCAAGCCGCCGGCGATCATCCGGGCGTTACGCACCGCACGCCGCAGTACACGCCGGCCGCGGTCGCGCCGAAGACGACGTGTGCAACGAGCGTGATCGCGCCGCGCGCGTCAACGAACCACGGAAAGATCGCCGTGAATGCATGCAGGTTGACGCCATACAGCACGAGACCGAATACGCCGCCCGCGAGCAGCGCGGCGCCGGAGGACAGATTGCGGACCAGCCTCGCGAGCACGGCAGCGTAGGCAAGCGACAGCGCGGCATGCACGAGCGTCGCGACGCTCATGATCGCCGGATCGAAGCCGGCGGGAGCGCCAAGCACCCGTCGTCCGATCACGAGCGCGGCGGTCATGCGTGCATCGCGAAACAGATTGTGAATCGGGTCTTCGCCGGCGAGCGGCCAGAGCAGCAGTTCGATGACGGTCGATCCGACGGCCGCGCCGAACGCCGCCAACAAAACCGGGATCGCACCATTGCGCTTCACGTGCCGCCTCCGCGATCACAGGCCGCCGTGCGCGGCTTACAACGGACGTTCGCAGTCCGTCCAGTATGCGAACGGATCGCGATGTTTCGGGTAGTGCTCGTCGAGCCATTTCAGCAGCGTCGCGCGTGCGTTGTCGAGGTCGGCCTTCGACGACGACGTCGTCAGCTCGTGCACTTCGACGGACTTTTCCCGATCCATCACGTAGCAGTTCCAGTCGGGGCCGTCGAGATCCGGATCGTCGGACGCCTTCGACGACTTGCGCCAGCCGGCCCCCTTGCGCGCATCGATGTAGTAGCGCGGATGCACTTTCAGATACGACATCTCGCCGCCCTGCAGGCTGCTTTCCGCGCGCAGCACGTCGCGTTCGTCGACGATCTGCGTGACTTCCGGCAGCCGGCGCGAACGCCACCCGGCCGGCAGCGTCGCCGATGCGCGCACCGCATCGTATGGGCCCCACGTAAGACCCCAGGCCTCGGCCATGCGCTTCATGAACGCGTCCGCGCCCGGATAGCCGCGCAGCTGGATTCGCGTCGACAGCGTGACTTCGACGCGCCCGTCGGCGCCCGCGGCGTCGCCCGCCGCTTCGAACGGATTGCCCGGACGCGACGACGCACGCTGCTGCGCGTCCGCGGGCGCCATGCCCGAAAAAAGCTGGTCGAGCGCGGCACGCGCTTTCGCCGACTTGTCTGGTCTATTCATTCCTCATTCCCTGTGCATTCGAACGGCTCGAAACCCTCGATTCTCGCTCATCTTTACGATGTTCCGGTTTTCCGCGCACGCATTGTCGGCGATCCACCCTTCCCGGTCGAGCCGCAACAACGTCCAGGCAGCCGCGCTGCGCCCGCGACATCCATCGGGGAAGCCCCGTCACGATGGATTCAAGTCGCCCCGTAATCTGCAAAGCAGAATACCTGCGTCACCCGTTCGCGCCCGCGCCAATTCGCCGGCGCCGCGGGATATGACCGTTAGTTGCATCAAAAGCGTGACGGCTGCGTCTCGGCGTTGCGATCGACGCGGCCGCGCGCGCCGGTCCGCAAGTGTGCAGACGAATCGACCGAACACTTCGCGATTGATTGCATCGCACTGTCCATGGTCAGCGGCATCCGCGCCGCCGAATAATCGGTGCGATCGGCGATGCGAACGCCGCGCGACGGCACGGTCGAACGCAGAACCGCAGCACGAGCGCGTCAAATTTGCGCAAGGCTACGTAATTCGCGGCAGCGGCGGCAAGCGCGTTCGGATATATTCATACGATTGCGTGTCGTCAGACGAAATCGCCCGCGCCCGCGCCCGGGCGCCGCGCGACGGCACGCGAGCCGAACCCGTCACGGGTCACGGGGGCTCGTTCGGCAGCCTGGGCGCGTCACGAGGGCGCGGCAGCCCGGACGGTACGAGAACTATCAATCAACGGAGATGGCAGATGGAACGAAGCACAGTCGGCATGCGCTGCAAACCCCTGGTCACCGTCGCACTGGCAGCCGCCGCATTCGCGGCCGCGTCGGGCGCGATGGCCGACCAGGTCGTGAAGATCGGCAGCGTCGAACCGACGACGGGTGGCATTTCGCACCTCGGCAAGGACAACGAGAACGGTGCGCGCCTCGCGGTCGAGGAAATCAACGCGAAAGGGCTGACGATCGGCGGCAAGAAGATCACGCTGCAGCTCGACGCGCAGGATGACGCGGCCGACCCGCGCCAGGCGACGCAGGTTGCGCAGAAACTGGTCGACGACAAGGTCGTCGCCGTGATCGGTCACCTGAACTCGGGCACGTCGATCCCGGCGTCGAAGATCTACAGCGATGCGGGCATCGTGCAGATCTCGCCGTCGGCCACGAATCCGACGTACACGCAGCAGGGCTTCAAGACGACCTATCGCGTGGTCGCGACCGACGCGCAGCAGGGCCCGGCGCTCGCAAGCTACGCGCAGTCGAAAGGCGTGAAGAGCGTCGCGGTGATCGACGATTCGACCGCGTACGGCCAGGGTCTCGCGAACGAGTTCGAGAAGAAGGCGAAGGCGCTGGGCCTGAAAGTGCTGTCGCACGATGCGACGAACGACAAGGCCGTCGACTTCCGCGCAATCCTGACGAAGATCAAGGGCGAGAACCCCGACGCGATCATGTACGGCGGCATGGACGCCACCGGCGGCCCGCTTGCGAAGCAGGCGAAGCAGCTCGGCCTGCGCGCGAAGATCCTGTCGGGCGACGGCGTGTGCACCGACTCGCTGGCCGAACTCGCGGGCCCCGCGGCGGACAACGTGCTGTGCTCGCAGGCGGGCGCGGCGCTCGAGAAGATGCCGGGCGGCGCTGCGTTCCTCGCGAAGTACCAGAAGCGCTTCAACCAGGGCATCAAGTTCGATGCGCCGTTCGCGTACGACGCGGTCTACATCGCAGTCGACGCAATGAAGCGCGCGAACTCGACGGACCCGGCGAAGATCCTCGCGGCGATGCCGTCGACGAAGTACGACGGCGTGATCGGCACGACGACGTTCGACGCGAAAGGCGATCTGACGCACGGGGTCATCTCGATCTACGGCTACAAGACCGGCAAGAAGACCTTCCTCGACCAGGTGAAGATGTAATTCCCGGCGATGCCGGCCCGACGGGAACGCCACCCGTCGGCGCCGGTGCCGCGCGGGGCCGATTCAAGCTTTTCGGAGACGAAGCGACATGTGTGCGATGGCGTATGCGGAATTTCAACAGGAGTTGAAGAAAGCGCAACTGACGGCGCGCGAATTCGCCCGGCTGATCCGGATGAACGAAAGCTCCATCACCAACTATTCGAGCAAGGGCACCGTCCCTTCGCACCTCGCGGTCATCGCGACGCTGATCGGCGCGCTCGCCGCCCACGAAATCGATTTCCGGCACGTGATCGGCAAGACCGGCATCGAGCCGAAGCGCCCGCGCGGCGTCGGCGCGTTTCCCGCGGCAGCCAAGCCACGTTCCGCGAAGCGCCGCAACGGCGATTCGTGAACTTCGCGGCCGACGGGTCCTGCCGTCGCTCTGGCGCGCAACCCTCTGTACGCCGCGCGGCATCACGCGGCTTGCGTCGGGAATAACGGCAAGCCGGGCCTGAACTGCGCGAAGCACGCAGTCGATACGGGCCATGCGATCGCCACCGATCGTATCGGCATCCGGTACGCGTCGGGCAAACGCCCCCTCTTTTCCATCGGCGCCAGGTTGCACGCCTTCAAGCGATCGATGCCGCGAATGCCATCGGCCAGGTTTGCGAGTTCGCCGCGCGCGCGGAAGACATGCCGCATTCAGCGTCGCATACCGCGCGGCGACCAGCGCGCGCACGCCGCGATCAGGCTGCGCTCGTCGCGCTGCCCGGCCGCGCGCCCGTCGCACGCACGTGATCGAGCAGCGCCTGCAGCGGATGCCGCAGTTGCCGCGCGGACATGCGCTTTACCTGGCTGCGACACGAATAACCGGTCGCCAGCGCTTCTCCGTGCTCGACCGGCGCGTCGACGTGCGCGGCCCACGACTGCGCGTAAATCGTGCGCGACGTCTGCAGGTTGCGCGCCTCGTGCCCGTAGGTGCCCGACATTCCGCAGCACCCGGTCTCCTGAAGCGTCAGCCGCAGCCCGCGGCGCGCGAATACCTGCGCCCATTGCTTGCCGCTGTCCGGCGCGTTGGTCCTTTCGGTGCAGTGCGGCAGCAATCGGTACGTTGCGGACGGCGCACCGACACCCGCGCCCGCGCCGGTTTCCGGCAACGCATCGACCAGCCACTCCTGCGGCAGCGCGACCTTCGGCACGTCGGCGAGGCCCGTCACCTTCAGATATTCCTGCCGATATGTGAGCGTCATCGCCGGATCGAGGCCAACGAGCGCGACACCGGGGCGCGCGAGCGCGGCCAGCTGCGTTGCGTTGCGGATCGCGACCTGCTCGAACGCTCGCAGAAATCCCTGCACATGCAGCGCCTTGCCGTTCGGCGCGAGCGGGGCAAGCCACACCTGGAAGCCGATGCGTGCGGCGAGTTCGATCAACGTCGCAAGCTGCTCGGTGTCGAAGTGGCGCGTGAACGTGTCCTGCACGATAACGACGCTGCGCGCGCGCTGTGCGTCGGTCAACGCGGCGAGCGCGTGCGGATCGGCCGGCCGCACGTTCCATTGCCGGATCACGGCCGCGAGATCGAAGCGGCTCAACAGCGGGCTATCGACCATCCCGACGTACCGCTCGAGCAGCGTGCGCACCCACCCGGCGCGCATCAGCGCGTTGTACAGCGCGGGCGCGCGGGCCATCAACGGCATCGTGAATTCGAGCGAGCCGATCAGATAGTCGCGCAGCGGCCGCTGGTAGCGCTGGTGATACAGCTCGAGAAAGCGGGAACGAAACTCCGGCACGTTGACCTTGACCGGGCACTGCCCCGCGCACGACTTGCACGCGAGGCAGCCGGCCATCGCGTCGTACACCTCGTGCGAGAAGTCGGCAGCGCCGTTGCGCGCCGCGCGGCTGTTGCGCCAGCGTGCGGCGAAGCCGCGCACGAACGGTTGCCGCGCACGCGCCGCCGCGACGACGTCTACACCCGCCTGTCCTTGCAGACGCAACCATTCGCGCATCAGCGACGCGCGCCCCTTCGGCGACTGCACGCGCTCGCGCGTCGCCTTCCACGACGGGCACATCGCGTCGTCCGGATCGAAGTTGTAGCATGCCCCGTTGCCGTTGCAGTGCATCGCCGTGCCGTAGCTCTGCCACACGCGCTCGTCGATCTGCCGGTCATGGTCGCCGCGCGTCGGCACTTCGTCGATCTTCAGCAGCCGCAGCGCGGGCGCTGGCGGCGTCGCGATCTTGCCGGGGTTCAGCTGGTTGTGCGGATCGAACGCAGCCTTCAGCTGCTGCAGCGACGGATACAGCTCGCCGAAGAGTGCCGGCGCATATTCGGAACGTACGCCCTTGCCGTGCTCGCCCCATAACAGGCCGCCATGACGCTGCGTGAGCTCGGCCACCGCGTCCGACACCGGCCGCACCAGCGCGGCCTGCTTTGGATCCTTCATGTCGAGCGCGGGGCGTACGTGCAGCACGCCGGCGTCGACGTGGCCGAACATCCCGTATTGCAACCCGTGGCCGTCGAGCAGCGCGCGGAATTCGGCGATGTACGCCGCGAGGTTCTCGGGCGGCACCGCAGTGTCCTCGACGAACGGCTGCGGGCGCGCCTCGCCCTGTACGTTGCCGAGCAGGCCGACCGCACGCTTGCGCATCGCGTACACGCGCTTCACCGCGTCGTCGCCGGTCGCGATCGTATGGCCGAGCCGCTCGACGCTCGTATCGGTGCGCAGGTGCGCGACGAACGCGCGCACGCGTGCATCGACGTCGGCAGCATCGTCGCCGCAGAATTCGATCAGATTGATGCCGAGCGTCGGGCGCGCATCGTCCTGCGGGAAATACTCGGCCACGCTGCTCCACACGAAATCCTTCATCGCGAGCATCAGCACCTTCGAGTCGACCGTCTCGATCGACAGCGGCTTGAGTTCGAGCAGCGCGCGCGCATCGCGCAGCGCGTCCATGAAGCCCGCGTAGCGCACGTTCACCAGCACCGAATATTTCGGAATCGGCAGCACGTTCAGCTTCGCCTCGACGACAAAGCCGAGCGAGCCTTCCGCACCGCACAGCACGCTGTTCAGGTTGAAGCGGCCGTCCGGTTCCCGCAGGTGCGCGAGATCGTAGCCGGTCAGGCAGCGGTTGAGCTTCGGAAACTTCGCGTCGATCAGTGCAGCCTGCTCGTCGCTGATCCGGCGCGCGGTGCGATAGACCTTGCCGATGCGGTCCTGCCGCGCGCAGCGGCGCGCCAGTTCGTCGTCGTCGAGCGCGTCGCTGTGCAGTTGCTCGCCGCCCAACAGCACGAAGTCGAGCGCGAGCACATGGTCGCGCGTCTTGCCATACGTGCAGCTACCCTGCCCGCTCGCATCGGTGTTGATCATCCCGCCGACGGTGGCACGGTTCGACGTCGACAGTTCCGGCGCGAAGAAGAGCCCGTGCGCCTTCAGCGCCGCATTGAGCTGATCCTTGACGACACCCGGCTGCACGCGCACCCAGCGCTCTTGCGCGTTGATTTCGAGGATCCGGTTCATGTTGCGCGACAGGTCCACGACCACGCCGTCGGTCAGCGACTGTCCGTTGGTGCCGGTGCCGCCGCCGCGCGCGGCCACCGCGACGTCGCGGTGCGCGGGTTCGGCGAGCAGGCGCGCGAGCAGCCGCACGTCGTCCGCGTGCGCCGGGCAAACCACCGCTTGCGGCAAGCGCTGGTAGATCGAGTTGTCGGTCGCCTGGACGGTCCGGTTCGCATGGTCGACCCGAATCTCGCCGGCGAACCCGGCGGCGTGGAGCGCCGCGAGAAAATCACGGTAACGGCCGTCGGGCGGGCTGGCGGGACGGGGCAACGAAGCAATCGACATGGTTGAAAGCGCAAGGTGGAGAAGCCGGCGTGCGGAGCCCGTCAGAACCATGAGTTTTGAGCAAGATTCCGCTGAGCCCGGAAATCCAGTATCTTGCGAATCCGGGCGCCAAACAAACGAATTCTGCTCCGGCAAAACTTGCATAAAACTCATGAATTACCGTCACCTGACCCCGTCGATGTCGCTGCTGCTGGTGTTCGAGGCCGCCGCGCGGCATGAGAGCTACACCCGCGCGGCCGACGAGCTGGCGCTGAGCCAGAGCGCGATCAGCCGGCAGGTGCAGACGCTCGAAGATCAGCTCGGCGTGCCGCTGTTTCGCCGCGAAGGCCGGTCGGTGAAGCTGACCGAAGTCGGGCGGCGCTACTTCGTCGAGCTGAGCGGCGCGCTTGGCCGCATTCGTGGTGCGACACTGCAGGCGATGTCGCACCAGGCCGGCGCGGGCACGCTGCGGCTCGCGACGTTGCCAACCTTCGGCTCGAAATGGCTGCTGCCGCACCTGCACGGCTTCTACGCCGCGCATCCGGGCGTGACCGTGCACCTGCATTCGCGGATCGGCGGCATCGATTTCCATACCGACGATCTCGACGCGGCGATCACCGTCGGCACGGGCGATTGGCCCGGGCTGCACGCGCACCGGCTGTACAACGAATTCCTGATCGCGATCGCGAGCCCGGATGCTGCCGGGCGGCGCAAGGCCGACTCGCACGCGCCGTCATGGGCTGCCGGGCAGACGCTGCTGGGCGTGACGAGCAACCAGCACGCGTGGGCCGAATGGTTCACGCATTTCGGTCTCGACCATCGCGACATGCGGATCGGCCCGAGCTTCGAGCTGACGTCGCATCTGATCCAGGCCGTGCGGGCCGGAATCGGGATCGGCCTCGTGCCGAAGGTGCTGGTGGAAGACGAGCTGAGCCGCCGCGAGCTCGTCGCGATCGGCGACGCGATCACCAGCCAGCGCAGCTACTACCTGGTGTATCCGCCCGAAAACGCTACGCTGCCGTCGTTGGCGGCGTTCCGGGAATGGCTGCTGAAATCGTGCTGATGCGCCGGTGCATGCAGCGCGCTCATGCGCGCCATTCGCCGAGAATCTGCTCGGCAAGGTAGTCACACGGCGGGCGCGCGGACTGCGCGCTGCGCGCGAGCACCACCTCGAGCTCGCCAAGCGACGGCAGCCCGTGACTCTCCGACAACTGCAACAGGTGATCGGGCACGCAACAGCGCGCGAGCGGCGCGACCGCGAGGCCGGCCTCGACCATGCTGAGCAGCCCGAGAAAGCTCGGGCTTTCGTATGACATCCGGTATGGAATCTTCCGCCGGTTCAGCGCCTTGACCGCGTGATCGCGCGCCATGCTGCCGCCGTGCGTGAAAAACGCCACCGGCAGCGGCCGTTCCTGCCACACGTCGCGTTTCGGCGAGCCAGCCCACACGAGCGGTTCCATCCGGATCAGTTCGCCCGTCACCCCCTTGATCCGCGTGAGGCATGCGAGGTCGACCGTGTTGTCCTTCAGCATCGGCACCAGCGCACTGCTCGGTTGGCCGATCACGCGCACTTCGACGCGCGGATGCATCGCGGCGAACTTGCCGAGCACCTGCGGCAGCAGCGACGATATGTAATCGTCCGGCACGCCGATCGTCACGCGGCCGCGGATCTCCGGCCGCACGACCGATGCCCACGCCTCGTCGCGCATCGCCAGCATCCGGCGGCCGTATTCGGCGAGCGTGCGGCCGTCGTCGGTGGCGGTCACGTTGCGCGTGTCGCGGATGAACAGCGGCTTGCCGAGCGAATCCTCCAGCGCCTTGATCTGCATGCTCACCGCCGACGGCGACCGATGCACCGCCTGCGCACCCTGCGCGAACGAACCGGACTCCGTCACGGCCACCACCATCGCCAGCACGTCGAGATCGAGCTTCTTCATCGCATTCAGAAAATCTGATCAATCGATTCAGTTTATCCCGTTTTACTGTTCGCCTCCATGGCCGGACAATGAATGCCATCGACGTTCACTACAGGAAGCGACAATCATGCCGACCTCCGGCTCGCTCTATGGATTTCTGATCATTGGCGGCATGCTCGCGGTCACGCCCGGGCCGAACATGGTCTACGTGATGTCGCGCTCGATCGCGCAGGGGCGCACCGCCGGGCTGATTTCGTTGGCGGGCGTGATGGTCGGTTACCTGTTCTACATGTTCGGCGCCGCGTTCGGAATCACGACGCTGTTCCTGAGCGTGCCGCATGCACGCACTGCGCTCGGCGTCGTGGGCGCCGCGTATCTGCTCTATCTCGCATGGCAGGCCGTGCGGCCCGGCGGCCGTTCGCCGTTCGACGTGAAGGCGCTGCCGAGCGAGCACCCGCTGCGGCTGCTCGCAATGGGCGCGACGACGAGCGTGCTCAATCCGAAGCTCGCGATGCTGTTCGTGTCGCTGTTGCCGCAGTTCATCGATTACAGGCACGGCAGCGTGTTCGGCCAGTCGCTGCTTCTCGGTTCGCTGTTGATCGCCGCGTTCGCTGCGGCGAACGGGTTCGTCGCGATCTGCTCGAGCGGCATCGCGACGTTCCTGCGGGCGCGGCCGGCGCTGCTGCTCGCGCAGCGATGGGCGATGGGCGCGGTGCTCGGCGGCCTCGGCATGGAAATGCTCGTCGATGCGGCGAAAATGGCGACGATTGCGTAACGCGGAACGCGCGCCGACGCGCGGGCGACCAGCGCTCTGCACGCGCCGCGTGTACGTCATGCGGTGAGGTTGCGAACGTAGCCGGGTAGCGATGCGCGTCGCCGGCCGTGACGTTCGCATGATCGAGCGGACCGCGGCGCGCAGCGACCGGCGGCAGCGCGCAGCCGAGTCGCCTTATGCGGCCACCGTCTGCTGTTGCGCTTCCAGCTCGCGCACGAGCGGCAGCACGCGCTTGCCGAAGTACTCGACTTCCTCGATGAAATGCAGAAACCCGGCGAGCACGAGGTCGACGCCGATCGCCTTCAGCGCGACGATCCGTTCGGCGATCTGCTGCGGCGTCCCGATCAGGTTCGTGCGGAAACCGTCGTTGTACTGCACCAGATCCTCGAACGTGGACTTCGCCCAGTTGCCCTCGCCTTCCGGCGAAGCCTTGCCGGCCTCCTTCACGGCATCGCCGAATGCATGCACGGCCTCGACGTGCGCGTGCCGGATGATGTCGTCGAGCACGGCCCGCGCTTCGTCCTCGGTGTCGCGCGCGATCACGAACGCATTGACGCCGATCCGCACGCGATGGTTGTTCGCGGCGGCCTTCGCGCGAATGTCGTCGATCTGCGCCTTCAGGTTCTCCGGCGTATTGCCGTTCGTGAAATACCAGTCGGACACGCTGGCCGCGTTGTCGCGCGCCGCACGCGAACTGCCGCCCTGGAAGATCTCCGGATGCGGCTTCTGCACCGGCTTCGGGCTGAGGGTGTAATCGTTGAACCGGTAGAAGTCGCCCTTGAACGTGAAGTTGTCCTGCGTCCAGATCCCTTTCAGCGCCTGGATGAATTCCTTCGAGCGCCGATAGCGTTCGTCGTGCTCGAGCCACGGCTCGCCGATCGCGGTGAACTCGCCCTTGAACCAGCCGCTGACCACATTGATCGCGATGCGTCCGTTGGAAATGTGGTCGATCGTCGCGAGCTGCTTCGCGACCACGGCCGGATGCCACGGCCCCGGCAGGATTGCGGCGAGCACCTTGAGTTTGGTGGTCGCGTGCAGCAGCGCCTGGCTGAACGACACCGATTCGTGCTGGTATTCGGCGCCGTAGCCGGCCGTGAACCGGATCTGGCTCAGCGCGTAATCGAAGCCGGCCGCCTCGGCGGTGCGCGCGAGCTTCTGGTTGTATTCGAGACTCCAGTCGGTACGCTGTTCGATCGTGCTGACGACGAGGCCGCCGCTGACGTTCGGCACCCAGTACGCGAATTTGACGCCGTCGGCTGATGGTTCGTGAATGCTCATGAGGGCTCCTGATCGAATGGAGAAACGAAACGGCGCTACGCGGCCACGGCGGCGGGCGTGCGCGGCTGCAGTTGCGGCACCGCGCGCTCGACGGCGAGCGCGATGCGCGCACGCAACGCGGGATTGACGATTTCGTACCGGTCGAAATCGCTCTCCGACGCATACACGCCGATCGGCAGCGTGCGCGCCTGGAAGAAGCTGAACAGCGGACGCAGCTGATGGTCGATCACGAGCGCGTGGCGCTCGCTGCCGCCGGTAGCCGCGAGCAGCACCGGCACGTCGACCAGAGACTCGTGATGCACGAGGTCGAACAGATGCTTGAAGAGCCCGGTGTAAGACGCGCGATACACGGGACTCGCGACGACGAGCACATCGGCCGCCTCGATCGCGCGGATCAGCGCGTCGAGATCGGGAGGCACCTGAGCACGCTTCAGCGCGCCGGCCAGCCGGCCGCCGATCTCGCCGAGTTCGATCAGCCGGGTGTCGACCGGAAGCGCGTCGCCGAGCGCGGCGACAATCGCGTTCGTCAGCGCCAGCGTGCGCGACGGCCGCTGCAGGCCGCCCGAGATGGCGACGACGTTGAGGGTGTGGCTCATCCAATGTTCCCGTTGACGAGTGGCGCGGTATCGCGCCGGTGGCGTGTCGGGTTCGCGACGACGGGCGCCGCGTTCCGGCAGCTGCGTGCTCGACAAAGTGTTCAGTGTTTTGCGCCGAACGGGAAACATCGATTTCTGATAACGAAAGTACGATTGCTGCGCAGGCGTGCCGGCGTGGCGAGAACGGACCGCCGACATCCTGCCGCTTGCCCGGCACTTCTTCGACGAATACCGAAGCCGCGCCGGCGACGTGCCGCGCAGCATCGACACGGCCGCGGCGCGCCGGCTCGAAGCGCATGCGCGGCCCGGTAATGTCGGCGAACCGCAAAACGTGATTCGGCACGCACTGCTGGTGTGCCACGACGACGCGTTGCGGGATACCGACCTGACCTTGTCGGCGTCATGCGCGCCGGTCGCGGCTGAAGGGGTGTGCGCAAGCCGCTCTGGTAGCGCTCGAGCAGATGCTGTGCGCACTGTGCGGCGGCGCGCACGAGAGCCTGCCGAACGGATCGAGGACACGGTGACGCGCGTCGCATTCGAGCTCTGTCACCGCAACGAGGTCCACGCCGTACGGTTGCCCGGGATCAGCCGCAACGGGCTGCGTGCGCGCCTGATTCGTTCGAAGGTGATCGCGGCGGTCAACCAGGGGCAGCGCGCGTCCGGGATGCGATCGCGAGCAGCGGCGCCGGTTCACGGCGATTCTTCTGCGCGCGTCGGCACCAGCACGAATGCGCTCCGCATCCGCGCCGTGCTGCTCGTCGCGGCGGCCTTGTCGGATCCAGCACGATAGTGGCGACGGGAAAACCCGAGCGGTCGGGATGCTAGTGCCCGCCGCTCGGTGCAGCGAACCGCGAACGTCAACGGCGAGCGATGAACGGCGCGCAGCACACCGCACGCCGCCCTACCGCTTGCCGTTCCGTGCACCGTTACTTCGCGGCACCGCCGGTCACGCCGCCGAGCAGCGAGGTGAGCGGCGCGAGGGGATTCGCCGCCGGGCCCGCGCTCGATGCGCCCCCGGCCGCCGCACTGCCGAGCGTGCCTGTTACCGCCGACACGAGGGTCGTCACGGGCGCCAGCGGACTCGCCGCGCCCGCACCGGCAGCACCGCCAAGCGAGCCCGTGACAGTGGACACGAGATTGGTCACCGGCGCGAGCGGGCTCGCCGCGCCCGCGCCGGCCGTGCCGCCGATTGCGCCGGTCAGCGATCCGAGCGGTGTCGATCCGAGTCCCGACAGCGCGCCGCCGAGCGGCCCCGACGCAGCCGAACCGCCTGCCGGCGGACCATTTTTCACGGTCGTGACCGTCGCGCCCGCAACGCTCACGATCAGACCGGGAATCGGTGCCACGCCGTTCGGACCGTAGTAGTTGACCAGTCCGCCCGCGTTCGTCACGGTGTCGCCGATCGCACCGACGAGCGCGCCTGCCGCCGCGGCAAGCTGGCTCGCAGGGCCGACCGCCGGCTGCGTCGGAACCCCCAGTCGCCAACCCACCGTCGACAGCGCGCCGCCGACCTGTCCGAGAAGATGGCCCACCGGTTGCCCGAGGCCCGTCGTCGCGCCGATCTGCTGCGTCGCCTGGCCGGCCGTGATGACGAGCGGCGTGACGGCCGAGCTGACCCGTTGCGTGACTTGCTGCACCGGCCCCGACGATAGCGCCGAGCCCAGCGTGCCGCCCGCGGCGCCGAGGCCGCCGGCCACGGTGTCGAGCACCGCGCCGACCGGTGTCGTGACGGGCGCGAGCGGCGCCAACGGTCCGGCACCGAGCGCGCGGACGGTCTGCGCGAGGCCCGTCACGGGATTCGCGGTCACGCTGACGACGTCGCCGAGGCCGGCCACCGTCGTGCCGACCGGATTGGCGGTCGAGCCGATCTGCCCGAGCCCGTCGCTGAGCGCGTTTGTCGCGGCGCGCGTGATCGTGCTGACGCTGGCAATCGTGTCGCCGGCGCTGCGCGTCACGCCGTTGCCGAGGCCCGGCAGCGTCACGTCGCCGACGATCGAGCCGGTCGTGACGGCAAGCGCGCCCGCCGTATTGACGACGCCTCGCGTGCCCGGCGTGCCGGACGTGCCGCTCGTGCTCCAGCCACCGTCGCTCACGCCACCCGATCCGGGATTGTTGGCGGTAACTGTCGTGCCGCGGGTATTGGCGGACGTGCTCGACGGCGCGGTGACGTCGCTGCCGCCGCAAGCGGTCAGCACGCCGGCAGCGGCCAGCACCGCGGCGGACGTGAGAATGCGGGTTCGATACATGATGGTCTCCTCGCGGTCCGGGCAATGGAATGTTCGATTGAGGACCGGGAAACGAGCAGCACTATTCATGCCATGGATGTGCACGGCCCGGCAACCCACACCGCCGGCCCAAGCTGCACGTGCTCACGCGCCGACCGTCCGCGACCGGGGCCGACTCGTTTCGCGCCCATGAGCGGCGCCGTTTTCGTTACATTCGTGCTACGAATGCTTCGGTGTTACGTAACGTCGGTGGGCGCAGCGTCGTATCGTTGCCGCACCGCATGCCATCCAATGGCCGTTTGCACAGTGCGACCGCCATTGGGGCGATCGTGCAATGCATCGGCGAAGGTCCGTTGCGAGTCGGCAGCCGCTTTTCGCCGTCGCGAACGACTCGCCGTTCGCGGCCAATACGCCGGATCGGCCGATGCTCAATGCCTTTACTCAAACCATATCGCGGTCACGCCCCGGCCGTCGAAGTTATCAGCATATCGATCAAGTTCCGGGAGGCGGCCGACAGGCGTCGATGCGGCGCATAAATGACCGAGAACGGCCGTGTGCGGCCCCGCAGATGGGGCAGCACTTCGACGAGATGCCCGGCCCGGATCCGATCGTGAACGATGAAGTCATAGGTTTGACAGATGCCGGCGCCACTCTGCGCCATCGAAACGACACCAAGTACATCGTCGGACACCGCGACATTCGAAGACGGCAGCCAATCGATGTCTTGGTCGCCGTCACGAAACACCCACGGCGCGATGCGGCCGCTGCTGGGCAGCATGAACGGTAGACACAGATGGTGCTCCAAGTCGGCCACGGTTGCCGGCATGCCGGCGTGAGCGACGTACTCGGGCGATGCGACCAGGCACGGTGCCGCGTCCTCAAGCTTGCGCCCGACCAGGCCGCTGTCCGGCAATTCGCCCAGACGGATCGCCAGGTCAAAGCCCTCGGCCACGAGATCGACGCATTCGATTCGCAAGCTCGCCGTTGCGGCAATGCTCGGCATTGCAGCGTACGGCGCCCACGCGGCCAACGTGCTCGTGGTGTTGTCGGATTCCGATCACCTCGACCTGAAGGATGGCAAGGTCTTCGCGACGGGCTTCTACCTGAACGAGCTGATGCAGCCCGTGAAAGCGCTACTCGATGCCGGCCATCGGGTGACCTTCGCTACGCCGGAGGGCAAGGCGCCGACGATGGACGTCACGTCGGCCGACAAGATGTACTTCAACGGCGACGACAACGCAATGCGCGACTACCGGGCCTTGCTCGATCGGCTACATATCGCGTCGAGCGAGCATTCGCCGGTAATCAGCCTGTCGCGGGTGGAACAGATTGGATACGCGCACTTCGATGCCGTCTATGTTCCCGGTGGTCATGCGCCGATGCAGGATCTGTTGACCAGCCCCGCCGTGGGCAGATTGCTGGCCGACTTTCACGCCCGCGGCAAGACCACGGCGCTCGTTTGCCACGGCCCGATCGCGTTGCTGTCCACCCTGCCGGATGCACCGGGCTTTACGCGACAAATCGCGACGGGCAACACGGGCGACGGCGACACGAAATGGATCTACGCCGGTTACCGGATGACTGTGATCAGCAATGCGGAGGAAGAGCAAGCCAAAGGACTGCTCGGCGGCGGCGCGATGAAGTTCTATCCGCAAACTGCACTGCAACGCGCGGGCGGCATTTATAGCAGTAACACGGTGCCGTTTACCGCGCACGTGGTGACCGACCGTGAATTGATCACCGGACAGAACCCGGCCTCAGCGTTGGACGTCGCCGGCGAAATGCTGAAGCGGCTCAAGTAATGCCGTGCAACGGGCCGGCCATGCCGGTTCCTCGATGAATAAAGGAGAAGCAAACCGTGGATTTGCAACTTGAAGGAAAAACCGCGATCGTCACCGGCGCAACTGCCGGCATCGGCATGGCGATCGCGCGGACGTTGGCCGCGGAGGGCGTGGCCGTCACGATCACTGGGCGGCAACGGGACAAGCTCGACGCAACCGTCGCCGAACTCTCGACGGCAGCGCCACGCGGCAGCGTGCACGGAATCGTCGCGGACGTGAGCGACGACCGCGGCGTCGCGGAACTGATCGATGCCCAACCGGAAACGGATATTCTCGTGAACAATCTCGGCTACTACGAAGCGAAGCCGTTCGCCGAGATCACCGATGATGACTGGTTGCGAATGATCGACGTTAACGTGATGTCGGGCGTCAGGCTGTCGCGTCACTACTTTCCTCGCATGCTTGCGAAGAACTGGGGGCGTGTAATTTTCATGTCGAGCGAGGTCGGCGCGTTCACGCCGCCAGTCATGGTGCACTACGGCGTCAGCAAATCGGCTCAACTCGCGGTCTCGCGCGGATTGGCCGAACTGACGAAGGGGACCGGCGTGACCGTCAACAGTGTACTGCCCTCCGCCACGCGCTCCGAAGGCATCGTCACCTATCTTCGGCAAACCGCGCCTCGGCCCGGTATGACCGATGCAGAAATCGAAGCGCACTTCTTCGACACGTATCGTCCAAGCTCGCTGATCGCCCGCATGATCGAAGCCGACGAGATTGCCGCGATGGTCGCGTTGCTTGCGAGTCCTTTAGGCGCCGCATCCAATGGCGCCGCGGTACGCGTCGAGGGCGGGACCTATAGGTCAATCCTCTGAATAGCAGCGGCAATTCAGACTAGCGGCCCGTTCGTTGATCGGATATGGCCGCTTCAACGCCCGGGCATCCACCCCTCGTCTTGCACGACGTCATAGCTCCGGACCGAATAGGAGCGCGCCGCTCCAGGCAAGGGCTTGTCGTTACCGCTACGACGTCACCAACGACCGCTACGCGCGATGATGGACTCTCGTCCTTAGCCAAACTTCGAAGGGAGGCGAAGTCGCGTCGGCCGAGTGCCAGATGTGATATGAAAGCCAAGGCTGGTCCGCCGAACAGGGCTGCAACACGAAGCTCGGACCAGGCCCGGTAACTAAAGTTAGGCCACGATCTACGCCTCTCTCATTGGGAGCGGCCGCTACCGACCCGTTTGAGCCACCCGGCCCCACACGAAGGCAACGGCCGTTTCTGGAAGGCTAACGGCCATTCGGCTGCTTCGGTTTAGTTGAAGCACACGTAGTCAACGTATGCGCCCAGTACGTCAATTGGGCAGGCGTACTCGAGCACCCCAGCATCCGAAGAGATCAAGATCAGCGGCGATGCTGGATTCGCCGGCAGGCCGCCCGCCACCAGCCATGGAGCGCGGCTCGGAATAGGACCACCTAGGATCGCAGTCTCGCGGCGCAGGCCAAGTAGCTCGCGAATATGAGCTTTGCTGGCATTCATATGCTTACAGCTGAAGCCTGCTACCAGTTCCTCAAACGACGGATACGAGTCCATTGGTAGTGGAACGAAGACACCGACATCAATCTCGTGTCGACTTGAGAGAGCGTCGTCCGGACCTCCGGCTCTGTAGCAACTCAGTGTCGAAACTTCAACCGAAAGCCAAACTTCGCCCTCCGGTGCATTCCCACGACTAAGCTCAAAAAATGTGAATTTTCCCTTGTTCGCTTTCGCGGGAGCTCCAGCGAGCTTGAACTTCTCCACCATTCCGGGGCTGACGGCGCTGACTGAACCTGGATAGGCGTCCAGTACCTCAGCAAGAACGACTATTTCATACAGCTTGGCCTCAGAGGCCTGGTCTTCAAAGGTATAGCTAGGGGCATTGCTTGCCATGCTCAGCAGCGCCTCAACCATCTCATTCATTTCGGGCGGTGCTTTTTGGGTTTTACTCGCGCCCTTTCTGGGTTTCGCCATCTCTATCCCCTTTCCCGACGGCTGAATATTTTATGATCAGGCATCAAACTGCCGCGCAGCTTCTCAATGATTTCTTTCTGCCGCTTGTTGCGTCTGGCTGGTTTTCGTAGCAATGTGGACAACTCTTGCCCATCTCGCGCTCCACCAACGAGAACAACGTCTTTGAACTCAGAGCCCGCCCGTTGATTAATACGCGCAAGGGCGCGATTCAGAGTGACAGTGCTGGGCCGGTCTGCCAATTCGATAAGCATTGAAATCGCCGTGCGATACTGTGCGTTCAGGCGACTCTCAGGTCCTTCTCCCGTGACTCTTTCGATGTCATCGAGCGAATCGAGCAATCGATCAAAAAATGCTCGATGTTTTCCCGAATATTCCCGACAATATGCTTGAATTTTGGCAACTGCGGCCTGCATTTCCTCACGTGTTGGCATACGCCTTCCCCGCATAGCATCATATTCACAACGCTGGATCGCCTAACGTCGTCCGACGGCTATGGCGTCATCATACTTCGACCTGTTCCAGCATCTCAAGGACGTCTACGCTAACGCAGACGTGGCGACCCATGCGTTCCAGCGCTGTACTCCGGGTGGTAGAAGTACCGTTCCAAAGTTGCTGACCGCACCCGGCAGTTCGTTGCTCGCCGACGTTCAACCCGCGCTGCATGTGGAACGTATTCTCATCACCGGACCCAGTCCCCGGTTCACCCTGTTGCAACTCGCTCAGGCGTGACATAACACATCGACGCCCCTAAAAGCTATCACTTGATCCCATAGATCCTGGCACGCCGGGTAAAGGCCTCCCGTGCCCCCTCCAGGATCTTGCATGCGGCATCCCGCGCATCGGTATCGTCGATCGAACCACGAGCCACAATCTTGCTGTGATCACTGTTGCTCTTAAAGACAATCAATTGTTCGGCATCACCGAGGACAGCAATATTCGCGTTGTGCGTGACGATGATGACCTGCCTTCGTTCTTTCGCGCGACGCAGGACTGGCACAAAAGTGTGGAAGATGAATTCACTGTCCAGGTTATCCTCCGGCTGATCGATGATCAGCGGGCGCTTGCTATCCGACGACAGGATCAGTGCGAGCAAAACCGATTGCTGCTGACCAAGCGAGAGTTGGGAAAAATCGCGCTGCGCATATCGGACGTTCGCCCCCTCCCCGACGCGTCGTGTCACGGTCAACCTCGGCAGATCGTCGACATGGCATTGTTCAAGCGCCGCACGAATAGACGGTTCGCTGAGCTTCTCCAGAATTTCTCTGGCATCAGCATTCGAAAACGGCTGAACACCGTCTTCGATTCTGATTGACGTCAGTGGCGCAGTTTGGGATTTCGCAATCGCGCCGAGCAGTCCTGGCACCGTCAGCTTTTCGACAATGACACGCGCCTTGTAGTGATTCACCGTTCGCCAGCTCAACACAGATGCGATGATGCCCACCGCCTCTTCGGAAAATCCGCTTTCCACGTATTGCAATTTCACCTGCAAGTCCGAGAGCACCTCCGCGAGCGCGCGCGACGCCTTGATTGCATAGGCCTGTCGCAGTGCTGCAACCGTCTTGCGCGCCTGCCACCGCTTCTCAAGAATAGTCGCATGCTCGCTACGCAGAGCCTTCAAGTGCGGCTCCCACGTCTTGAGGTTTGTCAGCAGTTTCTGCTGCTTCGTTTCTTCTGCCGTCAGCTTCGTGACATGCGACATATCTAGCTTGACGCCTTGCGCCTCCAGCGCGACCCGCTTTGCCTCAATATCTTCGCGAATCGGACGTTCGTTGGTCATCCATCTGGTAATCGATGACGTCGTCGTGGCGTTGAGTTTCGTATACGCTGCTGCGATAGTGGCCTGCGCCTGCTTTACCGCTGCAGCGAATTCGTCCAGCGCTGAGACGATCTCCGCCGCCTCGTTACGTCCTGTGACGACGTCACCGGCATCGACAATCGACCGAAGGGCTGCTCCCGTCTCGGTGAGCGACGCATCCTCGACCAATTCCTTCAGATCTCCCAGTTTCTCCTTCAGTTGTTCCCGCTTTGCCTTTTCGATTGCCAGGCTGCGCTGCAGCTTGATCACTTCAGCGCCCTTTGCGGCCTCGAACAATTTCAACTGCTGCTGCACCACGGTCAATGAACGCTGCGTCTGCGGGATGGCTGCGACGTTCTTCTCTGCCTCGACAATCTTGTTACGCTGCGCCGCTAGGTCGTCCCGGACCAGATGCTCCTCCCCGATCGCGTCGTGAACTCCTGTAAAGGTATCAAGGTACTTCATAAGCGCGAGCGGATCACCCTTCGCCTGCTCGCGAACGCGGGCCGCTTCGCCCTGTCCAAAACAGTCGAGTCCGAATTCGATCGGCCCATCTAGTGGATCATCGAGGTTTGTCAAACTTCCGCCAATTGCTCTCGACAACGAGTGCTGCTGGCCGGCCTCGTCCTGCCAGAACAGGTGCAACTGATGTGGCCATACCTCTGAATCGACGACCTCTGCACCGGATTCGGTGCCCGTCAGGCAGCGCACGGCCTCAAACGTCGTGGATTTCCCGGTTCCACGACCGCCAATAATGCAGTTCAGGTTACGGCTGAACTGAATGGTCTGCCCTGTCAGAAAGCCGCCACCGATCTTCATCCCCAGAATGAACGGCGTCGCGGCAGGTACCTCATCTTCCAGGCGAATACGGGAGTCCCCCTCTTCCAGCGCATGGCGCAAACCATCAAACGAAGGGGTCGCCATCTTGTAGCGGGTGAGCTTGCGATCCTGACTGGCGTTGCGGCCAAGGGCGTTCACCGTGTGAGAGTCGGAACTAAGGATGCGCGCCAGATACTGGCGCTCGCCCAGACCCAGCCGTTCAATTCGCTGCCGGCCAATATTCACACGCACCTGATCAGGGTCATCCGGCGCATATCGCACTGGTGACGCCGCGCTGCTGAGTTCGATCCCGAGCAAGGCGTCGTGACAGATGATGTCCGTCTTGTGGGGTGAGCCACCAGGATAGTTAGTTTCCAACCCGTTACCGCCGTCAACGTGAGCGAGAACACAAAAGCCGCCCAAGCCCCGCGCTATATCAAGACATGCGTGCATCGAATTACGGCAGCGACTGTTGGGAAGACCGCGATCGGCGAGGTCAAGGCGGCCGTGAAACTGGGTTAGCGCTGCCACTGAAGGGAAATAACAGAGCAAATGTCCTTCGGGTGTGGATAGCTCGACGGCAGGAATAACGAGAACGCCAACGGCGTTCCCTGCCGTCACCGCTGCCTGGACATTCCCGATCTCGTTGTGGTCGGCAATCGCGATGATCCGCAGGTTCTCCTGCACCGCCGTATCAACGATGGCCTGAGGCGTCATGGCCTTGTCAGTGACATCGTGGGACGCGGGATAGGAGTGGATATGGAGGTCGCCCCGGTAAAAATGCGCACCGTCAGACTCCACCAGACATTCTTGCAATTTCTCTGCCATGTTGATTTTCCTTATATGCGGCATCGACAGCCCCGTTATGCGCCGATCGCATGCATAGTATCGCGCCTAGGCGCGATACTTGCGAACCGTCCATATCCTTGCAGGGCAACCGGCGCGCGAATTCAGCAGGCTGACGCGTGCGGCGATGTCCGCTTTCGGATTGCTTTAGCCATTCGAATGTCCGGCCGGCGCTTCCGGCGGATGGCTCATGATGGCCGACTACAGCCCGAGCCCTCACCCCGTCGGCGGCCGCAACTCATGAAGAATTCGCCTTTCATAGCCGGACCAGCCTCACGAGCAACGTGGTGAAAATGACTCGCTTGAACTGCTCAAGGGGCAGGGGACTCCGGCCAACCTTCATGCGCATCATTGCTCGCTCCCAGGACGCCAGCAGGAAAGTCGCCGCATCGTCAGCATGGTCCGCTATGGAACCGAGCCACTTCGACAAAGAGCCCCCCGGTGCCCTTTGACGATACACCTAGGCACGCCCTGACTCGCTTGCTGGAGTTTCTACGTAGAAACTGTCGACTACGCGGTCCGCACACGGATCGCGCATTGGCTGCGCCACCTCACAGATTTACCCGTGCACATCAACCAACTGCGTATTCGCCACGACAGGCAGACAACGTTCAGCACTGGTCCGATTCGACCGTCAATTCAACGGAAAGCCTGTCGACAGGCTACACCTGCCCCAGCGCTTTACGCAAACCGAAGCAAAGTTGTCAACGTTTGCGAAGTAAAAAATGCCACTTCGAAGGGCGACACCGATGCGGCAACGGAAGGTTCCAGAGAAGTCAAAGATTTGCGTGCCTCGAAATAAAATCGTCGTGCGTGGTGTCGCGAAGACCGGCGTCAATTCCCCCGGGCGCCGGCTGTCGCAGTCGACTCGGAATCACGCAACCAGACAATAAATCTGGACTGCTTGCTTTGAGAGCGCGCTCGCCTATACCGTACTCGCTACGGCTCTGGAAGCCATCGTGATCGTTCCTTTGTTGACCCCACGTCTGTTTTGTACAGCCTTCGAACTGACCGGCGCGATCCACGACGGTGTGGTGTTGGTCGACGCTTGCCGAATTTCCGACATCCGCAGGCCGCGGACCTCCGCATTCTAGTAGTCGCCGAAGTCGCGCACGGACGGGCCGTTACTTCACAGCCGGAAAATCGAGCGTCGTATCGTTCACGCGATTGACGAGGTTCGTGAACGTGATCGATGCGATGGCTAGATTGATCTCGATGAGCTGGCGTTCCGTATAGCCAGCCGCCCGCACCGCATCGACGACCGCAACGGGAACCGTACCGTGTGTGCCGACGAGCGTACGGACATACGCGACAAGCGAATCGCGCGCGGCGTCGCCGGTAGCCGCGCCAGCGCGCACCTGCTTCATCTGATCGCTCGTCAGGCCTGCCAGCTTGCCCATCAGCGTGTGAGCGGCGACGCAGTAATCACACCCCGCGTATTCGCTGACCGCCAGCTTGATCACTTCGATATCGGCCTTGCCGAGCGTGCTCGCCGCGACCGCGGCATCGAACGCCAGCACCGCGCCGAGCGCTTCGGGGCTTTGCGTGCCAACGGTTGCATATGCGTTGGGCACCTTGCCGACAGCGTTCTTGATCTTCGCGAACACTTCGGCGGCCGCGCCGGTTGCCTCTTCAGGGCGAATGGTGGTGAGACGGGACATGATCGACTCCTTGCTTCGTGGTTGAACGGTTAGCCATGTCGTATGGCATGGGAGTCAGTGTAGGGATGCGCGGCTGTTTTTTTAATGCCATACTGCCTCAACTCCATGCTCAAACGTCTCATATGGAAATTCTCGACCGATTGCTGTCGATGATGCCGGTCACCGGGCGGCTTGACGTGCGGTGCCACTTCGGCGCGCCGTGGCGCATCGACCATCCCGAGTCGAGCGAGTGGGAGCTCCCCTATCACATCCTGTTGCGCGGCGAGGCTGTCGTCGAGTGCGAGACGGGCGGAGAAGAAGAACCGACGCTCCGGATGAAGGCGGGTGACATCGTGGTGTTTCCGTCCGGCAGCGCCCATCGGCTGCACGACGGCAGCGGCGAGGCGCCGCGCGCAACGCGCGAACGGCACAGGAACGGCCTGACTGTTGCGACGAACGGCAGCGCCGATGCGAACACCGACGTGCTGTGCGGGCGCTTCGTGCTGCCCGCTGTCCCGCAGCAATTGCTGCGCGGCCATCTGCCGCGACGTCTGATCGTGAGCAGCGTAACCGCGGTCGATGGACAGACGCGCGACGCCGCGTTCGCAGCCACGCGACTCGCCCGGGTCATCGAACTGATGCGCGAGGAAGTACTGGAGCAACGCGCCGGCAGTGCCGCGGTCGTGGATCATCTGTCCGGCGCGCTGTTCGCGTTGACCTTGCGCAGTGCGTCCGAGGCAGGCCACGCGCCGCGCGGGCTGCTTGCACTGGCACAACGTCATCGGTTGCAGCCGGCGCTCGCAGCCATGTTCGACGAGCCCGAAAAACCCTGGACGCTGGCACAGCTGGCCGACCGATGCCACATGTCGCGCGCGACGTTCGCACGCCACTTCGACGAGGCAATCAGTCGCTCGGCAAGCGATGTCCTGACGGAAATCCGCATGGCGATGGCCGGGCGAAAGCTGGCGCAAACGACGATGTCCGTCGCCGAGATCGGCGAATCGGTCGGCTATCGATCCGAGGCCGCGTTCCAACGGGTGTTCAAACGGCAGGTGGGCATGACGCCGGCGAAGTGGCGCATGCGATCGTCGCGAATCGCGGAGCCGGAAGTGCGTTCATCCTGACGCACGATGCTTGCGCCGCGTTCTCCCGTCGACGACGCATGCTGCCTGCACGAACAACGATCGTCCCGCACCGGCCCCTCAGGCGGAGCAGGTTCGAAACTTTGCTATGCTGGCCGCCGCCATGCGGCGACATGGATGCGCACGATGCGCGTAAGGCCACGTTCACTTCACCCGGATATCTTTCATACATGGACAGGCTCCAGGCCATGACCACCTTCGTCACGGTGGTCGAGACGGAAGGGTTCGCATCGGCGGCGCGCAAGCTGAACGTATCGCCGTCGGTGATTAGCCGCGTGATGACGGAACTCGAGGAATATCTCGGCGTGCGGCTGTTGACGCGGACGACGCGCGTGGTCCGCATCACCGATGCGGGCGCGTCGTTTTACGAAGACTGCCGGCGCATTCTGGCGGACATCGACGCGGCCGAGCTTTCCGCCACCGGCACCGGCAATGCGCCACGCGGCCAGCTCACCGTCACGGCGCCCGTGCTGTTCGGCAAGAGCTACGTGACGCCGATCGCGCTCGAGTATCTGGAGCAGCATCCTTTCGTCAATCTCAACTGCTGGTTTCTGGACCGTGTCGTGAATCTCGTCGATGAGGGCGCCGACGTGGCCGTGCGCATCGGCGAGCTGCCGAACTCGTCGCTGCAGGCGATCTCAGTCGGCAAGGTACGCCGCGTGCTGTGCGCGTCTCCCGCTTATCTGGACGCGCACGGCACGCCGCAGCATCCGGATGATCTCGCGGCTCACGTCACGATTCAGGCGACGGGCATCACGCCGGCCCCCGAATGGCGCTTCCGCGTGCGGGACAAGGCGCTCGCCGTCCCTATCCAGCCACGCCTGCTGACCACGACGAACGATTCCGCGATCGCCGCGGCAACGGCCGGTCTCGGCATCGTGCGCCTGCTGTCCTATCAGGTGGTCGACGAACTCGCGCAAGGCGCGCTGCGCGTGCTCCTGGCCGAGCACGAACTTGCCCCGCTTCCGGTCCACGTCGTGCATCGCGAGGGCAGGTACGCTAACCGGAAAGCGCGCGCGTTCATCGATCTCTGCGTCGAAAAGCTGAGAGCCCAGGCGCCGATGTGGTCTGCATAGCAGGCACCGGCGAGTCGGCGCGGTGCGCGCGCGGCGGAACCGTCCCGACCGGCACGCGTATCAGGCATCGCGTTCGGTAGGCAGGCAAGCAGCCCCTACAGGCCGAGATCGCCCAGGCCGGGATGATCGTCGGGCCTGCGCCCGAGCGGCCAGAAGAACTTCCGGTCGGCCTCGGCGATCGGCAGATCGTTGATGCACGCATGGCGGTGATGCATGAGGCCATCGTCACCGAATTCCCAGTTCTCGTTGCCGTACGACCGATACCAGTTCTGCGCGTCGTCGCGCCACTCGTAGGCGAAGCGCACGGCGATCCGGTTGCCGCCGTATGCCCACAACTCCTTGATGAGCCGGTAGTCGAGTTCGCGCTGCCACTTGCGTGTGAGCAGCGCGACGATCGCCGGGCGGCCGGTTGCGAATTCGGCGCGGTTGCGCCACACGCTGTCGACGCTGTACGCGCGCGAAACCAGCTCCGGATTGCGCGTGTTCCACCCGTCTTCGGCGCGCCGCACTTTTTCGATTGCCGTCTCCAGCGAAAACGGCGGAAGCGGCGGGCGAACTAAGTTGAGGTCTTTCATGATCACACTCCCTTCGTGGGGAATCGTCGCCGGGCGACGAGGGTTTTGAATTACACGTCGATCAGCAGACGGTCGCCGCCGCCCGATTCGCGATGCGCAGGCACCGCGCAGCAGATCAGCGCTTCGTCGTCCGCTACCTTGAATTCCGGCGCGACCGTATACGTCACCGCGCCTTCGACGATCCGGGTGCGGCACGTGCCGCAACTGCCTCCGCGGCACCCGTATTCGGGCGTCAGGCCGCGCGCCTCGGCCAGGTCCAGCAGCGAGCCGCTGCCCGGTTGCCAGCGCGCTTCCTTGCCCGACTTGACGAACGCGACAGGTGTCGGCATATCCGCCGGCGCACGCAGCGGGGTACTCGCGCCCGCATCGGCTCGACGCCTGAGCCCGGAAGGGCCGAACGACTCCGCGTGGATTCGGTGGTCCGCCACGTTCAGGTCGCGAAGCCCGTCATAGACCGCTTGCATGAAGCCCGACGGTCCGCACAGATAGAAGTCGTAGTCGTCGAACGGCAGCGTGGCACGCAGCAGGTTCGCATCGATGCGGCCCGCGACGTCGAACTCGTCGCCTTCGCGCGCGCCGGTCGCGTCCGACAGGACGCGCACCACGTTCACCGCACCGTTCGCGGCCAACTCGAGCTGGCCGATCTCGTCGCCGAACGCACGCTCCTTCAGGGAGCGTGCGGCGTGAAAGAACCAGGTCTTGCGCGTGCCGCGCTTGCGCGCGCCTTCGTAGACAATGTGACGCAACATCGCCAGCATCGGCGTCACCCCGACACCGGCCGCCAGCAACACGGCAGGCCGGCGCTCGAGTGCATCGATCGTGAATTGCCCGGCGGGCGCCCGGACGTCGATGCGGTCGCCGACCCGCACCCCGTCATGCAGATGCGACGACACGCGCCCTTCCCGCTTGACGCTGATGCGATACACGCGGTCCGACGGCGCGCTCGACAACGTATAGGTGCGGATGAGCGGATCGCCGCCTTCCGGCAGGTGCACGCGAATCGGCACGTGCTGACCCGCCAGGTGCGGCACCAGCCCGGCGCCGTCCTCGGGTTCGAGCTGGAACGAGCGAATCAGCGTGCTCTCGTCGGTGATTTTTGCGACCCTGAACGGACGCCACGCCCGTGCCAGTTCGGCCGCGCTCAAGCGACTCGCGGCCTCGTCCCAGCTCCCTGTCATCAGCGAGTTGGGCGACCAGCCTTCCGCCCGGAACGTCCAGCGCAACGGCATTGCGCCGGCACGATAAACGACGCGGCGCGGCTTGAAGCGCCACAGTCGCTCCGCGCCCTGAAAAGCGGCGATCTCCGGCGAATCGAGGTCGACTTCGGCTTCGCCGGTCATCTGCAACACGTCGCCCGTTTCGAAGTCGGCGAACACGATGCCCGCGCGCGGATTGACCAGGAAGTTACCGAGCGTCGCGAAAAACAGGTTGCCGGCGAAATCCGGAATCGTCAGCACGCCGTCGTCGCCGATGCGCACGAACCCCGCCTTGCCGCCGCGATGCGAAACGTCGACCTGACGCTCGGCGCCGTCGCCGACGTAGGACGCCACGAACAGCGTGTCGGCAGCCGCGATGACCGCGCCGGCGCGATCGTCGAGACGATCGCTTTCCTCCGGTGCGATCGCGGAGAACGTATCGGGTTCGCGTACGAACGCGAAATCGCGCAACTGGATGTATTGCGGGCAGTTGCCGAAGCTCTGCACGACGTCGAGATCGAATGCGCGCGTCTCGCCGCGACGGATCATGCCGTTCAGGCGATTGCGACGCCGCGTATGCAGTTCGATGCCGAGCAGGCCGATCGCCGCGCCGTCGTGCGTGCCGCCGGCAGCCGGATCGTTCGGATCGAATACGGTGTCGATGCGCAGGCGTTTGTCGTTCGGTGACTGCATGAAGCCGGGCTGCCCGAATGCGAACGTCGCCCACGCATCGCCGTCGTCGGCCACCGCACCGACGACGACGAAAGGTAACTGCGCGAAGAACGCGCGATGTTGGTCGGGCATGTGGTTCCTGACGAAGCGTCGTCCCACACTGTCCATCTTCTGCATCACGCCTGTCTTTTCCTGCAGCTCGAGTTCGCCCCGATGCCAGGGCGAGTTCGCTTCATTCGATACCGTGCTCACGATGTGTCTCCTCGACGGATTCCGCACATGACGCATTCGGCGCGCCGTGACGCGTCGGCGTCGCCCTCCGTCACCGCGAGGGCAACGCGCCGACCTCGGTCACGCAGCGGCCGCGAGCCCGACCGGCGTCTTCACGAACTCGACGAAGCCCGGCAACGCTTCGATGCGGCGCAGCCACGCCGCGACGTTCGTATAGCCGGACAGGTCCACATTGCCTTCGGGCGCGCGTGCAACGTAGCCATACAACGCGACGTCGGCGATGGTCGGCTTCGGCCCGACGATGAAGTCGCGCCCCGCGAGTTCGGCGTCGATGAGCGCGAGGATGCGATGCGCACGGGCAATCACTTCGTCGGCGTTGAACTTCGCACCGAAGACCGTGATGAGCCGCGCGGCGGCCGGGCCGAATGCGATCTCGCCGGCCGCGACGGACAACCAGCGCTGCACGGCGGCTTCCTGCACGGGCGATTGCGGGAGGTAGTCGCTGTTGCCCGAGGTGCGCGCGAGATACACGAGGATGGCATTCGAATCGGCGATCACGGTGTCCCCGTGGACCAGCACCGGCACCTGGCCGAAGCGGTTCAGCGCCAGAAATTCAGGCGACTTGTGCGCGCCGGCGGCGAGGTCGACTTCGATCAGTTCGTGCTCGATGCCGAGCAGCGAGATGAGCAGGCGGGCGCGGTGCGAATGACCGGAAAGCGGGTGAACGTAGAGCTTCATGACTGTTTCCCTGTGGAAGGTGCGACGAGCAGGTCTCATCGCTTGGGGCAAGTCTAGAAACTCGGCGGTCGCGACAGAATCCCCGCTGCGGAGAATTGATCGTTCTCGTTTCGAGAATAGTCGGACGAACGCACCGAGCGCCCGCCGCGGCGGAAACGGGAGTGTTGCCGCCACGATCACGGAAACAGCCGCAAGCGAACCGAGCGTGCGCCGACATTGGAGGGTAGCGTCACGTGCGACACGACCGCCCGCAGCGATTTAGCTGTGATCATTGCCGCAATGAACGGTAAAGCTGCCGTTAGCGAATGCTGGTGGACTGCCAGCACGGCGATTTGACTGCTCTGCCCGGCCCCGCGCCTGACGGTCCGAAGAAGTTGATCGCAACGGCGCTCGCATCGCCGGCCCGACGCTGATAAACCATCGACATATGCAAGTCGGTGCGCTTAGGCACCCGATACGTGATGCCCGCATCCACCCGATGCCATCTTGGCCGGTCGCCGATCGCGAACGGCGTCGCGCCGCTACCGGTGAACGCTAGTTGACTACTCTCCCGGCTTCCGGCGATAGCGGGGCGACATGCACCCACGAACCATCACCGACAGGCAGCGAGCCTCGTCGGTATGATTCCGCCTTACCAAGAGGCAGAACTCTGCGCCCTGACAACTCATACCCGCGCGGCATATCGCCTCCGCAGCAGCCTGGCACCAGCGAATTCATGCGCCGCGCGCACGGATTGACAGTGCCAATCGGTGCACCCGAAACTGAGCATCCCTTTCCATCGCTGCGGTCATCGGAATGAACTTCGAGATATCGGACTTGCGGGCCTTCGTCGCGACGGCCGACCTGGGCAGCTTTCGCGCCGCGGCCGACACATTGCATCTATCGGCGTCCGCGCTATCGCGTCGGATAGAAAAACTGGAGGAAGTGCTGGGCGTCAGACTGTTCGAGCGAACGACACGGAAGATGGACCTGACGATCGTAGGTCGCGGGTTTCTCGAGCGCGCTCACCGCATCCTCAACGAGGTCGACAACTCGATGCTCGAGTTCGACGATCTTGCGCGCAAAATGACCGGCGAACTCACTGTCGCATGCGTGCCGTCGGCGGTGCGCTATTTCCTTCCGGAAGCCATTGCGACCTATCATCAGCGTTACCCGGGCATTCGCCTTCGTCTCATCGACGAACCGTCGTCGACGGTCTTTCTCGCCGTCGCGCGTGGGGAAGCCGATTTTGGCCTGACTTACGTCGGCACTGAAGAGCCGGACATCGAATTCACACCGCTGCTCGACGACCCTTTCGTGCTCGCCTGCCCGCGCAGTCATCCGCTCGCAAAACGCAAATCCGTCGCGTGGGCGGAACTCGCGAACCTCGAATACTTGGCCATCGCACAAGGCAGCGGCAATCGCGCGGTCATAGACGAAGCGCTGGCGGGCGTCGCCGACCGGCCCAAATGGTTCTGCGAGGTACGCCACGTGCCCGCTCTCGTGAGTCTGATCGAAGCCGGCTTGGGTGTCGGTGTCGTGCCGCGGCTCGCGATGCCCCGCGGCCCGCACAAAGCCCTGACCAGTGTCGCGCTCGTCGATCCGCCCATCCGGCGAACGCTGGGGGTACTCCAGCGTCGCGGCCGCGGTTTGTCCTCGGCGGGCCGCTTCTTCCTTCAGTTGTTGACGGAAATGCGTGCGCCCGATCTGCCGCCTGCCAGCTCTACTGCATAAGCGAGTGCCGCCGCCCGGACTTCAGGCGGCAAGGCAAGGCGTTCGTGCGCATCCGGTGGTCGGGTTCGATTCGTGCGCACCACGCACCAATCAATCGAAAATATGCGTTTGTTGCGTGAACCGCTCCTGCACGATCATGTGCGAAACGCAAGCGTCGTGCCGTGCGCAGCCGCTTGAACCGCACAGCGTTCAAATCGAAGGAGACAACGCATTCCATGACCCAGCCCACTCCAACCCACGGCATCGTCAGCAAGGCACATCTGACCGAGCTGACGATCGAGGCCCTCTGCTCGCTCGGCCTGACGCGCACCGACGCGACGGACACCGCCACGATCCTCGTACTTGCCGATCTGTTCGGTTTGCGCACGCACGGCACGAGCCGCATCGAGTCGTACGCCGCGCGCCTGCGCATCGGCGGCATCAATCCCGCGCCTTCGATCACCGCCGAACAGGTGGCGCCGGCGCTTCACCGCCTCGACGGCGACAACGGCATCGGCCCGCTCGTCGGCTATCGCGCACTCGAGCTGGCGATGACCGCTGCACGCGAACATGGCATCGCCTGTGTGTTCGTGCGCGGCAGCAACCACTTCGGCCCCGTGTCACCGTATTCGTACCTGGCCGCGATGCAGGGCTTCGCCAGCATCATCGGCAGTAACGCAACGACGACGATCGCGCCGTGGGGCGGCACCGACGCTCGCCTGGGCAACAGTCCCGTCGGCTTTGGCGTCCCCGACCCGAATGGCCGTCCGTTCATGCTCGACATGGCGATCAGCGTCGCGGCCCGGGCGAAGATTCGCAACGCGCTCAAGCGCGGCGAACCGATTCCCGGCGATTGGGCAACCGATGCACAGGGCAAACCGACCACCGATCCGAAAGCCGCGCTCGATGGCTTCCTGCTGCCGATCGGCGGCCACAAGGGCTACGGCCTCGCGCTGGTGGTCGATCTGTTCGCGGGACTGCTTTCCGGCGCCGCCTATCTCACGCACGTCAAGTCGTGGGAAGACGATCCCGAACAACCGCAGAACCTTGGCCACTTCTTCATCCTCATCGATACGACCAAGCTCGGCAGCACCGAATGGCTCGCCAAGCATATGGCCGACTATGCGGCGATCTTGCACGGCTCCAAACCCGCCGATCCGGACGTGCCCGTGATCGTGCCCGGCGAGATCGAACTCGGCCGCCTGGAGCGCCAGATGGCGGAGGGCATCGATATCGGCGCGGCCCAGCTCGCCATGCTGGAAGGGATCGCGCATCCGCGGCGCTGAACGCCTCGTTCGCGAGCGTGGCCCGCCACGCTCGCGCGGTTCCGAACGCGCGGCGCGGCGGCGAACCGACCAAGCGGCGGACCGGATGGCGCGTACGAGCGCCCGGCCGTCAAGCACATAACAAGCTCCAAGGAGCGACAGGTGACAAACATTCGATGGCGCATCGTCCTGCTGCTGTTCATCGCAGGCTTCATCAACTATCTCGACCGTGCGGCGCTGTCCGTCGCGGCGCCCGCCGTCATGCGGGAACTGCATATGTCGCCGAGCAGCCTCGGGCTGCTGTTTTCGACGTTCTTCATCGGCTATGCGGTATTCAATTTCATTGGCGGATGGGCGGCGGACCGCTGGGGCGGCAAGCGGGTTTTCTCGGGAGCCGTCCTGACCTGGTCGTTGCTATGCGGCGCGACCGGCCTTGCCAGCGGCTTCGGATCGCTGCTGGCAGTGCGCACCCTGTTCGGCATGGCCGAAGGTCCGCTCGCGACGACGATCAACAAGATCGTGAACAACTGGTTCCCGCACAAGGAATCGGCGACCGCGTTCGGCTTCGCGAATTGCGGCCTGCCGCTGGGCGGCGCGGTGGCGGGGCCGGTAGTCGGCCTGTTGACTGCCGCTTACGGCTGGCGCGTCGCATTCGCCGGAATCGCGTGTTTCGGCTTGCTCTGGCTGGTGTTCTGGGTGTTCATGGCGACGGACAAGCCGCACCAGCATGCACGCGTCTCCGCTGAAGAACGCCGGCTGATCGAATCCGATCGAAGCGTCGCCGAAAGCCCTTCCGACCTGCGGTCCATCGGCTTCTACCTCAGGCAGCCTGCAATTCTCGCGGCGATGATTTCGTACTTCGGTTACAGCTACATCCTGTTTTTCTTTCTCACGTGGTTCCCCACCTTTCTGACGATGGACCGTCACCTGAGCCTCAAAAGCATGAGTCTCGCGACGGTGCTGCCCTGGCTGCTCGGGTTCGTCGGCTACGGACTGAGCGGCGTGCTGTCCGATCTGATCTTTCGCCGGACGGGCAATGCGCTGCTTGCGCGCAAGCGGGTATTGATCGCCTGTCTCGGCACGGCAGGCCTGTGCGTCACGCTGGCCGGCGCCGTGACCACGACGCTCGGTGCGCTGCTGCTGATGGCCATTGCGGTGTTTGCCCTTTATCTGAGCGGCAGCGCCTATTGGGCGCTGATCCAGGACACGATCCCCGGCCCGAAACTCGGCAGTGTCGGTGGATGCGTACATGCGATCGCGAACTGCGCAGGCATCGTCGGCCCGGCTGCAACCGGCTTTCTCGTGCAGGAAAGCCATACGTTCCTCAGCGCGTTCCTTCTCGCGGGCGGTATCGCGCTGGCCAGCGTACTTGCCGTGGCGATACTGCTGAGGCCCCGAGCGCCGGCGCAACGCGCGTCGAGCGATGCGCGGGTCTGTAGCTGAAGGCCCCGCTCCCACCCTTGAATGTCAGTTCTTCACACCATCAACATGAAACCCGATCCATCCGTCATTCACGCATTCACCCCTGCCGGCAAGCTGCGGGCATCGATCAATCTCGGGAACCCCATTCTCGCGGGCAAGGACGCATCGGGTGCCCCGACCGGTGTTTCGGTCGACCTGGCGCGCGCCTTTGCCGCAACGCTCGGTGTCGCGCTCGAACTGGTGGTCTTCGATACGGCGGGCAAGTCCGTTCAGGCGGTCAGCGACGAACGAGCAGACGTCGGCTTCTTCGCCATCGATCCACGGCGAGGAGAAACCATCGCGTTTACGGATCCTTACGTGCTGATCGAAGGCTATTACATGGTGCGCGCTGCGTCGCCGATTCGCACCAACGACGATGTCGACCAGCCGTCGATCCGCGTGGCAGTTGGCGAGGGAAGCGCCTACGATTTGTTCCTCACTCGCGAGTTGAAGCATGCGCGGATCGTGCGGGCACCGTCATCTCCTACCGTTGTCCGAACGTTCCTCGATGAGGGCCTGGAAGTCGCCGCCGGCGTCAAGCAACAGCTCGTGGCGGACGCCCGTCAGGCACCTGGCCTGCGCTTGCTCGACGAGCGATTCATGGTGATCCGTCAGGCGATGGGTTTGCCGAAGAGCCGCGGTGCGGCGGCAGCCGAGACGTTGCGGGCATTCGTCGAGGAAGCAAAGGCATCCGGGTTCGTCGCCGAGGCTCTCGCGCGGCACAAGATCGCCGGCGCGTCGGTGGCGCCCGCTGCGTAGGCCGATTCTGCCGATGCGTCGCCGGCTTGGGGTCAGTCCGAAACGCGCGCGGCCGATCGCGTCCGCGCTGGGGCGAGGGCAATGGTCGCGCCACCCTGTATCGCCATGCCGATCGACGTAAGCATCACGGCGGGTGCCACGCGCCCATGCCCGCAGGAGAGTCCGACGAGCAACCCGGCAAGCGGCTGCGTCGCGTTGTTCAGCAGGACGATGACGCCCGTCGTCTTGCCTTAGTCCCGCGGGGGGATGATCGCCTACCGCGCGCTGCGGATGTATACGTTGGACATCTTTTCGAAACCGGCGACGTACATCGCGATCGAACCCGACAGCCTCATCACCAAGCCGCAGGCCGCGATCGCAACGAATGCAACGACACCGAGCCGCACGCGCGATACCTCGATACGCGCGACGAACAGCAGGATCACGACCGTCGCGACGGCACCCACGACCTGCAGCGCGGCGTAGAACCCGCCTGACTGCCGGAACATGCGGGTGACCATGGCAGCCGACGTTGCCAGTGTCGTACCGATCACGAGGTTTTCCGCCGCCGCAAGCATGATCGGCAGCGAGAGCCCCGGCAGCGTGAGGACATGCGTCAGCGCCACGCCGAACGGCGCATACCATGGCCCCGCCACGCGCTCGGGACGCGCGATGCGCGCCGTGCTGGTCCGTTGCCATACAAGCGCCGACATATCCGCCGCGACAAACAGTAACGCCTCGCACGCGACGCCCCATTCCCAGGTGCACAATCCCGGCCGCGCCGCCGCGACGATGGGCCCGAGCACGACGCCCAACTGATCGGCGAGCTGCGAATGGGCCAGCACTTCCTCGACGCGCTGCTGCGGAAGAATCTGCGGCAGCAGCACCTCTCGAGCGACGAGACCCGGGCTCGTGAGCGCACCGCATACGGCGGACAGCGCGATCAGCCAGCTGATTCCGCTCCAGGCGACATAGCCGACGATGCCAATCAGGCAAGCGACAGCCCGGCTGGCCTGGCTCATTCGCAGCACGCGAGGGGATCCGCGGTCGGTCAGTGCACCGCAGATCGGGAAAGCAATGAATCGCGGGAGCGTTTCGATGAAAAAAGCGAGCCCGGACCACGTTGCTTTCTGGGTGTCCTGAAAGACGACGAGCGGTACCAGAAATAGCAGCATCTGGTCTGCAAGACGCGCCAGAAAGAGCGAACCCAGAAAGGCCGGCTAATCGATGCGCATCGCGCGTATGCCCTCGCATGATTGGTGGGAACGCGTCCGAGTATGCGAGCACAGCCTCCCTACCGCCCCAAAACCCGCTCCACCAGCCTCACGAAATAGCTCGCGCCCACGGGCAGCAACGCATCGTTGAAGTCGTAACTCGCGTTATGCAGCAGGCAAGGCCCGCCGCCATGCCCATGCACGCGATGATCGCCCGCCCCATTTCCGAGGAACGCATAACACCCCGGCTTCTCGCGCAGCATGAACGAGAAATCCTCCGCCGCCATGGTCGGATCGACTGCGGCGTTTACGTGCGCGTCGCCCACCAGCTCGCGCATCACCGCCACCGCCACCGCCGTCTGCTCGGCGTCGTTCACGGTAGCCGGATACTGGCGCTGGAAATCCACGTCGCTCTCGCAATCGAAGGCCATGGCCGTTGCGGCCACCACGGCACGCATGCGCGTCTCGATCAGATCGAGCGTCGCATCGGAGAAGGTCCGCACCGTGCCACCGAGCCAGGCATCGGTCGGCACCACGTTCATCGCCTCGCCCGCATGCACCTGCGTAACCGACAGCACCGCGCCGTCGACCGGATTCCGGTTGCGCGTGACGATCCCCTGCAGCGCGCTCAGCACCTGCCCCGCCGCGAACACCGGATCGCGGCCCAGATGCGGCATGGCCGCGTGGCAGCCGGCCCCGCGCAAGTTGATCCGGAACAGGCTGGTCGAGGCCATCAGCGGCCCCGGCCGCACAGCGAAATCGCCGGCCGCGATACCGGGCCAGTTGTGCAGCCCGAACACCGCGTCCACGGGGAAACGCTCGAACAGGCCATCCTCGATCATCGCGCGCGCGCCGCCGCCCGCCTCCTCGGCCGGCTGGAAGAACAGCTGCACGGTGCCGTCGAACTCGCCATGCCGCGCCAGATGACGCGCGGCCCCGAGCAGCATGGCCGTGTGCCCGTCGTGGCCGCAGGCATGCATCGCGCCGGGCACCGTCGAGCGATGCGCGAAGGTGTTGGCCTCCTGCACGGGCAGCGCGTCCATGTCGGCGCGCAAGCCGATGGCGCGCGGGCTGCTGCCGCGCTTCAAGGTGCCGACCACGCCGGTACGGCCGACGCCACGCGTGACGGCATAGCCCCATTGCTCGAGCCACGCGGCGACGAGCTCTGCAGTGCGGAACACGTCGTAGCCGACCTCGGGATGGGCATGGATATCGCGGCGTATTGCCGTCAGTTCGTCGGCGTGCGCGACGATGGAATCGATCAGTTTCATGCGGATGGGAACGCTTTGTCGGTCGTCGCGGCACGGCGGCGGGCCCGTCCATGCCGCCCGCCGCCGTGCCGCGAGGCATCAGATATGGAACAGTTGCGCCACCAGAGTCGCGCCGATGAACGTGCCGGCATTGGCCACGAAGGACACCAGCACGATGCGCCAGCCGAGCCTGCGGAAGGCCGGGATGTCCTTGGCGATCGACAGCCCCGCGAACACCAGCATCGGCGTCGTCACCCCGAGGAAATCGTTGTGCGAGCTGAGCGCGGCGATCTGCGAAGCCCACGGCGACCACGGCGAGGTCAGGAACATCGCCACGACCGATACCCAGCAGACCGCCGGAATCCGCCGCCCCGTCACGCTCGCCAACGCATCGCCGACGATCGTCGCGCACACCATGATCGCGATTCCCGGCAGTCCCGCCAGCGGCGTGGTGCCATGGGCGATCCAGTCGCACACCAGCGCCATCGCGGCCGTCACGATCCAGGCCAGCAGCTTGCCGCCGTAGCCGAGCGCGGGCGCCTCGGTCCGCACGTCACCCAGCGACGGGCTGGCCGCCTCGGGCTGCGCCGATGCCTTCGTGGTGCGGCCGATCAGCGGCTCCAGCACGCGATAGCCCCAGACTGCGAGCGGCAGCGAGATGAACAGCGTGAAGTAGGTGCCGATGGTGGTGGTAATCAGGTTGCTGGCCGCGGCGAACGCGAGCACCGATTTCGCCGTCTCCGGGTCCTGCTGCGCGGCGATCGCGCCCGAGGCGGCCGCCATCATGCTGCCCGAACCGACACCCGAGCCCATCGCCAGCGCGAGCGGATCGAAGATGCCGAGGCTGCTCACGAAACCCGCGAACACGGCAATGAACACCGCACCGAACACGGTGCCGGTCAGATACTCGGCCAGCACGCCGCGCCCCTCGGCCGAATCCATGCCGTACTTCTCGCCGATGATCGCCAGGCTCGGCTCGCGGCCCACCGAAAACGTCGCGCCGATCGCCTCGCGCTTGATGCCGAGCAGCAACGCGAGCGGCAGGCCGAGCAGGATGGTGCCGACGAAGTGGCCGAATTCCTGGAAGGCCAGCGCCCAGCCGGCCGACGCCAGCTTCGGCAGCGCGCTGCCCACCATCAGCCCGAGCTTGGAGACAAACAGCAGCAGCGCCGGCTGCAGGATCGCGGCCGCGAAGAACTGGTCGGGTACGCTCAGGCGCGCGCTGCTGTTCCAGCGCGCGCTGGCCAGCCCCACCGCGGCGCCGAGCAGCAGCGCCCAGATCATCGGCAGCAGCACGACCTTGCCGGGCCCGAGCTTGAACGTGAACGAGCCGATCCATTCGGCGACCAGAAGGATGCCGGCCGCGTAAAGCAGGACCTTGGCGGTGGCCGCGCCGCCAAGCTCGCGGCGCTCGATACCCAGTGCGTGTTCCATGACGAGTCTCCCCTTGAAGCCCGGCTGCCGTCGAATGTGGGCCGGTGGTTACAGATAACCGAATGCGGTGGCCGGCGCTTCGGCCGTCTCGACCCATACGCTCTTGGTCTGCGTGTATTCGTACAGTGCCTCGACCCCGCTCGAGCGGCCGTAGCCGCTCATGCCGTAGCCGCCGAACGGGGAAGCCACGTTGATGGTCTTGTAGCCGTTGACCCAGAAGGTGCCGGCATTCACCTGCGCGGCCACACGATGCGCACGCGCCACGTCGGTCGTCCAGGCCGCACCGGCCAGGCCGAAGTCGGTGTCGTTGGCGATCGCGATCGCCTCCTCCTCGGTGTCGAACGGGATGGCGGCCGCCACCGGCCCGAAGATCTCGGTGCGCGCAACCTCCATCGAGTTAGACACGCCGGTCAACACGGTCGGCGCGACGAAGTAGCCGCCGCGGCCTTCCCCGACGCGCTCGGCCGAGCCGCATGCGAGCGTGGCGCCAGCCGCCACGCCGCTCTCGATCATCGACATCACGTGGTCATACTGTTTGCGATTGTTGATCGGGCCTACCTCGGTCGCCTCGTCGAGCGGTGCGCCGACACGGATCTTCTTCGCGCCGGCCGCCACCATCGCGACGAATTCGTCGTAGACGGCGCGCTGCACCAGCAGACGCGAGCCGGCCACGCAACTCTGGCCCGCGCCGGCGAAGATCGCGGCCTGGGCGGTCAGCGCGGCGCGCTTGAGATCGGCATCCGCGAACACGATATTGGCCGACTTGCCGCCCAGCTCCAGCACGCACGGCAGTACGCGGCGCGCGGCGGCCTCGGCGATGCGCGCACCGGTCGCCGGCGAACCGACGAACACCACCTTGCTGACCACGCGATGCGCGATCGCGGCCTGCCCCGCGGTATGGCCGAAGCCAGCCAGCACGTTGACCAGGCCACGCGGCAGCCCGGCCCGCTCGCCGAGCCGGGCGACCGCCAGCGACGTGAAGGGTGTCAGCTCCGAGGGCTTGAGCAGCACGCCGTTGCCCATCGCCACCGCGGGCGCCACCTGCCAGCCGCAGGTGAACACCGGCGCGTTCCAGGGCGTGATCTGCAGCACCACGCCGGCCGGCTCGCGGCGCGTGTAGTTGAGGTGCGAGGTCGGCACCGGGATCACGCTGCCGTAGAACTTGTCGGTCCAACCCGCGTAGTACTCAAACATCTCGGCGACCTTGCCTACCTCGCCGCGGCAGTCGCGAATCGGCTTGCCCGAGCCGAGCGCCTCCAGCCGCGCGATCGCCTCGGCCTCGGCGCGGACCGCGCGCGCCACTTCCTGCATCACGCGACCGCGCGCGGCATGCGTCAGCGCCCACCATTCGCGCTGCGCGCGGCGCGCACTTTCGGCGGCATGGTCGATCACGGCTGCGCCGGCGTCGCGGTAGGCGAGCGTGGCTTCGCCCGTCGCCGCATCGTAAAGCTGGATCGTATCGCCCTGGCCGGCGACGAGCTCGCCGTCGATATACGAGCCGATCGCGGAGGCACCGGGAAAGAACTGCGCGAAGGCGGCGAGCAACTGGTCTGCGTGCTGGGTCATGTTGGGTTTCCGTATGGGTGGGTCGAACGGGATCGTGGCGCGGGCTGCCCGCCCTCAAGCGGGGTCGAGGAAGTCGACGATGCGGTTGAAGTCCTCGCCGTCGGCGACGGATAACTCGCTGGCAGCCCACACGCGCGCCGCCTCGCGCGCCACCGGCGCGACGCTGTCGAACTGGTCGAGCAGCCCCAGCGCGAGCCGCACGTCCTTGCGCATCAGTTTCATGGTGAAACCGGAGTCGAACTTGCCATTGAAGATCCAGGTCGGGTAGTTGGTCAGCGTCGCGCTGTTGCGCCCGGAGCCGCCGTTGAGCGCTTCGACCAGCTTTTCCGGATCGACACCGGCCGCGCGCGCGGTGCGCACTGCCTCGCTGGCGACGAGCAGGTGCACGCCGGTCAGCAGATTGTTGAGCAGCTTGGTGACGTGGCCGGCGCCCACCGGGCCCACGTGCACGCGCTTGGCGCTGATCACCGAGAGGACCGGCTCGACGGCCGCGATATCGCTGTCCGAGCCGCCCAGCACCATGGTCATGGTGGCAGTGGCCGCGCCCTTCGGGCCGCCGCTCACCGGCCCGTCGACGAAGCCGATGCCGCGCGCGGCCAGCGCCGCCGCCACGCGCCGCGTGCTGTCCGGATCGGCCGTGGTGGTGTCGATCACGATGCTGCCCGGCCTCGCGTTCTCGAGTACGCCGCCCGCACCGACCACCACCGCCTCGACCACCGCTGAAGTCGGCAGCGACAGCAGCAGCACGTCGGCATCGCGGGCGACCTCGGCCACCGAATCGCGCGCCGACAGGACCTCCTGTTCGGCCAGCCCGCGCGCCACGCCCGGCGCCGCGTCGTAGCCCAGCACCGTGTAGCCGCCGCGCCGCAGCGAACCCGCCATGCCGCGCCCCATGTTGCCCAGACCGATCACGCCCACCGTTTTCATCCGACGACTCCCGATAGCTGTTGGTTCGAGGGCGGCGCGTCAACTTGCGCCCGCCTTGCATGACAACGATCTTCGGGCCGGCGAACCGTATAATCAATCAACGCCAATATTGAGATTGTTCTATTTTTTAGAACGCCACGATCATGAGCGACACCCTTACCGACAGCCGGATCGTCTATTTCTACGAGGCCGTGCGCTGCGGCACGATCCGCGCCGCGGCCGACTGGCTGGACGTGGCGCCCTCGGCCGTGAGCCGCCAGATCGGGTTGCTGGAGAAAGAACTCGACGCCACGCTGGTGGAGCGCCACGCGCGCGGCGTGACGCCCACCGACGCAGGACGCTGCGTGATCGAGTATTTCCGCGAGCAGCTCGCGCACCGCGACGACCTGATCTCGCGCCTGCAAGAGTTGCGCGGGCTCAAGACCGGGCAGGTCAGCCTCGTGCTCGGCGAGGGGTTCGTCTCGGATCTGTTGGCCGGGCCGATGCAGCAGTTCTGCCGGCAGTTCCCCGGGATCCGCGTCAACCTCGACGTGGGCAGCACCAACGACGTGATCCGCAAAATCTCTAACGACGAGGGCGAGATCGGCCTCGTCTACAACCCGCCCGCCGAACCCAAGCTCGTGTCGCGCGCGTCGAAGCGGCAGCCGATGATGGCAATCGTCGGCCCCGATTTCCCTCGCCGCAGCCACAAGGTGCTGACGGTGCAGCAACTCGCGACCTACCCGCTGGCGGCGACTCACCCGTCGTACGGCACGCGGCAGATGATGGAGGCCGTGGAATATGCCGAGCGCGTGCGTCTAGCGCCGATCATCACCACCAATTCCTTCGCGATCCTGAAGGAGTTCGTGAAATCGGGACTCGGCATCTCGGTGATGCCGGCCTTCGCGGTGGCTGCCGAACTGCAGGCCAAGGAGCTGTTCGCGATCGAGATCGCGCATCCGATCCTAGAGAACGCCGAGGCGCACATGGTCACGCGCGTGGGTCGCAAGCTGTCGGTGGCCGCCAATAAGATGCTGCAGATGATGACGGGGCAGATGCGGGCGTTTCGTTAGGGACTGGCGTGGGCCGTGCCGCTGGTCCTGCTCGCGACGCAAGGGCGGGCGGAGAGACGGTTTCACAAAACCCGCCGGTTCCGCTGCAAGGGGTTCCAGCGAACCGAGCAACAACCGAGCTTGCCCCTCATCGCCGCTCACGGCGCCTGGACGGCCCCGTCAGACCCGGGGGTTTACGGCGCATGCGGTCAAGTCCGGACTTTTTTCAAGAATTCGACTCGTCTGCCGTTATCTCGGTATTCCCTCAACCTCTCCTCGTCATGGCGGGGACTCGCCTTGGCGTCGGCAATGACAGTCGATCTAGCTACCCTCTACCTGCTGGCGATCGGAACCTTGCTTGCCAGTTCCGCCATGACGTACTGGGAACATATTTCACATCCCAAGCGCGGCAACGAACTGCGAATGCTGGCGATCGGATATGCGGCACTCGGAGGCGGCTGCGCGCTCGCGACATTTCGGCGCGAACTGCTGGGTGCCGCTGGCGCCGCCGTGAGCAACCTCGTGATTCTGGGTGGCTATTTGCTCGTTCTACATGCCGTCGCCATGTTCAACGGCCGACGGTATGTCAGAAGCTCAACGGGTTTGCTTCTCTTGATGGGGCTGACATGGACGGCCTCTACAGCATCCTCTCAGACGGCCATTTGGCTCTATGTCAGCGCAATCCCGATCGCGCTCGTCTCCGCCATGACGGCCCTCGAGCTCACCCGATGCGATGGCATTCCAGCGGTTCAATCCCGACGCGTCGCGGTGGTCGTGACGGGAATCCACGCATTGTTCTATGCCACCAGAGCGTTCGCCCTGCCATGGCTGATCTCGGTTTTTGGCGCGGGCGCACAATCAATTGCCAGCAAAATCACCATGTACGAGGGAGTCCTTTATTCCGTTATTTTGCCGATGACGTTGCTCCGCCTGACACGGGAAGAAATTCATGGCGAGCTCTTGCAGGAGTCCCGTACCGATTACTTGACTCGCCTGGGTAATCGCCGGCTTTTTTTCGAAGAGGGAGAGCGGGTTATCCACGAGCACGGGATGCGTCGGCTACCTGTCACGCTCCTTGCATTTGATCTTGATCAATTCAAGAGAATCAACGATCGCTTCGGGCACAAAACCGGCGACGAGGTATTGAAGTCATTCGCGGATACGGTTCGATCCGTTGTCGACGCAGAGACGAGCGGGGTTCTTGCGCGCATCGGCGGAGAAGAATTCGCTGCGCTGCTGCCAAGTTACGACACCCACCGCGCAAGAACGGTGGCAGAGACCGTCGCAAACCGGTTCGCGGCGATATCGCATGGCGCTGACGGCAATCGCTTCCGCGCTACCGTAAGCATTGGTCTGGCCGAGTCGGATCGTGAGACGGCTTCGCTTACCCACCTGCTCTCGGTTGCCGACCAGGCGCTGTATCGAGCAAAATCGCTCGGCGGCAATCGGCTCGTCCACGCAACGGACGAACACACCGGACACGCCGCAGTATTTTGAAAGAATGGATACTTTTCGGCTCGACTCCGGGTATCTCAATCGCGTCCCATACCAGACCATTCTCGTCGTCAGGAATGCGATGATTCTTAAGGAAACGTCGAGCGGCGTTCGCGCTATCGACCTCGAACCGGTTCCGGGACGTGCATAGCTGCTCTGTAAGTCCGGGGTCATGGAACATCGCACCGATGTAGAGAAGTTCCGGGTCCTATTTCAACTGCAGTCGCTCTCCCGTCAAAGCGCCAAAAAGAAACACCAGGGTAGAGCGACGGAAAAGCAGATCTGACTGCGTGTCTCGAGTGAGTTCGCTCGAAACCGCGCCATCGCGCTGTCGGAAATCTTGATGCCGGCAAGGATCGTCATATCGATAACTCGGAAGATACAGACTCGTGCTGCGCCTATCCATAGAGCCCGGAGCATTGCTTTGGATCATTGGGCGCAGCTTATGCCAAAACGAGCAAATTTTTACGGTATACACACACATCAGGCGCTTTACTGCTCCATCACGGCTTGAGGTGTGTTTCGGAAGCTGATCGCCATCCGGTTATAGGTATTCATCAGACCCACTGCGATGGTCAGGTCAACCAGTTCGCGTTCGTTGAACGCGGCGCGTGCAGCCTCGTAGGACGCGTTCGGCACGCCGGTTTGCGCGACCAGCGTGACCGATTCGGCCCAGGCGAGTGCCGCACGTTCGCGCTCGTCGAACAGATGGCCTGCTTCCCTCCATGCCTGCACGAGCGCCAGCTTTTCAACCTGCACGCCCTTTTTCAGCAGGTCGCGCGTATGCATGTCGAGGCAATAGGCGCAGTTGTTAATCTGCGAGACGCGCAGGTAGACAAGGTCGACGAGGACCGGCGGCAGGTCGCTTTGCATGACGTAGCCATAGACGTGACCCAGGGCTTTGACGCCCGCGGGCGCAATCTGCGTGTAATCGAGACGCTTGCTCATGAGGTAGCTCCTTGAGGCGGTGGTTTACTGGATGGGACTGGTCAGGCGTTTGTCAGTGCTGTCCGCAACGAAAACGGCAAGCAACTTTGCGGGCCTTGTTTTGCTCGCGTTGCGGCTGATGCGATGAACCGCGCCGGGCTCCTCGAAAAAGCTCTCGCCGGCATGGTAGATACGGGTTGGATCGCCATCGACCTGTGACTCGATCTCGCCCGCGACCACGTAGGCATAGACGAAAGCCGAGCCCGCGTGCCTGTGCACGGGCGACGCCGCACCAGGTGCATAGTCAACGACGACAGCGGTCAAGGACTTGCCCGCGATGTTGGGAATGGAGTGCTGAAAGTTTGGTGTGACAGTTTCTGCCGTGCCATGCGCAACGGCCGGCACGGCTATCCCGAAGGCCACGACCGCGCATGCTGTTCCTACAATCGATTGAATGTTCATGGGTATCAGGCTCCTTTGTGTCTCTGCATTGTCGAGCGACATGCGGGTACCCAAAAGCACCAGGAATGAACATTTTCAATGTACCAAGAGGCGACGGGAGAGCTGGCGCCGTTTGTCCGTTAGTGGCGTCCGAGAATGAGCTCCAGCAGGCGCGAACAATTGGCCGCCAGGGTTCTCTCATCCAGGTTGGTCACACCGAGTAGCAGCCCCTGCTGCGCCGACTTGCTCGTGTACCAGGGTGAGAGAGGAACTGGGGCCAACCCGAAAGCTCGGGCTCGCGCGGCGACATCGAGATCCGATACGGACGGGGGAAGTGCGACCACGACAGTCATTCCTGCGGCGGCCTGCACTTTCATCGAATCCGAGCCCAGGTCCTTCAGACAACGAACCAGCGCTTGCTGTCGGGCGGCGTAAAGACGCTTCATTCGCCGCAGATGGCGAAGGTAGTGCCCGTCATGCATGAACTCGGTCACGGCGTGCTGCTCGGATGCGGCCGGGGCAGGCGCCAGACACGCTGCGACGTCGCCAAAGCGGCGCACCATATCCGGCGGGACTACGAGAAATCCAAGGCGCAGTGCTGGACTGATCGTCTTGCTAAAGGTGCCGATGTGCAGCACTCGCCCGTCCTGATCGAGCGAGGCAAGCGCCGGGGCGGCGCGTCCTTTCAACTGCAGCTCGCCGAGATAATCGTCCTCGACAATCCAGGCGTCGTGTTGTTTGGCCCAGCCTAAGAGCGAAATCCGTCGGGCGAGCGACATCGTCATACCGAGCGGAGCCTGCTGGCCGGGCGTTACTACCGCCAGTGCCGCTTTGGGCGCGAACCGGATGCCTGCGTGGATATCGAACCCGTCCGCGTCCACAGGGACCCCTGCCACGGTCATGCCGGCCAGCTCGAGCGCCGTGCGCGTGAGCGGAAAGCCCGGATCTTCCATCCAGGCTTGTCGACCTTCTAGGCGCAGGCCCCGAATCGCCAGATTGAGCGATCCGGAGAAACCTGCCGCGACAAAGACCTGGGAGGGACTGCATCTAAGTCCACGGGAGACGCCAAGATACGCCGCGATCTCCTGTCGCAACTCCGGATCGCCGCGCGGATCGGGGTAGCAGACAGGAGCCGCTGCCGCCCGGCGTGCCGCGCGCGCCTGAATGCGCGACCAGAGCTTAAACGGAAAGGCGTCTTGGGAAGGCACGCCCATTTGAAAGGCCAAAGGCGCCGCGCTGAAGTCGTAGAAAAGATCCGGCAGCGGCGGCGCCTCCGGCGACCATCCGGTCGCTGCCGCCAAAGGCCGCGCGGTTACCCGGGTGCCGGCCGCCCCAAGGCCGATCGCGAACTGCTCGTCGATCAGCCGTTCATACGCGGCCCGCACAGTGCCCCGTGACACGCCGAGCTGCGTGGCGAGATCCGACCAAGACGGCAGCCTCGCGCCAGCGGCAAGCTGCCCCGATTCGATCGCGTCCCGGATCGATCCGTAAATTTGTGCCGATAGCGAGGTGCGGCCGGCGCGATCGAGGCCAATGGAGAGCGTTGTCATGGGGGCGATAGTACATTCGGATTGCTCGATCTTGGGCCTGTTTCATAACCCACGCGAAGCGTAACTTCCTCGGTGTAACGCCGCCGGTCAGTTTCGGCGCGGAACCGACCGCCCACATGAGGCGGTCGGCAAGCCAAGCGTAGCGCGGGAAGCGCACGCTCTTGACAGCTGAGGTCACCCGATGAAGCAGAATAAAACAGCGCCGGCGAGCGACATGCTCGGCGTCGTCATTCCCGACAGCCAGCTCGCGCGCGAGGTCGCGCAGCTCATTCGCGACACGGAAAGCGAATTACTGTTCAATCACTCGACGCGCGTCTACCTCTGGGGCGCACTGCTAGGAAAACGAAATGGCGTCGCCTTCGACCCGGAACTGCTCTACGTTGCGTCCATGTTCCACGATATCGGTTTGACTTCGTCCTATCGCGAAAGTGAACTTCGTTTCGAAGTAGACGGCGCCAACGCCGCGCGTGATTTTCTGCGCAGCCATCATGTTGACGAGGCTGACGTGGCAAAGGTATGGACCGCTGTGGCGCTCCATACGACGCCGGGCATTCCCGAGCACATGCACGGCGAGATCGCGCTGGTGCAAGCTGGAGCTGGAATGGACGTGGCAGGACGGGACTTCGATGCGTTTACCGAGGAACAGCGCGCGGCGGTGGTCGCGGCTTATCCTCGCGGCACCGATTTCGCCGGAAAGATAATCGACGCGTTCTACGACGGCATGAAGCATCGACCGGGCACCACCTTTGGCACATTCAACGACGATTTTCTGGCGCACAAGGACCCTAGCTTCGAGCGCGCGAACCTGTGCAGCATCATTCTGAATTCCCGGTGGGGCTGACCGGCCTCTCCCACGAGTACAGTCCCAAATCTATAGGATTCTCGTAATGCTCAAACGTACGTTTTTGGTCACGGGCGCCAGCAAGGGTATCGGGCGCGCGTTGTCACACCGGCTTGCTGCCGACGGACACCATGTCATCGGTCTCGCACGCGGAGCCGACGACCCAAGCTTCCCTGGCACACTGGTTTCCGTCGATCTGACCGATCGCGATGCTACGACACGCACGTTGGAGCGGCTGGTCGGACGTTATACGTTCGACGGCGTCGTAAACAACGCAGGGTTTGTCCGTCTGGCCGCCGTTGAAGCGGTTGATCTCGACGATCTCGAAGCGTCTTTCCGCCACAATCTCACCTCAGCCGTGCAGACCGTGCAAGCGCTGCTACCCGGTATGCGGAACCGCGGATGGGGGCGAGTCGTCAATCTCTCCAGTCTCGTCGTGCTCGGCGTCGCCAATCGCACGGCCTACGCGGCGGCTAAAGCCGCGATGATGAGCTTTACGCGCACCTGGGCGCTGGAACTCGCGCAGACCGGCATTACGGTCAATGCCGTTGCGCCCGGGCCTACCGAGACCGAGTTGTTCCGGCAGAACACGCCCGTCGGCAGCGAAGCGGAACAGCGCTTTCTGTCGCTTGTTCCGATGAAGCGATTCGGCAAGCCTGAGGAGCTGGCGGCGGCCGCGGCGTTCCTTTTGTCAGAGGATGCAGGCTTTATCACTGGACAGACCTTGTTCGTCGACGGTGGCGCATCGGTGGGCAAGGCGGCGTTCTGATAAGGTTCCAAGCGGTAACATCGGATCCCAGTTCGTGGAACATGTTGGAGTTCGTTTTTGGCAGAGACTATCGGCTACATACGGTTGGATGGAAGGCATTTCAGGGCCTGTGCCTTGCCGTGGCGCAAGAATGCCTGAAGCGTCCCGTGCAGCGTTTCCTAGGCGGCGGCAACTGACCGATTTGTACGTACGTACCGACCGCCAGCGTGTTCGCCACGGCAGGCAGACAACGTTCAGCACTCGTCCAATTCGACCGTCAATTCAACGGTAACGCCCGCGTGCGGACCGCCCCTCGACGGCACGGGAAAACCCCGATCTCCACATCGTCCTATGACATCGGGCGTCGCTAATTGGCGGGATTACTTTGATCCTCGTCGGCGCCCGCCCGGGCGCATGCTGATAACGAGGACCCCCATGCGATACGTGCCATCGTGGACTTCCGTTTCCGCCGCCGCGTCCGTTCCGGACGAGACGGCTTCCCGCGGCGACGAGCCGCACAGCCTCCCGCGCGTCGCAATCGCGGCCGCTGCGCTCGGCAACGCGACAGAATGGTTCGATTACGGGATTTACGCGTACGGACTGGCAGACATTTCCGCCGCGCTGTTTCCCGGCAACACGGCCAGCGCGACGCTGTTCGCGCTCGGCACCTTCGCGATCTCGTTCCTGATCCGCCCGCTCGGCGGGTTGTTCTGGGGCCCGCTCGGCGACCGCTTCGGCCGCAAGCGCGTGCTCGCGCTGACCGTCCTCACGATGTCCGGCGCAACGCTGCTCGTCGGCTTGCTGCCCACCTACGCGAGCGCCGGCTGGCTCGCGCCCGCGGCATTGATCGTGCTCCGGATGATCCAGGGCTTCTCGACCGGCGGCGAGTACGGCGGCGCGGCGACTTTCATCGCCGAATACGCACCGGATTCGCGGCGCGGCCTGTGCGGCAGCTTCCTAGAATTCGCGACACTCGCCGGCTTCTCGCTCGGCGCGCTGCTGATGCTCGGCTTCGCGCTGCTGCTCGGCGATTCGGCAATGCATGCATGGGGCTGGCGCCTGCCGTTCCTCGTCGCGGCCCCGCTCGGGCTAATCGGTTGCTACCTGCGCTCGCGACTCGAGGAAACGCCGGTGTTCCGCGAACTCGAGGAAGAAGCACACCGCCGCGAACAGGCCGCGCCGACCGTGCTGCCGATCGGTCAGCTGCTGGTCCGCTACGCACGGCCGCTGGTACTGCTCGGCGGGCTCGTCGTCGCGTTGAACGTCGTCAATTACGTGCTGCTCGCGTACATGCCGACCTACATGCACAAGGAACTCGGCGTCAGCGAGAACATGTCGCTGCTGATTCCGCTGATCGGCATGCTCGCGATGATGATCCTGCTGCCGTTCGCCGGCTGGCTGTCGGATCGCGTCGGCCGCAAGGCGATGTGGTGGGTCTCGCTCGTCGGGCTGTTCGTCGCGGCCGTGCCGATGTTCACGCTGATGACGCACGGCGTGCTCGGCGCCTTCGTCGGCTTCGCTGTGCTCGGGCTGCTCTACGTGCCGCAGCTCGCGACCATTTCGGCGATGTTTCCCGCGATGTTCCCGACGCACGTGCGGTATGCGGGCATGGCGATCGCGTACAACGTGTCGACGTCGCTGTTCGGCGGCACCGCGCCGATCGTCAATGACTGGTTGATCGGGAAGACCGGCAACACGATGATTCCCGCGTATTACATGATGGCGGCGTGTGCGGTCGGGCTGGTCGCGCTGTCGGCGGTAATCGAAACGCGCGGGTGCTCGCTGCGCGGCGAGACGCTCCCGGGACAGCCGGGCTGACACGCAACGGGACTGCGCCTGCGGTCCCATAAATGGCATCCCCTGCGTCGCCCGCGGTCCGGCAACGGATCCGCGGGCGATGTGCATGTGGATGCCTACCCGCCGGCGGATTGGTGTCGCGAGGGCAACACGATGTTCGCAAGCGCAGCGCTTCAGGCGTGCGTCGAGCGTCCCTACAATCGCCGACATGCTCGATCGGCATGCGCGCGACACGCGTTGCGCCATCGCGCTCGCGACCCGCGCTGCAGCGCAGCGCGGAAGCCCCCACTCGATGAAGAGGAAAACCGAACATGAACGAAACAACCCGCAACGTGCGGCCGGTCACGACCCGCCTGGGCAATGAACGGGCTGGCGAACTCGTCCATCCCGCTATGCAGTGCGCATCGGCGACGTCGACGTCGTGCTGATCAGCGACGGCGTTCTGCCACTGCCGACTTCCACGATGTCCACCAACGTGAGCGAAGCGGACCGCAACGAATGGTTCGACGGACGATTCCTGCAACGCGACATGTTCGACTGGGCGCTCAATATCGCGCTTGTTCGCGCCGGCGATCGCCTGATCCTGATCGACTCCGGCGTAGGCGACGGCTTCGAATACTTCACGCGCGCAGGGCGTGCAGTGATGCGTCTGGAATCCGTGGGGATCGATCTCGCCGCGATCACCGACATCGTGATCACTCACCTGCACATGGATCACGTCGGCGGGCTGAATGTCGACGGCGTCAAGGCCCGGCTGAGTCCGGACGTGCGCATTCACGTGTCGGCCGCGGAGCTGGCGTTCTGGAAGAACCCGGACTTCAGCAAGACGGTGATGCCGGAAGCCGTTCCGCCCGCACTGCGCAAGGCGGCGGCCCGATTCGTGGACCTGTATCGCGAGCACATCGTGCCGTTCGACCGCATCGCGGAAGTTGCGGCCGGCGTATCCGCGCGCGTGACCGGCGGCCACACCCCGGGACACTGCGTCGTCGATATCGCATCGCAAGGCGAAAAACTGACGTTTGCGGGCGACGCGATTTTCGAAGTGAACTTCGACCATCCCGACTGGCAAAACGGCTTCGAGCACGATCCGCAAGCGGCCACCGACGTCCGGATCGCACTGTTCAGCGAAGCCGCCGACACCGGCGCGCTGCTGGCCGCGGCGCATGTCGCGTTCCCTTCGATAGGACACGTGGCGCGGAACGGCGACGGCTTCCGCTTCGTTCCAGTCGTGTGGGATTACTGATCGATGCGGGGCACGCAGCGGGCGGCGCGCGAGCCGTATTTTGACGATGTTCGAGCGATCGCCGTCGTTCTTGTAGCGATGTTGATACGTCGTGGCAGGTAGCACCGCTGTCGCGAAAGGTCCCCCGTGAAGCAAAAAGCGCCGCCGCACTCCCGTGCGACGGCGTCACTTCGCGCGCTTGCGCGCGCATCGGACCCCGCAGAAAACTCACGCGACGCTCGAAAGATTGCGCTCCGCCACCTCGTCCACGGCTTCCTTCACGATTCCGACGATTTCGTCGGCTTCCGCCCGCGTCATCACGAGCGGCGGCGCAAAGCCGAGGATGTCGCCATGCGGCATCGCGCGTGCAATCACGCCACGCTGCAGCGCCGCGGCCGATACCTGAGCGCCCACCTTCAGCGCCGGATCGAACGGCGTGCGGGCATCCCTGTCCGCCATGAATTCGAGCGCCGCCAGCATCCCGACGCTGCGCACCTCGCCGACGAGCGGATGCGCGCCGAACGCGTCACGCAGCTTCGCACCGAAATACGCGCCCACCTCGGCCGCGTTGCCGACCAGGTTCTCGCGCTCGAGAATCGCGAGGTTCGCGAGCGCGGCGGCCGCGCACACCGGGTGGCCCGAATACGTCCAGCCATGCCCCATCGGTCCGTGTTCCCGCGAACCGCGCGCGATCACGTCCCACACCCTCTCGCCGACGATCACGCCCGACAGCGGCGCATACGCGCTCGTCAGGCCTTTTGCGACCGTGATCAGATCGGGCTGGATGCCGAAATGCTGCGCGCCCATCTTCGAGCCGAGGCGCCCGAACCCGCACACCACTTCGTCGGAGATCAACAGGATGTCGTGCTTGCGCAGCACGGCCTGGATCGCCGGCCAGTAGCCGGCCGGCGGCTCGATGATCCCGCCCGTGCCCATCACCGGCTCCGCGATGAACGCGGCGATCGTGTCCGCGCCTTCGCATGCGATCAGCTTCTCGAGTTCGTCGACGCAGTATGTGACGAACTGCGTTTCGCTCATGCCGACCGGCGCCTTGCGATACCAGTGCGGACATACCGTATGCTTCACGCGGTCGATCGGCAGGTCGAAGTGCTGATGGAAGCTCGGCAGGCCCGTGAGGCTGCCCGTCACGATGCCCGAACCGTGATAGCCGCGCTCGCGCGAAATGATCTTCTTCTTGTTCGGCCGGCCGAGCACGTTGTTGTAGTACCAGACGATCTTGACCTGCGTCTCGTTCGCGTCGGAACCCGACATCCCGTAGTACACCTTCTTCATCCCGGCCGGCGCCCAGTCGATGATGCGCGACGACAGCTCGATGATCGCGTCCGACGAGTGACCGACATAAGTGTGGTAATACGCGAGCCGCTTCGCCTGCTCGTGCATCGCATCGGCCACTTCCGTGCGGCCGTAGCCGATGTTGACGCAGTAGAGGCCCGCGAATGCGTCGATATAGCGCTTGCCCTGGTGATCCTCGATGCGGATGCCTTCGGCGCCCCGTACGATCTTGCCCGGGAGCGCGCCGCTCTCGTGGTCGTACGCGTGCGTCGACGGGTGCATGAAGTGCGCGCGGTCCTCGCGCAGCAGTGCGTCGATCGATTGCTTCATGATGTGCTCCTTTGATTGAGTCAGGCCGATGCCGCGACGGGCAGGCCGAGATTGCCGAGGCAAAAGTATTTGGTTTCGGTGAACGGCTCGAACCCTTCGCTGCCGCCTTCGCGCCCGAGGCCGGACGCCTTCATCCCGCCGAACGGGATCGGTGCCCCGGTGAACTTCACGCCGTTGACCGACACCATCGCGCAGTCGAGCCGCCGTACGAGCTGAAAGATCGTGTCGATGCGCGCCGCGCATACGTACGCGGCGAGTCCGTACTCGGTGTCGTTGGCCTTTTCGACGACTTCGTCCAGCGTGTCGAACGCGCACACCGCCGAAATCGGCGCGAAATTTTCCTCGTCGTACACACGCATGCCCGCCGCGGCGTCCGCGATCACGGTCGGTTCGTAGAACCAGCCGCCGAGCGCATGCGGCCGTCCGCCCGCGACAATCCGTGCGCCGCGAGCGCGTGCGTCGTCGACGCGCGCGACCGTCGCGTCGAACGCGGCCTGGTGCATCAACGGCCCGACGTCGACGTCCGGCTCGAACGCGGGGCCCGTCTTCAGTTCACGTACCGCGTTCGCATAGCGGCTGACGAATGTTTCGTATAGCGCGCGGGCGACGAAGATCCGGTTCGCCGCGCAGCAGTCCTGCCCGGACGTCTGGAACTTTGCACCGACGGCGATCCGCACCGCCTGATCGAGATCCGCATCCTCGGTGACGATGAACGGCGCGTTGCCGCCCAGTTCGAGCGCGATCTTGCGAATGCCGGCCTTCGCGGCCGTTTCGGTGACGAGCCGCCCGACGCGGGTCGAACCGGTGAAGCTCACCGCGCGCACGCGCGCATCGCCGACGAGCGTTTCCATCGCCATCTGCGGTTCGCCGAGCACGACGTTGAACACGCCGGCCGGCACGCCGGCCTCGTCGGCCAACTGCGCGAGCGCGAGCGCCGAGAACGGCGTTTCGTGCGCCGGCTTCACGACCACCGTGCAGCCGGCCGCGATCGCGGCTGCCGCCTTGCGCGTGATCATGGCGGCCGGGAAATTCCACGGCGTGATCAGCGCCGCGACGCCGACCGGTTCCATCACCGTGCCGAGGTGCGCGCCGTCGATATGCGTCGGGATCGTGCGACCTGCGATGCGTTTCGCGTCGTTCGCGAACCATTCGACGAAGCTGGCCGCGTAGCGGATTTCGCCGCGCGATTCGGCAAGCGGCTTGCCCTGTTCGAGCGACAGCAGCGCGGCGAGATCGTCGAGATGCCGCAGGATCAGCGCATGCCAGCGCAACAGCGCGGCACTGCGCACCGTCTGCGGCGTCCAGCGCCACGTATCGAACGCGCGCTGAGCGGCATCGACGGCGCCGACGATCTGCGCGCGCTCAAGCATCGGCACGTGGCCGATCACGGCTTGGTCGGCCGGGTTCACGACGGCGACCGTCGCGGCATTGTCGCTGTGGATCCAGCGACCGTCGACATAGCACGTCGACTTGAACAGAATGGGGTGTCCGGGCAACATCCTGCGTCTCCTCGTTGGGGTAGGCACGAGCTTCATTCTGTCGTGCCGGCGGGTGCGGAAATTTCCGTTTCGGCGCCCGCCGCTTGTGCTTTTTTCCGTATTGCCGCGTGTTCGCGCGAAGTTTCAGAGCCAGTCCGGCGCGCCGCCGGATTCGCACTTCACGACCTTCGTCACGATGTACGTGAAATAGCGCTCGATGCCGAGATCGTCCATCAGCAACGCGTCGATGAAGCGCTGGTAGTGGTCGATGTCGCGCGCGACAACGTGCAGCACGTAGTCGACGCCGCCGCCGGTCGCATAGCACTGCGCGACTTCGGGTGCCGCGCCGACGCGCGCCTCGAAGCGCCGCATGTCGGGCGCGGTATGACGCGACAGCGTCACCTCGACGACGATGCGGCTGCCGGAAAACGTGCCGATCCAGTCGACGTCCGCGCGATAGCCGCGGATCACGCCGCTTTCCTCGAGCTTGCGCACGCGCTCCCACGCGGGCGAGATCGACAGGTTCACCGCCTCCGCGAGCTTCGACTTCGTGATGCGTCCGTCGCGCTCGAGAATGCGCAGGATCGCGAGGTCGTATCGGTCAAGCTTGATCACGGCCAGCGCGTCCTCATGCGGACACCGGAATGTTGCGCTCGACGATGTCGGCGACCACCGCGATCGTGTCGCCGGCCTGCACGATGCCAGGAAAGTGTCGAGCCGCGAGCAGCCCGCGCCGCCGTGCGACGTATTCGACTGGCGCAACGCCCGTGCGGTCGATGTCGTGCACGCGCGCCAGCACGTCGCCGGCGTTCACGTCGCTGCCGAGATCGCGGCACATTTCGAGCAGCCCGTGGTGCTCGCTCGTCGTGAAGCAGGAACCGTCCGGCATGTCGAGCAGCGTCGTCGTGCGCGGCGCGTTGCGATCGATCACGTCCTTCGCGATCACGCCGGCATGCGCGAGAAATCCGTACACGCCACGTTCGGCGATCGCGACGCTCGCGGCGGTCGACGAGCCGCCGCCGCCGAGCTCGGTCGATACGAACACCTTGCCGGCTTCCTCCGCCGCGGTGTCGAAGAGACCCACGTTGTCGAGTTCGAGCATGCGCATCGAGTACGGTGCGCCGAACGCGCGCATCGCGCGCTCGCAGCGTACTTCCTGGTCGCGGTCCGTCAACACGTGGATCGCCGCGAACGGCACGAAGTCGAGCGTTCGGCCGCCGGCGTGAATGTCGAGCACATGCGTCGCAAGCGGCAGCAAATGCCGCTGGAAATAATCGGCGATTTTCTCGGTGACGGTGCCATCGGGCCGCCCGGGAAAACTGCGGTTCAGATTGCCGGCGTCGATCGGCGACGTGCGGCAGCCGGCGCGAAATGCCGGGTAGTTCATGAACGGCACGACGATCACGCGGCCGGTCACGTCGGCCGCCTTCAACGAACCGGCGAGCTTGGACAGCGCGACCGGCCCTTCGTATTCGTCGCCGTGATTGCCGCCGGTCAGCAACACCGTCGGCCCGTCGCCGCGCTTGACGACGGTCACCGGAATCATGATCGCACCCCACGCGGAGTCGTCGCGCGAGTAAGGCAGCTTCAGGAAGCCATGCTGTTCGCCGTCCGCGTCGAAATCGACGGTCGGCGTGATCGGGGAGGCTCGCATCGCCCTACTCCTTCACGAACAGCTTGCGCGGCACGTTGCAGAACGTCTCGACGCCGGTCTCGGTAATCAGGATGCTTTCCGTGATCTCCAGCCCCCAGTCGTCGAGCCACAGCCCGGGCATGAAGTGAAACGTCATGCCGGGCTCGAGCACCGTGCGGTCGCCCGGACGCAGGCTCATCGTGCGTTCGCCCCAGTCGGGCGGATAGCTCGCGCCGATCGGGTAGCCGCAGCGGCTGTCCTTGTCGATGCCGGCGCGGCGCAGCACCGCGAAGAATGCATTCGCGATGTCTTCGCACACGTTGCCGGGCTTCGCGGCCGCGAGCCCCGCGTCGATCCCGTCGACCACCGCGCGCTCGCCTTCGATGAAGTGCGCGGGCGGCTTGCCGAGATAGACGGTTCGCGACAGCGGGCAGTGATAGCGGCGGTAGCAGCCGGCGATCTCGAAGAACGTGCCCGCGCCGCGCGCGAACACCGAGTCGTCCCAAGTCAAATGCGGCGCGGCCGCGTCCGCGCCGGTCGGCAGCAGCGGGACGATCGCCGGATAGTCGCCGCCGCAGCCGTCCGCGCCGCCGATCCCGGTCGCGTAGATCTGCGCAACCAGGTCGCTCTTCCTCATGCCCGGCTCGATCGTATCGACGATGTGCGCGTGCATGCGCTCGACGATCCGCGCGGCGACGCGCATGTATTCGATTTCGCGCGGCGATTTCACCGCGCGCTGCCAGTTCACGAGCGCCGTCGCGTCGACCCAGCGCGCCGCAGGCAAATGCTTGCGAAGCGACCCGTACGCTGCCGCGCTGAAGTAGTAGTTGTCGAGCTCGACACCGATGCGCAGCGAGCTCCAGCCCCGCGCCGCGATCACTTCGGTCGACAGGTAGTCCATCGGGTGACGCGCCGTCGACTGCACGTAATGATCGGGGTAGCCTACGATGTTGTCGTGCGCCATGAACACGGTGCGCTTTGCGCCATTCGCGTCCTGCCCGCGGCCGTACCAGACGGGCTCGCCGTCCATCGGCAACAGCACGCACTGGTGCACGTAGAACGACCAGCCGTCGTAGCCGGTGAGCCACGCCATGTTGGTCGGGTCGGTGACGATCAGCAGATCGATGCCGGCCCGTTGCATCGCCGTGCGCGTCTTCGCGATGCGTGCAGCGTATTCGCTGCGCTCGAACGCGAGGCGCGGCACGGCTTCGTGGGTTTCGATGACTGCGGCCATCTGTCTCCTCTCAAATCGTGACGTCGTTGTGAAAAATCGTGCCTGCCTGTGCCGCGCGCGCGCGCTGCAGCGCGAGCACGGCAATGGCGGTGTCCTGCGCGCCCGTGCCTGTCAGGTCGCAGATCGTGATGTCCTCGCGACGCGTGCGGCCTTCGTGCTGCCCGGCGATCACCTGGCCGAGTTCGGGGAACACCGCGTCGGCCCTCGTCGCACCGGCCGCGATCGCATGGGCGAGGTCGCCGGCAACGCGAGTCTGCTGCAGCCGGTCGCAGAAGTAGCGCGCGACGCCGAATACCGACGGTGCAAGCTCGGTCTTGTAGTCGGCATCGGCGCCCATTGCCGTCACATGCAGCCCCGGATGCAGATCCTCGGCGTGAACGAGCGGCTCGCGGCTCGGCGTGGTCGTCACCGCGACGTCCGCATCGGCAAGCGCGGCATGCACGGAGCGCGCGACGACCGCGTCGATTCCATGCGCAGCACGCACGTCGGCCGCGAACCGCGCGGCGCGCCCGGCATCGCGCGCCCAGACTGTCACGTGCGTGATGTCGCGCACGAGCTTCAGTGCATCGAGCTGCAGCCGCGCCTGTTCGCCGGCGCCGATGATCGCCGCGCGGCGCGCATCGGCGCGCGCAAGCCGGCGCGCCGCCACCGCACCGGCCGCGGCGGTGCGTACGGCCGTCAGGTAGCCGTTGTCGAGCAGCACGGCCTCGGTCAGGCCCGTGTGCGCGGACAGCACGAGCATCAATCCGTTCAGGCTAGGCAGCCCGAGCGACGGGTTGTCGAAGAAGCCGGGACTCACCTTGATCGCGAAGCTGTCGAAGCGCGGCAGATATGCGGTCTTCACGTCGACCTCACCGTGACGCGCGGGCAACGCCAGGTTGAGGATCGGCGGCATAACGACCTCGTCGGTCGCGAGCGAAGCAAACGCGGCCTCGACCTGGTCGATCGCGGCCAGATCGAGGGGCACCAGTGCGCGCAGTTGCGCGTGACCGAGCAGCGTGACGGAATGGTTCATGTCAGTTTTCGGAAACGATCCGCCGATGCGCGGTCATGTCGATGTTCGCGCCGCTCACCACCACGACTATCGGGCCACCGCGATCGCGACGCGCGATCCGCTCTTCGAGCAGCGCGGCGATGCCGATCGCGCCCGCACCCTCCGCGACGAGACGTTCTTCGCGATACGCATGCGCGATGCCGCGCGCGATCGCGGGCTCGTCGAGCAGCACGACGTCGTCCGCCAGCGCACGCGTCATGTCGAACGTGTAGCGGTTGTCGAGGCCGATGCCGCCGCCGAGCGAATCGGCGAGCGTCGGCTGCTCGCCGACGTCGACCGGGCGCCCGGCCGCGAGGCTTGCATGCATCGCGGCGCCGCGTGTCATCGTCACGCCGACCGCGTCGATGGTCGGCCGGATCGACTTCGCGGCGAACGCGACGCCGCTGAACAGGCCGCCGCCCGACAGCGGCACGACGAGCGCGCCCGCATCGGGCAGCGCTTCCAGAATCTCGATGCCGATCGTCGCCTGACCGGCGATGATCCGCGGATCGTCGAACGGCGGCACGTATGCATAGCCTTCGTCGCGCACAAGCCGCCGTGCCTCGGCCTGTGCGTCGTCCTGGCTGTCGCCCGCGATCACGACCCGCGCGCCGAGCGCCGCGACCGCGTCGACCTTGTTCGCCGGCACGAGCGACGACATGCAGACCGCGGCGTCGATACCGAGCGCGCGCGCCGCATGCGCTACCGCGCGGCCGTGATTACCGGTCGACGCGGTGACGACACGCGTCACGCGCTGCGCTGCGAGTTCGGCGAGCGCATTGGCCGCGCCGCGCAGCTTGAAGCTGCCGGTCGGCTGCAGCGTTTCGAGTTTCAGGTAAACGGGCGCACCGGCGCGCTCGGACAGCGCGGCGGACGCGACGAGCGGCGTGACGCTCGCGTGCCCGGCGATGCGGCGGCGCGCGCGATAGACGTCGGACAGCGACAGGAAGGACATGGAACGCACGCCTCATTGATGTGGTGCGATCCAGTCTAATGTTCCAAATTGCGCTTTCGAATGTCCTGATACATTGTGCGTCGCGCATGCGGCCGACGTTGCTTCAATGAAAATCGTGCACGTGCGGATACTGCTCGAATACCCGCGCGACCGTCTCGAGCGCGGCGCTGCACGCGGCATCCGTCGTCTCCGCGCCGATGCACACGCGCACCGCATTCGGCCGCTCGGTATTGCCGACGAGGAATGGATCAGGCGACGTCACCGCGATCTTGCGCGTACGCAATTCGCGCACGAGCCGGTCGGCCTGCCAGTAATCGGGCACGCGCAGCCACGCCGACAACGCGTTCGGATGCGCGCCGAGCACGTATGGGCCGAGCGCGGCCTTGACCATCTCCTGGCGCACCGCCAGCCGCTGCCGCTGCAGTTCGACGAGGCGCCGCGCGGTGCCGTCCGCGATCCAGCGCGTCGCGATCTCGGCGATCGGCGACGTCGCCATCCAGCTGCTCACGCGCAGCACGCTCTCGACGCGCAGCGCGAGCCGCCGCGGCATCGCGAGGTAGCCGGTGCGCAAGCCTGTCAGCACGGACTTGGTCATGCTCGTGCAGTAAAAGCCCAGCTCCGGAATCAGGCTCGCGATCGGAGTCGCCGTCTTTGGGGGCAGCGGGCCGTACACGTCGTCCTCGATCACGTACACGCCGTAGCGCGACGCGATCCGCGCGATCGCCTTGCGGCGCGAATCGGACATCATCGACACCGTCGGGTTGTTGAGGGTCGGCGTGCACACGAGCGCGCTGATCTTTTCGCTGTCGCACATTTCCTCGAAATGTTCCGGGCGGATTCCGTGTTCGTCCATTTCGAGGCCCTTCAGCGTAAACCCGAGCACGTTCGCCGAACCGATTACGCCGTGGTCAGTCAGGCTTTCGCACAACACGGTGTCGCCGGGTCCGACGATCGATGCGAGCGCGAGAAAGATTCCGTGCGCGGCGCCGTTCGTGATCAGCAGCGATTCCGGATGCACGGGCATGTTCAGCGCCGCAAGCCACGCGGCGCCGGCTTCCCGATGCCCGTCGAGCCCCGCGATTGGCCTGAACGAGCGGATCCACGGCTGGTCGTCGGCGTCGGCCAGCGCTGCGCAGACGGCGCGCCACGCGGCATCGTGCTCGGGTGTATGAACGATGCGCGCGATCGAGAAGTCGACAAGCTCGCGCTCGGCCGTATCGAGGATGTAGTTCGACATCGACTCGGTCACGCGCGCGGCCACGAAGCTGCCGCGCCCCACTTCGCAGCGGATCAGGCCCTGCCTTTCGAGTTCCTTGTACGCGTTGGTGACGGTCTGCACGCTGACGCCGAGGCTCGACGCGACATCGCGCTGCGGCGCGAGCCGCGCGCCGGGAGCCAGCGCGCCGCTTTCGATGTCGGCAGCGATCGCCTTCACGAGCCGCTTGTATTTCGACTCGACGCCGTGCACCGCGCCGATCGCGTCCAGCCAGCGCGCCGATACCTCGGTCCGTCCCATCTCGATGTCTCCGTTGTCGCTACCGCATGGTCGCTCAGAAAGACACCTGAAAAATATTGTCCTAGTGCAATCGTGTGCGGAAGCCGGACAATAGGGCCAGCATGTGAATGTGTTGAATGGGGTTGCCCGGTCGCGGCCGCCGACGATCGAGCGGAGCGCATCGGTCGAAACCGCCGAAAGTCTGCTGTATCGGCAGCCCTGCGGGCGCTGCCGACAACCCGGTAGGACCGGTATGGTCCGGTCAGACGCCCGCCGCGCAGCGCTGTAGCGAGCCCTCACCGCTCACAACCTTACAGCTTGACCATCCGGGAGCCGCGCGCCTAAATTGCTTGTTGAAGATCGGCGTTCCCGGCATGCACGACGATATCCGGGCAACAAAAACGATAGTTTGCTATCGAATATTTTTGCCCCTATCATCTCGCCCATGACTAATCTGCACGATCTTCGCCTCGCCGTCAGCAGCCTCCTGGTGCTCACTGCGCGCAAGTGGCGCCGCACGAGCGACGCCGTGCTGACCGCATACAACGTGTCCGAAGCCTGCGCGACGCCGCTGCTGATCGCCGGCCGGCTCGGCGAAGGCGTGCGCCAGGGCACGCTCGCGGAGCACGTCGGCATCGAAGGGCCGTCGCTTGTGCGCCTGCTCGACCAGCTGTGCGCGGCCGGCCTCGCCCGCCGCGACGAGGATCCACACGACCGCCGTGCGAAAACGATCTCGCTCACGGCCGCCGGCCGCGCGGTCACCGCGAAGATGGAGGAAGACTTGCGCGTGCTGCGCGCGCAAGTGCTCAAAGGCGTCACGCGCGCCGATCTCGAAGCGACGCTGCGCGTGCTGAACGCGTTCAGCGCGGCCGATGCACAGCATCCGGCGCCGCGCCAATCCCACTCCTCCGATTCCGCGCGATGACCTATCCGAGCCTTCGCGACTGGCTGTTTTCCGGCAAGACGTTCGCCGCATCGATGCTGGCGTTGTACCTCGGCCTGTATTTCCAGCTGCCACGCCCGTACTGGGCGATGGCGAGCGTCTACATCGTGTCGAACCCGTTCGTCGGCGCGACACGCTCGAAGGCGCTGTATCGTGCACTCGGCACCGCGCTCGGCGCCGCCGCCGCGATCCTGTTCGTCCCGCCGTTCGTGGAGACGCCGTTGCTGTTCAGTGTCATTGTCGCGACATGGTGCGGCACGCTGCTGTACCTCGCAATGTCCGACCGAACCGCGCGCAGCTACGTGTTCATGCTTGCCGGCTACACGATGCCGCTGGTCGCGCTGCCGACGGTGACCGATCCGTCGACGATCTTCGATGTCGCGATCGCGCGCACCGAGGAAATCGTGCTCGGCATTGTGTGCGCCAGCGTGGTCGGCAGCACGGTGTTTCCGAACCGGCTCGCGCCGACGCTGATCGAGCGCACCGATGCGTGGTTCAAGGATGCCGCGTTCTATGGCCGCGAGACGTTGTCCGGCCACCTCGCAGGCAAGGCACTGTCCGCGTGCCGGCAGCGCCTCGCCGCGACCATCACCGGCCTCGAATTCCTGTTGAGCCAGCTGAGCTACGACCATGCGCACCCGCGCGTGCTTGCGCGGGCGCAGGCGCTCGCCGGCCGGATGCAGCTGTTCTTGCCGCTGATGTCGTCGCTCGCCGATCCGCTGATCGCGCTGATGCGCGAGCTGCATGTGCGCCCGCCGGCTCTCGATGCGCTGCTCGCCGATGCCGCGAAGTGGTTCGACGCACCGCTGCCGTCGCTGAAGGCCGGCACCGACGGCGAGACGGCCCATGATCCCGTCGCGGACGACCTGCGCGAGCGCATCGCGTCGCTGCAGCCGCCGGACAGCGCACTCGCGAGCTGGGATGGCGCGCTGCTGTCGAACGCGCTGTGGCGACTGCGCCAGGTCATCGACATCTGGCAGGATTGCCGCACGCTGCGCGCGCTGATTGCAAACGAAACCGGCGCGTGGCAACCGCGCTACCGGCATTGGCGACTCGGCGGCACCGAGCGCTTCTTCGATCGCGGAATGATGCTGTTCTCGACGCTGACCGTCGCAGGCGCAATCGTGCTTGCGTGCTGGCTTTGGATCGCGTCCGGCTGGCACGACGGTGCCGGCGCGGTCACGCTGGTCGCCGTCGCGTGCAGCTTCTTCGCGGCGCTCGACGAGCCCGCACCGCTCGTGTTCAAGTTTTTCCTGGCCACAGCCGCGAGCGTCGTGTTCGCGGGCCTTTACCTGTTTGCCGTGCTGCCCCACGTGCATGACTTCCCGATGCTCGTGCTGATGTTCGCCGGCCCGTTCATCCTGATCGGCACGCTGCTGCCGCGCCCGCAATTCAACATGGTGACGATGCTCGTCGCGGTCAACACGGCGACCTTCATCAGCATCCAAAGCGCTTACGACGCCGATTTCTTCGTGTTCCTGAACAGCAACCTCGCGGGCGTCGCCGGGCTGTTGTTCGCGTACGTTTGGACCCGCGCGACGCGTCCGTTCGGCGCCGAGCTCGCGGTACGGCGCCTGTTGCGCTCCGGCTGGGAAGACGTCGCACGTTCAGCATCGACGCAGCCGCTCGACGATCAGCGCAACCACGCGTCCCGCATGCTCGATCGGGTCACGCAACTGCTGCCGCGGCTCGGCGCATCGGACGACCACCGCCATCCGTCGATCGAGAGCTTCCGCGACCTGCGCATCGCACTGAACGCGCTCGACCTGCGCCGCTCGCGCCGCAGGCTGGCCGGCGACGTGCCCGACGCGATCGATCGGGTGCTCGCCGGCGTCACCGATCACTACGCGCGCTGTGCGGCCGCGAACGCGCGCCAGCCAGCGCCGGCGGCACTGCTCGCATCGATCGACGACGCACTGCGGCGCGTAGCCCTCCGCCATCTGCCGGGCCCGTCGGCGGCGCCGGCGGATGGCACAACGGCGCCGGCCGCGGCTGCGATGCACCGCCGCCTGCGCGACACGCTGCACGCGCTCGTAGGCCTGCGGCTGTCGCTGTATCCGGCCGCGGCCGCACAGCCGCCGCAAGCCGCGGCCGACGGAGTACGCACATGATCCCGCTTCCCAACCTGTCTTTCCGACCGCGACCATGATCGGCGAAATCGACATCTTCGGCGTATTCGTGCCGGCCCCTCTCGTGCTGATGCTGATCGCTTATCTGGTCAACATCCTCGTGCGCGCGCTGCTCGAGCGCGTCGGCTTTTACCGCCTCGTCTGGCACCGTTCGATCTTCGACCTCGGCATCTACGTGTTCGTGTTTGCCGCCGTCGTCATCGTGTCCCACCATCTCGTGGCTAGCTAATCGTGAAAAAAACCTGGCTTTCGGCAGGGCAGATCCTGCTCACCCTGATCGTCGTCGTCGTCGCCGCCCTCGTGCTGTGGCGGATCATCAATTACTACATGTTCTCGCCGTGGACGCGCGACGGGCACGTGCGCGCCGACGTGATCCAGGTCGCGCCCGACGTGTCGGGCCTCATCACTTCGGTGCAGGTCGCCGACAACCAGGAAGTCAGACGCGGCCAGGTGCTGTTCGTAATCGACCAGGCACGCTACACGCTCGCGGAGCGGCTCGCCGAAGCGACGCTCGCGCAGCGCCGGGCGACGCTCGCCCAGGCGAAGCGCGAATATGCACGCAACATGCAGCTCGGCAACCTGGTCGCGAGCGAGCAGGTCGAGGAAAGCCGCACGCGCGTCGAGCAGGGCGAAGCCGCCGTCGCCGATGCGCAGGTGTCGCTCGACACCGCGAAGCTGAACCTGCAGCGTACGACCATCGTCAGCCCCATAGACGGCTACCTGAACGATCGCGCGCCGCGCGTCGGCGAATACGTGCCGGCCGGCCGCGCGGTGCTGTCCGTCGTCGACCGCAATTCGTTCCGCGTCGACGGCTACTTCGAGGAAACCAAGCTGCGTGGCATCCATATCAGCCAGCCCGTCGATATCGTCGTAATGGGCGAGCCGCGTCCGCTGCGCGGCCACGTGCAAAGCATCGTCGCGGCGATCGAAGATCGCGACCGCACGCAAGGCGCGAACCTGCTGCCGAACGTGAACCCGGCATTCAGCTGGGTGCGGCTCGCGCAACGTGTGCCGGTGCGCGTCGTGCTCGACGAGGTGCCCGACGACTTCCGGATGATCGCGGGCCGTACGGCGACCGTCGCGATACGCTCGGCCGATGCGCGCCGCGAGGACACCGCGAAGCGGGCCGCCGGCGCGTCAGCGGCGGCCTCTGCATCCGCACCCGCGGCCGTCGGCACGACCGGAGCATCGCAATGAACCGGCACCGCCTGCGCGTCGCCGCAGCCCTCGCGCCGCTCGCGCTTGCACTCGGTGCGTGCAAGTCAGTCGGTCCCGATTACACGCTGCCGCAGCAAGCATACGTGAATGCGCCGCTCGCGAATCATGCGCTCGATGACGCGAACGGCGCGCTCGTGTCGCGCGACGCGGTGCCCGGCAACTGGTGGCAGCTGTATGACGATCCGGTGCTCGACGAACTCGTGCGCAGCGCGCTGAAATCGAACACCGACCTGCGCGTCGCCGCGGCCAATCTCGCGCGTTCGCGCGCGGCGCTCGAAGTCGCGAACGAACAGGGCGGCTTTTCCGGCCGCGCGGAAGCCGGCGTGCAGCGCGCGCAGGAATCGGCCGAGCAGTATCTGCTCGAAAACAAGCTGCCGGTCGTAAACGAAGGCGCGGTCGGCATCAACGTGTCGTACGAACTCGATCTGTTCGGCAAGCTGCGTCGCGGCGTCGAAGCTGCGCGCGCGGACAGCGAAGCCGTGCAGGCGGCGGCCGACCTGGCGCGCATCACCGTCGTCGCCGATGTCGTGCGCGCATACGTCGAATCGTGCTCCGCCGGCGACGAGCTGGCGATCGCGAAACAGTCGCTCGCATTGCAGCAGCAGCGCGTGAAGCTGTCGCAACGGCTGCGCGATGTCGGGCGCGGCAACCAGACCGACGTGACGCGCGGCGTCACGCAGGTGCGCACGCTGTCCGCCGACATACCGCGTTTCGAAGGCCGCCGCAAGGTCGCGCAATACCAGCTCGCCGCACTGCTCGCGCGCTCGCCGGCCGACTTGCCGAAGGCGGTCGTCGAATGCGAACGGCTGCCGAAACTCCGTCAGCCGATCCCGATCGGCGACGGCGCCGCGCTACTGCGGCGGCGCCCCGACGTGCGCGAGGCCGAGCGCCAGCTCGCCGCCGCGACCGCGCGGATCGGCGTCGCGACTGCCGCGCTGTATCCGTCGATCAGCATCGGCGCGTCGGCCGGTTCGGTCGGCGTGGCTGCCGACCTGTTCTCGTCCACCACGAATCGCTGGTCGTTCGGACCGCTGATCAGCTGGACGTTCCCGGTCAACGGCCAGCGCGCGCGCGTGCGTGAAGCCGAAGCCGCGACCGGCGGCGCGCTCGCGCACTTCGACGGCGTCGTGCTGAACGCATTGCGCGAAACGCAGTCGAGCCTCGCGACGTATGCGGCCGACGTGCAGCGCACCGACGCGCTGCGCACGGCCTACGAATCGGCGCGCAATTCCGCGGACGAAACGCACCGGCTCTTTGCGGCGGGGCGCGAGTCGTTCATTTCCGATCTCGATGCAACACGCACGCTGACGAGTGTGCGCGCGCAGGTCGCGGCGGCCGAAGGCCAGGTCGCAGCCGATCAGGTGAGGTTGTTCCTCGCGCTCGGTGGCGGATGGGAAGCCGATGTGGCGGCCGACGCACCGGCCGCGGCGTCCACCGCACGCAAATAAGCGCACGCGAACCCGCGCGGCGCACGCGTTGCCCGCAGCGTCGTGCGCGGTTTCGCATGTCCGGCATGTGGATGCGAACGTCGCGCGTCCGCCGCGTTACCGGTACACTCGTGCGCAATTTCGTCGTCCGCGCGCCGCCCGCCGCGCGGCCCCTTTCCGGAGAACCCTCATGCGAACCAGCGCCCGTAATCAATTCGTCGGCCAGATCGATACCGTCACGCCCGGCGCCGTCAACGACGAGATCACGCTGCGCACCCGTGACGGCCTCGACATCGTCGCGATCATCACGCATGGCAGCGCGGCATCGCTCGGTCTCGCAGCCGGCATGAACGCATTCGCGCTCGTCAAGGCGTCGTCGGTGATCGTGATGGTCGACGTCGACCGTAGCAAGGTGTCGGCCCGCAATTGCGTCGCGGGCACCGTGTCGTCGATCGCGAAAGGTGCGGTGAATTCGGAAGTCGTGATCAAGGCAGCAGGCGGTTCCGAGATCGTCGCGATCGTGACCAACGACAGCGTCGACCGTCTCGGTCTCGCGAGCGGCAAGGCCGCCGCCGCGATCTTCAAGGCATCGAGCGTGATCGTCGGCGTCGAATGATCGGCCCGTCGCTTGCAATGACGTCTACTCGTTCGTCGCAAGCATCGCGCTGCGCTCTGGCGGCATGCGGACGGACGCGATGACGTCCGCGCGCGAGCACGCACGGGAGCGCGTGTTGCAAGCGCTGCTATCCGCGGCTGCCGACGCGGCGTCCGCGGATACACGTCTGTTCGCCGTACTCGTCGCGGCCCGCGCATGCCGCGACGAGCTCGCGCTGCTCGGCCTGCCGTCCGTGCAGTGGAACGGCCTGGTTGCCCGCCACTTTCCGCATCTCGGGCCGGCCGATGCGGCCACGCTTCTGCCATCTGATGCGTGCGCGCCCCTGGCGGCCGCGCACGCGCATTTCGTCGCAACACTGCTCGCCTTGCTGATGCAGGATGCGCATCCCGCCATCGCACGCGACGATGCCGAGTGCATCGCCGTGATCGTCGCGCATGCGTGTCTGCGCCCCGATCACCTCTGGCGCGATCTCGGCCTCGACGGTCGCGACGCGGTTTCCGCCATGTTCGACCGCTATTTCCCCGCGCTCGCTGCGCGCAATGTCGCACAGCTGCGCTGGAAGAAATTCCTCGCACAGGAAGTGGCGGCTTCCCTCGGGCAAGTGGCGGGGCCAGCCCCAGGATGTCCGGGCTGCGACGATTTCGGGTTCTGCTTTCCGCGCAAACAATAATCCCGGCATCAATTCGCGCGACTTGTTGCGCGCAGCGTTTCACCACCGGCCGCGCCATGTGCATACGTCTTTTATTCGCCGGTTCGTCCGATTGCATCGTCCACAGGAGCCAGCCTTGCCCGACATCGCCACCCCCAATCTGCCGTCCCGTGATTTCGAAGCGACGTCGCTTTTCTACGCGAAGCTCGGCTTTGCCGAAACGTGGCGCGACGATGACTGGATGATCCTGAGACGCGGGGATCTGCTGCTGGAGTTCTTCCGCCACCCGGATCTCGACCCGGCCACGAGCGCGTTCAGCTGCTGCTTCCGGCTCGCCGACGTCGGCGCATTTTTCGATGAGTTGCTCGCGGCAGGCCTTCCGCAACAATCGACCGGCTGGCCGCGCGTGCATCGACCGACACGCGAACCATGGGGCGGCATCGTCGGCGCGCTGATCGACCCCGATGGTTCGTTGATACGCCTGATTCAGGCTGAGGACTAAAAGCGCAAGCCGATTGCCGGCGGCGCTGCGGGCTCGAACCGACTCCCATAAACGGTCACCTTGCGCGACGCAACGCACGCGCGCATGCAGCGTCTGCCTGCGCCGCGAGATCAGTGTCTGTGGCGGTGGTGAATGTCGGGGAAATGCGCGTGACTGTGCGTGATCGGCAGATGTACGTGCGGATGCGTGTGCGGTTCGTCATCGTCGTACGGGAAGTCGTGCGTGTGCTGATGATGCTCGTCGTGCCGATGTCGGTGCGTATGCGCAAGCGGTTCATGCGTGTGCTCGTGTTCGTGCCGTTCGCGTACATGAAGCCAGATGCCGAGCGCCATCAATGCGGCAGCGATCCAGAACGCAAAGGACGGGAGCACCGGCCAGATCAGCAGCGACAGCACGACGCCGAACAGCGGCGCGACGGAAAAATAAGCGCCCGTGCGCGCACTGCCCAGATGACGCAGCGCGACCACGAACAGCACGAGGCTGATCCCGTAGCCGCCGAGGCCCGTCAGCATCGCGGCGGCCGCGACGGGAACGGCGGGCAGCGTCGCGCCGCCTGCGAGCGCGATGCCGATATTGACAGGTCCGGCGACGAGCCCTTTCACGCACGCGATTATCATCGCATCGTTCGCAGCGACCTTGCGGGTCAGGTTGTTGTCGATCGCCCAGCACAGGCATGCGCCGGCGATCAGCAACGCGCCGGCGGTCACGCTTGCGTGACCCGGCGACCACGACAGCAGCGTGCCGCCGGCGACGATTGCCAGCATGCCGAGAAGCACCTGGACGTCGACGTTCTCGCGGAACACGACCCATGCGATGACGGCGGTCAGCACCCCTTCGAGATTGAGCAGCAGCGCGCTCGTCGCGGCCGGCGTCGTGGACAGGCCGAGCATTAGCAACGCCGGCCCCGCGATGCCGCCGGCCGCAATCGCACCGGCGAGCCACGGCAAATCGGCCCGTCGCAGCGGCGCGGCGTTTTCCGCGACGCCCCCGCGGCTGGACAATCGGCGCAGCAGGATCCCGGTCCCCAGACCGATTCCGCTGCCGAGATAGAACAGCCCGGCAACCATGAACGGCGACATCGCACCGATCAATGCCTTGGCGAGCGGCGTCGCGGCGCCGAACAACGCAGCGGCGGTGAGCGCTACCAGAATCGCGGATTGTCTGGGGTTCATGAGGCTGGTTTTTCGGTGAGTGTCAGTGCGTATCCGACCAAGGCCTTCGTGCAATGGCATCGGTCGTGCGGGTTGCCGCAGCCGTTGAATTCGCGCAGCGCGCGCCACGCCGTATTTTAATGAACGACGCGGACCGGCTCGCGCAACGTGTACCGACTCCTCGGTCCCGGTCGCTCTATTATTGCGTTCGTGTCTCGGCTCGCCGACTCACATGGGCATTGCTTCATTCGCAATCCAAATAAATGGCCAGCGTAGCCGATCATTAATATGGATCACGACTCATTTGATCACTCGCGAGTGGCGTCGTCGCATAAGCCGTTTTTTTGCTACTGGGGCCGTCATGCTCGCGTGACACGACCGATGCGTTGGACGAGCCAAGGCCGCCGTCGCGTTTCGTCGTCTAGTCGATGGACAATTCGATACTGAACGGGTAAGACGAGATGCTGGTACTGCCGGGGGAAAGCGCCGACCCGCCCCGTGGAACAGATCGGCCCTTGAGGTGATGGCCTGCACGTTGGTGCAGGCCGTCGCCGCGCGACCGCACGGCGACGCATCGCGAGTTACTCGCTCGCGGTCGTTTGTTGCTCGGCTTGCGGTATTGCGTCTGCCGATGCTTCCGGGGCCGTCGGCTGCGGTTCGGCGGCGGCCGCCTGCGCATCGGCCTTCGGCTGCTGCGGTGCACCCTTTGCCGCTTGCGCACCGCCCTTGTTGCCCGGACGGCGCGACTTCAGCCGCCGCGCACGTGCCGCGTCGTCGTGTGTCACCCGACCGGCTTCGTTACCTTGCAGGTCAACCCGCACCGCGCCTTCGACGAGACACGACCAGTAGCGATTGCCGCGGCACCACGTGGACATCGCGTCGCGCAATTCGGCTTCGCTCAGGCCGAGCGCCTGCGCTTCGCGAGCCAGGTCGTCCCAGATGCCAACTTTCAGCGGAACTTTCGGGGCCGGATTCTTCGGGAACGCGCGCGGGAACCGCCGCTGCAGTTTGCCGATCGCGACGATCACCGGATCGACGGGGGCCGACGGCTTCGCCGAAGCGGGCTTGGCGCCCGACGGCGCTTTGTTCGCGGCGCCCGATTTTGCCCCGCGAGCAGCCCGGTCTCCGGACTTCGGCTTTTCGCCTGCGTCCGGTTGCGTAGCCGGTCGCTTCGCGTTGCGCTCCTGCTTGGCCTTGGCTGCGAGCTGCGCCCGCAATTCGGCAAGTTGTTCAAAACCCATAAATTCAATCCACCAGGAATATAAGGTGTGGTTCGTGCAGTCGTTCAGCACATCGGCGTTTCGCCGCATCGCCTGCGGCTCGTCTGCCACCGATGCGGAACATTGCGGGGCCGCATCGCTACCACCACTGTTTCAGGCACCCGGCCACGATGCCGGACAAAGGCAGGAGTGGAAGTATACCGGTACGCGCGGCCATCGGCTGCCTCACCGGTGCGCATTTGTCGGAACCGTGAGCCTGCTCATGCGACAGCGCGGTCGTGTTGCGCATTATGGCGGCGTTTGGGGCCGGCATCGACCCGTGCGTTACGTAGTGTCGTACGGCGACGCCTGGTTTGCGGGGACGGATCGCCATTGCTCGGGGCCCTCTTCACACGGCGAAAGGGCGCGCAGGATGGCACCTGAAGACGTCGTGGCATGCGCTCCGGGTGGCCGGCTTGCGCATTTGTTGCGCGCGGCGCGTCGACTTTCGCCCATCGGGGCCTTCATCGAATTAGTTGCGTCCGCATCGATCGAGAGCTGTACGGCGGCTGGGGAAAGTGCATAGTAGCCCCGATCAGTGTAGACAACACTTAGGTGTGGGCGATCTCGCTACGCGCCACCTGATCAACGTGCTTGGCATCGAGTGAGGAGCGATCCCGGTTACACCAAATGGAGCGAATACCTGCATCGCAGCGGTCCGTCGTCGCTTGAACTGCCACGATGACAATGGAAACGTGATCGGTAGTTGCATGCATATGGCGCTCCGCGCGGCCTCGTGCAATCGCCATGCCCCGGGATAGCATCGCGCAACCGTGTCGGGCAGGGGCGCCTATGTATCGGCATTCGATTTACGGCCTTGCGCAGCGACCGCTAAGGCCGGCTGCCTCTTCGCTGCTACCGACTCGGTCGCCGAAAATCAGAACACGCCAAGCACTAGGCCCGCTGCAAGACCGGCGCCGATTTCCGCGCAGCGCGCGAGATCGCCGCTGTCGATCGTCTTCGATGCGAGGATGCGTTCCGGCGTCTGCGCATGCGTGCAGACGATCAATCCCCGCGCGACGTTCCTGAGCCGCCAGCCCGCCGCGATCCGATCGATCTGACGCAACGCGTTCTGCCCATCGCTGCCCGCGCAGATCATCGCCGCATACGGCCTGCCGTTCACGCGATCGAGCGCCGCGTAGTAACAGCGATCGAAAAAATCCTTCATGATCCCCGACATCGCGGCCAGATTCTCCGGCGTCGCGAACAGGTACCCGTCCGCGGCGAGCACGTCGTCGGCGTTCGTCGCATCCGCACGCTGCAATCTGACGTCGATGCCAGGTTGCTCACGCGCCGCAATTGCCGCTGCCTCGGCCATTTGCTGCGTACCGCCGGTCATCGTGTGATAGACGATCAACAGCGTTTTCATCGGTGTTCGCTCGCTTTTCGTTTCATGGTCGGCCACCACGCACCTCCGCTCGGCCGGATACGCTACGCCGACCGTCCGCGAGTGGCGAGGATTTGCCTGTCGCCGAGTGGCATTTTGCTCGATGTGACGGACGAGGCGCGGAGCGAAGCGGAGCCGCTTCCAATTCGGCTGGCACGCTCAGTTGCGTTCCTCACCCGACGCATCGACATCGTCGCGCTGCGCGTAATACGCAAGAAACATGTCGGCGGCCGCTTCCGCGACCTTCCGCTGTTCCTGTGAACCGAGCGGCGGCTGGCCCATCGTCACCTGCGGCCAGAACGCGAAGGCCTTCACCATGCCGTGCAGTTGATGCGCGGCGAACACGGGATCAGGCGCGGTCAGCCTGCCAGCCGCCGCGGCCGCGCGAATCCAGACCGTCACGTCTTCTTCGCGCTCGCCCATGCGTTCGACCATATCGCGCGCGCGTTCCGGCGAGTGGATGGCCGCGCCGATCGCGACTCGGGCGAGCGCGACGAACGCTTCATCGCTCAGCAGGCGTAATTTCCGGCCCAGCAATGCCAGTAATTGATCGCGCAACGGCATGTCGGCCTGGTAACCCGGTGCGCCGGCGGTGAAGGTTGCGTCCCACAGCTGATGCAGGATCGCCGCGAATAGCGCTTCCTTGCCCGGGAAATGGTTGTAGACCGTGCGTTTCGACACGCGTGCCCGCGCGGCAATTCGATCCATGCTGGTTGCGTCGTAACCGGCAGCGAGAAATTCCTCGATCGCCGCATCGATAATTGCCGCGCGCTTTCGATCGGTCAAACGCGCCGGAGTGGTACTGGTGTTCATTCGAAAATTTTACACCGATGAGTTTACATTTCCCACGGATAAACTACTACACTGGTCGGTGTACTTTTACTTTCGGATGGGTCCCCATGGCTTCGCCTCTCGTTTTCCTTCACCGCATGCTTGGGTTCGCTGCTGCGAGGCGCGGTCGCGCGCTGTCCGGCACGTCGCAGCAGCACAACGGCGAGCGTTTCAGCAACGTCGCCCCGCAGCCGGCCGAAGGGCTTGGCAAGACGCTTGGCATCGCCTGGAACATGCTGGTTAACAAGCCGCGCGACACGGTTCCGACGGGGCCACTACCGATCGATTCGATGAGCCGCGCGCAACTCGACGCGGCCCCCGATCGCAGTCTTTACCGGCTCGGTCATTCGACGTTGCTGATGAAACTGCGCGGCGCGTTCTGGCTGACCGATCCCGTATTTGCCGAACGCGCGTCGCCATTTCGGCACATCGGCCCCAAACGTTTTCACGCACCGCCGATTTCGCTCGAGAATCTGCCGCCGTTACGCGCGGTGATCCTGTCGCACGACCACTACGATCATCTCGATCGCGACACGGTCGTGGCATTGGCAGCCACCACGGAGCTCTTCATCACGCCGCTCGGGGTCGGCGACCGACTGATCGAATGGGGCATCGACGGGAAGAAGGTTCGCCAGCTCGACTGGTGGCAAAACATTGACGTCGACGGGCTCCTGCTGACTGCAACGCCCGCGCAGCACTTCTCGGGGCGCAGCTTGTTTGACGGAAACAGCACGTTGTGGGCCTCGTGGGTGATCGCGGATGACGCCCTGCGCATTTTCTTCAGCGGGGACACAGGTTACTTCGACGGCTTCAAGACAATCGGCGAGCGTCTGGGGCCATTCGATGTGACGCTGATCGAAACAGGCGCATATGACCCGCAATGGCCGTACGTGCACATGCAGCCGGAGGAAACAGTTCAGGCACATGTCGATCTGCGCGGCCGCACACTGGTGCCGATTCACAACGGCACGTTCGATCTCGCGATGCATCGCTGGGAAGAGCCATTCGAACGTGTGACGGCGTTGGCGATGGCACGTGGCATCGCATTGTCCACGCCGAGGATGGGAGAACAGCTCGATTTGAATGCGCCGCACCGCGGGGAGCGGTGGTGGCGAAAGGCAGACGCACAAACGAAGGCGCTAGCGGCGAAAGCGCGACGGTGGCGACTTTGTGCGACGGGCACCAGCCAGTAAGGTGGAGTGATCGGTTTGTATGCGCCGCGATTTTCGATTGAGAAGTTGCGGCGCGGAGGATTTGGTTCTTCGTCCCAGAACCTCGTGCCGCAGAGGACGCCGTGAGGTAATCGGAATGCATTGGCTGCCCGGCATTGGCCAGTGACAACCGGCCTTGGTGAGGATACGGATCTGACCGCGATGGCATGCGGGCGCTTCATTGTTCTACGCGCGCTATGCGCATCCCGGACTCGTCAGCCCATCGGTGAACGCTCAGCCCGGATTCTCAGCGGCTGCCGCTCCAGCCCAGTAGTCCTTGTTCCGTTGTACGCCGGGTTCGATTCTTCGCGCTTCGTTTCAAGCGAGCGCACGGCTAAGCGCCGTTAGCCTTGTTGTCACGTGACAACCGAGGGTCGAGGCGCTTCATATCACGGCGCTGATCGAACCTTCTTACGAAGGGAAGTAACGCCGGCAAACATATCAATTAGAGCGTCGCCGTGGCGATATGTATTTAAAACTACGTATTACGTTTTGTTTGATACGTAAATGTGACGGCCTTGGGCCATGCAGCGCGCGCGGTCGCTCAAGGTCCATTCGCCCCCATTTCGCGCACTGACCACGCCGATTTTTCGTGAAACAACATGAACAAAATCGCGCAACCGCTTGCGTGACAAGGGTTTACGAATCGGAGTGCTTTTAGAGAAATGTTTCACGACCCCGCGATCATCTTGGCGCCGTCGGTCCAGCGTTCCGAGTAGTTATTAAAAGCGACTATCCGACTCCGGTTGCAAACAGCATACAAAACAGGTGGCCGAACGACCCTTTGAAGTAGGAACCTCCCGGTGTAGCGCACCCTCTCCGTTGCTCGTCACCTCCATTGAGGCCGCGCCGTGATATATTAGGGCCATATCAAAATGCTATATGCGACCCTGCATGCCGTGCTCGGTTGCCCGCTAATCGTCGTTGACCAGGGAGCCAGAAGTCGCCGCAAGATCGCTCCTCCTCCAACCCTGCCATTGATACGCAGCCGCTCCCTTGCCTCCCCGAATCCGTGTATGGGATTCAGTATTCCTATATGAACCTCATGAGTTGTCACGTGACAACCCGTGCGCGCTCCCACGACTCGCCTAACACCAATTACTCCCGGTCACTCGACGGGCCCACCGCGTAGTTGCTCCGGTACAGCAGCAAAGCCAACGGGCGGGTTGTTACGTGACAACCGGTGCCGTCGCGCTCGAGGAGTACGAAAGCCAGCGTACGGGCATATGGAGAACGCTGGCGTCGTGTCGATGATCTAGAGATCGCTCAAGGCCCCTCGCGGCAGTCGAATCCGAACGCTCCAGCCATAGATTGGCAACCCGGATGGGTGGCCATTACGTTTGTCACGTGACAACACCACGTTTGCAAGCCGGCGCTTTGTTAGTCCTGGACGGGCGAAGTAGTTGGATAGTTGAGTCAGGCGGCGGTGCTCTCATCTGTTGCGTCCATGTGAAAGCCCCAAGCCCATAATCGCCTCGTTCAAATAATTTCTCCAGTCAATTTATTGTTTTCACTTTCCCTATTCTGGCCACTCTCCTATCCGGCCGACTTGTCACGTGACAACGACATCTAGGGGAAATTCCAATTTTTCTATAACGCTTATCTGGACTTTTTGACAATAACTACATATATTACGTAAAACTCCGTGGAGAACTTAATGGCTTTCAAGATCGCGGTGAGCAATCAAAAAGGTGGCACGGGAAAGACGACCATCTCCGTCAATATCGCCGCTGCGTTCGAGGCAGGCGGCAACAAAGTCGCATTGATCGATGCCGACCCTCAAGGCACTTCGGTGAGATGGGTCACGAGCGGAGAAAATACGCTCCCGATGACTGTCCTGTCGCTCGCCCCCGCCGGGCGGGGGATCGGCGGCGAAATCAAGAAACAGGATGCGAACTTCGACGTAATCGTCGTCGATTGTCCGGGCAACCTCGAAGACCCGCGCATCGCGTCCGTGCTCGAAGTCGCAGATTTCTGCCTCGTACCGCTGTCACCGTCGCCGGCCGACCTGTACAGCACCGTCGCGATGATCCGGATGATCGAGTCGATGCGCGCGGTCCGTAACCCCAATTTGTCTTCCGCACTGATGCTGAACAGCGTCAATGGAAAAACTAAAATGCGTGAAGAAATTTTAAAAATTCTAAAAGCTGAAGAAATAGGGGAGCATCTGCTCGACAGTCAGATCGCACAACGCGAGGTCTACCGCCAGACGTTCGCCCTCGGCACCACAATCCATCACCACAACCGCTACCTGAAGGGATTGAAGGAAGCGCGCGCGGAGATCGAGAGGCTGGTCACCGAAATGGCCCAATACATCGCGTCGACACGCGCTACCGGAGCCGCACATGGCTAAAGACACATCGAAAGAGAAGAAGCCCACCGGCAACCTGCATCTTGCAGCCGGCCTGCTGCGTGGGCTCGCGCAGGAAAACGCGGCACTGGAAACGCGCCTGCCCGATCCGGCGCCGGCATCGCCCGCCGCCGTCGAAGCCACGGCACCCGTCGCCGCGACCACGTCCGCCGACGCGCTGGAGCTTGGCGCACCGCAAAAAGTCGCGGTGAAGGACTGCATCCCGAATCCGTTCAATCCGCGCGTGTTCTACTCGGAATCGAGCCTGCACGAGCTCGCGCTGACACTGAAGCGGGAAGGGCAGATCGAGCCGATCAAGGTGACGCGGCTCCCTGAATTTCCGGGCAAGCTCGTCGTGATCGACGGACAGCGCCGCCTTCGTGCGACCAGCATCAACGGCGACGAGACGATCAACGCAACGTTTCGTACTGACCATACGCCCGAGCAGCTCTATACGATCGCCTATCGCGCGAACCACGACCACGAACGCCAGACCATCTTCGACGATGCGGTCGCGTGGAAGCGCCTTCTCGACGAAAAGGTCTTTCCCGACCAGAACACGCTTGCGGAAAAGATCGGCAAGGACAAGGCATCGATCAGCAAGACGCTGTCGCTGAACGCGCTGCCGAACACGCTGCTCGAACGAATGGCCAGCGCGAACGACGTGGTCGGCCTGCAGGCTGCATACTTTCTGAAGCTCATCTTCGAACGCATGGGCGAGCCGGCTGCCGACCGGCTGCTCACGGCAGTGATCGATCGGAAAAAGTCGGTGCGCGACCTTGAGAACTTCCTGCGCGCGCAGAGCGACGGCAGCAAAAAGTCGGGGCGCACGCGTTACAGCGTTCGTCATGATTTTGCGCTGGAATCGCGCGCGATCGGTCAATTGAAAACCTATCCGGACGGGCGTCTGGATCTTCAGCTGAAGGGCGTGGACGCGTCCCAGCAGGAGGCACTCGCCGACCGGCTCAAGGCCGTGATCGACGCGTACGTGGCGGAACTGGCGGCCGTCGCGCAAAAGTAACGGCCCAAGGCAAAGGCCTCGCACCAGCATGGCATCGTGCAACCAGATGCATTCGGTTGCACGGTGCATGCAAGGCACCGAGGCCTTGACCGATCCGATCAGCTCGTCGCGAGGCTGCTTTTCAGCAGGAATTCCAGCAAGTCGTCCGAAGTCGGCTCGCCCCAGGTGTCGAGCGCCAGCCATCGGAAGAAGCTGGTTTGCGCGAGCTTGCTTGCCTTCTTCTTCGGCGACAGCGTCAGGTCCTTCGACCCGGCCACCGTCTCGTTGTAGCGCTCGATCAGCTTGGTCTGGTCGTCGATCTCCAGCTCTCGGAAGTACGCCCCCGCTTCGTCGACCTTCGCGGCCAGGTATTTGTCGCGAATCTGCTCCTGCTTGCTCTGTGCCGATTCCTTCGCCGGCGCGGCCGTGTCGGTTCCCTGCCCATCGGCCAGCGTGTAGCCGTGCGTCAACGCCTTGCGGAAATACGCGGCCACGTTGTCGACTGGCGCTGCATTCTTCTTCGTAGTCCGATTCAGCGTATAAGCGATCGCAGCCTTGATGCGCTGCACGCCGTACTGCGTGATCAGCCGGCGGGCTTCCGAGCGCGGAATCCCGAACTTGGCAACTTCGTCGATCAGCGCTTCATTCTTGACGTCGCCTTCCTCGACCGTATCCGCGCTCTGCTTGCGTGTCACCTTGAACTGGACGGCCTCCACGCTGCGACCTGACTTGTGTTCAATCAGCTCGAGCGTGTGGTCGGAAACTTCGTTCACCTCTTGAATGCACGGCACGAGAACCTTGCTCTTGAAGAGCTTGTATTCCTTGTACGACTGCGATGCCTTGTCCTGACCAAGAATCAGGTCTCGAAATTTCGGCAGCGGGATCTTCGCGGTGATACCGATTCCCTCGTAGCGCACGGTGTTTTCCCACAACGCCAGCGAGTGCGAACGGCGGAACTCGCGCGCGATCCGCATATCGATCAGCGCGTAGATCTCCGGATTGAGCAGCTCGCTGCGAATCTGGTCGGAGAAGCTGTATTTCAGCACCGATTGCTCGAGCTCGGCGCCGGCGAGCAGGCCGGACGCCTTCCACACCGTCGAGCGATCGGCGGCCAGGTAGTCCCAATTGACGACGGTACTGATCAGCGAGTTGACCGTGTCCTTCACGTACTTTGTGTTGTTGCTGTTCAACCCGCTCTCGTGCGATAGCGCGGCGATCGAAATCGAGAAACTCGTGCGGCCGGGCTCGAACGCTTCTTGACGAAGAGCGTTCTTGATCAGCGAGCTGAACATCTTGCGCTGCTGCAGACCAATCTTTCCGGACTTCGGAGCGATATGAATGGCCTGGACCGCCTTGCGCAGCAGATCGGGAGGCTCGGGTGTCTGAAACAGCGAAACCTGCTTGTCGGAGCCTTTGATTGCGGGCTTGCGCGGCATCGTGTTGTCCGGAGAAGGTGACCTTATTGATGGCGGACTTTATACCTTTTCCGGCGGACGAGCAACGTGTTGTTCTCCAGTATTACTTGCACTATCGTTTCTAACACCATGTTGCGAAAAGGAAAGTTCCAATTTTTCGACCCACAGGACGCCCCATACGCATATACCTTTCCACGAAAAAACGCTCCCAAATCCTGGTACCTTTCCCCCTGCGACAGCCAAACCCGGCATGACATTTGCCGGCCCTTAGGTACCCATCCATGGGGCGAAATCCGTCGGGATTCGCATGCGCTGCACACTCCGGTGGTGCCGTGCAACACGATCTGCATTTCTCCCATAACGGGGTACCTTGCATGTTTCCCATGGATGGATACCTGTGGAATCCGCTGGCCGCGCGTTTTGTCGGCACATCCTGCAGGGCAGGTAAAACGGCTCCCATGAACGGCTACCGTCAGAAATCCCCATAGAAGGTAACCTTTCCGCCTCATCGTTCCTGTTTATGGGAGAGTGCGTTCATCCGGCCATGTAAAGGGTGGTGCCCAGCCCACATTGGACTACCATAAACGGCTACCTCAAAGCGCCCCCATAACCAGCTACCTCACATAGCCTGTGAAGCAGCAAAGCAGCAGGAGACGCAGTGGCGCGGCCCCATAAATGGCTACCAATAACGGGTCCCACAAACGGCTACCTGAACCATGTTGAAGCGGAAATCCCATAACAGGCTACGCGTGCCCCATATCCACAACCCCTGTTTCCCACAACGCGGTACCCGATTCCCCAAATCCACAGACCTGAAGCCCCATACTCTTCCGCCTGTGCCACCATAAATGGGTACCGAACGCCCGTCAAAGCCTTGCCTGACAAGGCTTCGAGCCGTCTAAAAGTAGTTAAAGAAGTAAACGTGGTTTACCAAAGATGTAAACACACGTGTGCTTGCGCAGAAAAACTCCCCCATAAACCGCTACCCAAGCCGTCCGCACGTGGGCTGGACTTGCAGCTCTGATGGCTTCAGGCCCACAGGTCACCCCCCATGTGGGCGAAACAATCGCCGTTTCAAGCCTGGCAAGGCTTTCCCTGGGGGTAAGTACCCACTCACAAGGGACCAAACGTAGAAACTTATGGGACGAAATCGCCAGTTCCAGCAGTTAGGTTCCCATCTATGGGATCGCAAAACGGCAGGAACGACGTACCGGGTGGACGCTCTCCGCGCCAAGCGACACGCCCAATCTGGCAGGCGGTTTTTGCAGGCGTCGACCTCAACAGCAAGAAATCGCTGAAATTCAGCGGGCGGCAGTCCCTTGCGCGCCGATCGCGACGTATCTGGAGATAAGTCTTCCGTTATCGCGAATAGCCCCCTTGCGGGGTTTCTCATCAGTGCGGAGACGTAGAGCGACAGCTGCCTCCTCTCTACCTCTCGATCGGACCACACATTCTTCTACCTTTGGTGAGCCGACGCCGCGTTGTAATCCATCGGCTGTGTCTGCTGAGGTGACTTCGACAAATTCAGCATCGCCCCGACCGTGAGCCGGGCCCCATTGTGAGCCCCGCACATGGTCGGCCCATACCGGGCTCCCGAACACTCTCACCACCAGGTCGTCGACGTGTCCTGTAAATCCTCACCGACGAGGTGACGCACAGCTCTTGTAGGTCACAGTCAAACGTCCGTGAGCACGACATGAAAAACTGTGAGCGCTACGCGTAGCGGGCGGGCCCGACCCGGCCCGGGCCCTGTGTCAAAGCGCGTCAAAACGCCGGACTGTGATGCACGGCGCGAACTCGTCGTTCGATTCGGCGCGATTGGTGATGCGCCGGCGCGACCGTGCATCCGTGACGGCCGGCTGCTGAAGCGTTCACCTTTCCAAGAAGTCGTCGACGCGCGGACGTTCGAAGAAAAGTGCCGAACAGGTAGCCTCGCGTATGGCGTCTGGTTACCCCGTCCTTGGCGCGGTGCCCGCTCAAGGTGTATGTGTGATCGAGCCGCCTGCGGCACGACGGCAATCGTGGTCGTTTATGGGAAACGCGGCGGTTCGAGCAGGAGCGCCGGACGACATTTCAGACACGTTTGATATTCCGCTTGCTCACCGGCTCATCGAACGACGGTGGCGCTGCTCGAGCGGCGCTCAAAACGACGCATCCACTGGCGTCATTTCGGTGCAGAAGCACCGAAACGAATCTCATCGTCATGCAGGACGCGCGTCCGCCGTCCGGAACGATCGCGTTCGCCGAACGGTTGCTGCGACCGATGTGTCGGAGTGTCGATGCGCAAGCTGTCTCATCGTGTTCCATCGCGAGAAGTGAGATTGCGCCGCGCGGGTCGGACGTCAATGCCGAGTGGTCCCGGTGTGCGTATTCCCGCGAATGTTTGCACGATGACCCCACATTTTTTGCAACGCGGTTATGATGCAAAGGCTCTAATCGCGACATGAGGAGCGATTGGGAGCAGGGGCGGTATCTCGATGTCCTTTCACTCCGTGATCAATCAGACAAGAGAGTTCAGCAATGCGAATCCAGATCAGAAAACTCACGCTGGCTGCTACGGCAGCTGCTTTCCTCTTCGGCTCGGCGGCTCCTGTGTTCGCGCAGACCGATGCCAGCGCACCGGCTGCCCAGGATGCGAAAGCCGCGAAGCGTGAAGCACGCAAGGCAGCACGGGCAAAACGCAAGGCCGAACACAAGGCAGCGCGTGCGAAAAACAACGCCGAACTGAAGAAGCTCGAAGACGCTGGCTACAAACCGTCGGCCAATGACCCGAACTATCCGCAGAACCTGCAGAACGCTGAGAAGAAGGCGGGCGAAGCCGCTGGCGCAAGCCAATAAGCTCGCCCGTGGTTTGACAAGCCCCGGCCTTGTGCCGGGGTTTGTCATTTGTGCGGCAAAAGCATGTGCGCATGTCTTCGCCGACGTTTCCCCTCAGTGCCGCTCGGTTTTCATTCCTCAATCATCATGCTCCTGGACGACATGTCGATTCGGTCGGCGACTGCCGAGCGCATTCGCGTCATGCGTTCAACTGGGCAGTTGCACGGCACGAGCGAAATGCGATGAAACCGGCCCGTTCTCGGTAGGCAAAATTGAAGTCCGGCCTATGCGGATCTCCTCGCGCTATTGCTATGGAGTGCAAAAGAGCGCGGTGACACTGCGCTGGTGATCCGCCGCGAAACATGCGCAATCAGCGCGAACGTGGCCGCGCCCAACCGCCCCAAACGTTCTCGCGGCTGCCGACATGGTCAACGCCGCCCGTTCGTTCCCCCTGCATTCCCTGTCGCTTTCAGCCAGTCCTTGAATGCCCGCACCGCTTCATCGCCGGCGCGAGCGGCTGCCACATAAGTGAAATAGCGCCACGGCGGCAATGCCGGTTCGCTGAACGGCTGCATCAGGCGGCCCTCGGCAATGTCGTCCGCGACGAGCGCAATCGGCCCCATTGCCACGCCGAGGCCATCGAGCGCGCCCTGCAGTGTCAGATAGAAGTGTTCCAGCGTGAGCGAGTGGCGCGGCACCAGGTTCGAGTATCCGGCTGCCGCTAGCCATTCCGGCCACATGCCGGGATAGGTTGCCGCGTGCAACAGCGTGAAATCCGCAAGATCGGCTGGCGTATGTAACGGTCGACCCTCGAGCAGTTTCGGCGAGCACACGGGCAGCCGGACCTCGGACAGGAATTCTTCCGCAACATATCCGTCGATGGCCAGCGGGCCGCCACGCACGATCAAATCAACCTTGTCGCGCAGCTTGTCGATCGGCTCGTTGGACGTCGACAGACGGACCTCGATGGCCGGATGCGCGACCTGGAACGACGATAGCTTCGGCACAAGCCAGCGCAGCGAAAACGTCGCGGGGGCGCTCACCCGCAGCACCCGCTGCTGCCCCTGACCGAAATGCTGCGCGGTGGCCAGCGCGATGCGGTCGAACGAAGCGCCGACCTCGGCAAGGTACGCGCGGCCGGCATCGGTCAGGTCGACGCGCCGGTTGTGCCGTTCGAACAGCGGTCGGCCAAGCCAGGCCTCGAGTTGCTGCACATGCCGGCTGATCGCTCCATGGGTCACACACAGCTCGTCGGCGGCGAGCGTGAAACTGCCGAGCCGCGCCGCGGCTTCGAACGCGCGCAGCGAATTAAGCGGGGGAAGTCGTCGGGCCATTCGTTGTTCGCGTGAATTTTAATCACACGATCGCTCAGATTAAATCGTTTGATCGGGCAATACAGGTACTCCAATATGGCACACAACCGGTCTTCACGACCGATATGTGTGTCTGAATTTCTCACATGGAGTATGGAGCATGCCGAACGTGGTCGTAGTGGGCGCCCAATGGGGCGACGAAGGCAAGGGGCGCGTCGTTGACTGGCTCGCGGCGCAGGCCGATATCGTCGCCCGCTACAACGGGGGCCACAACGCGGGCCATACGCTGGTCGTCGGCGACAAGACATACAAGCTGGCGTTGTTGCCGAGCGGCCTGGTGCGCGGCAAGCGCGGCGTAATCGGCAATGGCGTCGCGCTCGATCCGGAGGCGCTGCTGGCCGAGATCGGCCGGATGGCAGAACTCGGGCTGTCGGTAACGCCCGACAACCTGTCGATTGCCGAGAACGCCACGCTGGTGCTGCCGATTCACCGTGCGATCGATCAGGCGCAGGAGCGTCTTCGTCCCGAACCCATCGGCACCACGCTTCGAGGGATCGGGCCGGCATACGAAGACAAGATCGGTCGCCGCGGGCTGCGCGTTGCCGATCTGGCTGAACCGAGCCGGCTCGCCGGCAAGCTCGACGTGCTCGTGGACCATCACAATGCGTGGTTTCGCGGGCTGGGGCTCGAGCCCTGCTCGCGCGACGCAATGCTCGCGACCCTCGTCGACATCGCACCCAAGATCCTGCCGTTCCTGCGTCCCGTGTGGGCCGACCTGAACGACGCAACCGATCGCGGCGAGCGGATCCTCTTCGAGGGCTCGCAGGCCGTGATGCTCGACATCGACTGGGGCACCTATCCGTTCGTGACGTCGTCGGGCACCGTTGCATCGGCCGCCGCGGCCGGCACGGGTCTGGGAGCGGCGAAGCTCGGTCACGTGCTGGGCGTGACCAAAGCGTATGCGACGCGAGTCGGCGGTGGTCCGTTCCTTACCGAGCTGATCGATGCAACCGGGGAAGCGCTGCGCACGCGCGGACACGAGTTCGGCGTCAACACGGGGCGGCCGCGCCGCTGCGGATGGCTCGATGCCGCGCAGCTGCGGCAGGCCGTGCGAGTCTCGGGCATCGATTCGCTCGCGCTCACCAAACTCGACGTGCTCGACGGCTTTACGTCGATCGAGCTGTGCGTCGGCTACGAGCTCGATGGCGCGCGCGTCGACCATCTGCCCGCGAGCCTCGATGCGCAGGCACGCGCGAAACCCGTGTACGAACGGTTCCGCGGGTGGGAGGGCACGGTGAAGGGCATCCGCGACCGTGCGGCGCTGCCGCGCGCAGCGCAGGACTTCATCGCACGGGTCGAGGCGGTCGCGGGCGCACCGGTATCGATGATCACGACCGGCGCCGAGCGCGACGATACGATCGTGCTGAGCAACCCGTTCGACGCGGCGTAAATGCGGTGCGCACGATGCACCGCGGCTCGGTCGAGTCGCTGCGATGCGGCCCGCGCTGACGGGGTCCCGCTCGCCCCCGGTGCATCGATTGGCGCATGAACGCTCATGCGTCGCGCGCGCGCACGGCGAACTGGACACGTCGGCACCGCTGCGGTACTGTTCCGCACAATTCGCGCCAGACCGGCCCGCGCCGGCAGCGCAGCGCTGCGAAGCGATTTCAATCCCGGGGACATGTCGATGGACACGTTACAGATGATGCGCATTTTCGTCCGGGTGGCGGAGGAGGGCAGCTTCACGAGCGCGGCCCAGCGTCTGGACATCACCACCGCCTACGCCTCGCGTTCGGTCGCGCAACTTGAAACGCATTTGCGTACGAGGCTGCTCAACCGCAGCACGCGCCGCATCGCATTGACCGATGCCGGACAGCGCTATCTCGACCGGTGCCAGCGCATCCTCGGATATATCGACGAAGCGGAAGCCGAGGCGGCCGATGCGCAGGCGAAACCGTCGGGACGCCTGCATGTGCACGCGACGACGAGCTTTGGGCAGGCCTATCTGGTGCCCGCGGTCGTGCGATACCGGCAGCGCTACCCGTCGGTGGCGGTCGAGCTTACGCTGTCGCAGCACGTGCCGGACATCATCGACGAAGGCTACGACGTGTCGCTGCAACTGAGCACGACGGAGTTGCCCGATTCCGGGCTGGTATCGCAGCGGCTCGGCGACGTGCACAGCGTGCTGTGCGCGTCACCAGCCTATCTGAACGAGCGCGGCACGCCACGCACCGTGCGTGATCTCGAAACGCATTCGTGTCTGCAGATCGTCACGCCGATATTTCCGCGCGACCGCTGGCACCTCGACGGTCCGAACGGTCGCGAGACATTCGAACTGCCGCAGCAGGATTTCCAGGTCAACATCGCCGATGCGCTCGGTGCCGCGCTGCGCGCCGGCCTCGGGATCGGCTCGCTGCCAATGTCGACCGCGGTGCCCGCACTCGAAAGCGGTGCGCTGGTTCGCGTATTGCCCGAATATCGTTTGCAGAAGCTGACGGTCTACACGCTATACGCGTCGCGCCAGTATCTCGACGCGAAGATCCGCACGTTCGTCGATTTTCTGCGGGAATGCGTGCCCGAAATGCTGTCCGCCGACGAGGCGGCGCTGCGCGGTTCCTGTCAGCCCTGAGCGAAATCGGCAACGCGTGCCGGGTCGAGCGGCATGGCGCATGTCGTATCCGCGGCGAACCGGCGTTTCGATGCGCCGGATGATTTGCACACCGAATCTGATCGGCGCATCGCCGACGTCGGCGCGGCAGCATTGCAGGTGCGTGCGCAACGAATTCCCGGCAGAAAACGACAACGCCACGGATGTGACTCCGTGGCGTCTTGCTTGCCGTGCGTCGTCGCACGGCATTCGCGATTGCGCGCTACGCGTTAGTGCTGCTCGCTCCAGAGCGTACGCCCGAAGAACGTGAGCGTGCGATCCCATGCGATCTGCGACCACACCGGGTCGAACTGCGTACCGCCAATGCGGCCCAGGCCGACGGCCGTTTCGTTCGCGAACGCATGATGAGCGAGATAGCGGTGGAACTCGAAGCCGACCTTCGCGTCGGTCAATTTTTTTTCCAGCGCGTCGACCTGATCGATCGCGAAAAACGCATCCTGCGTACCCCAGTGGCCCATGAGCGGCACCTTGATCTTGGACGGATCCAGGTAGTCGAGCGGAGGGAATCCGTACCACGTAACGCCGGCGTCCGCATCGGCGAACTGCAGCGACAGCAGCGTGAGTGCGCCGCCCATGCAGAAACCGGTGACGGCGACGCGCGATGCGCGCGTCTTCAGATATTGCACGGCGCCAGGAATGTCCTGCGATGCGGCGTCGCCGAAATCGAGACCGGTCATCAGATGGTGCGCTTCTTCCTCTTCGACCGTCGACTTGCCGCGATACAGATCGGGCACGAGCGCGAAGTAGCCACAGCGCGCAAGGCGATCTGCGACGCCGCGAATCTGGTCATTCAGGCCCCACCATTCCTGAATGACGACGACAGCGGGTGCACCTTCGGTCTTGTCCGGCGTCGCGAGGTAGCCCTGCAGTTCCTGCCCGTCCGGGCGGCGAAACGTGATCATGGAACCGGATGTTTGAGACATGAAACCGCTCCTTTTCGAAAAATGCGATGAGTGCGGCATCGGGTCGGCCAGCGAGCGCGGTATGCCCGGTGGCTCGAGGGTTGGCTCGCGTTCGCTTCGGCCGGCGCCGACCACGCGGCCATTCTATGCGCAAACGCCGGCAGTCTGCGCGAAAGGGGCGGCGCGGCGGCCGATCCGGAATTGCATTGACCGTGCGGTTTGAATCGACCGGTGTGCATGTCGGCGGCGCCGCAAACGAAACACCCCGCGCCGATGAACGGGAGCGGGGTGTTTCGCCGACGTAGCGAGCGGACCGGGGTGGGGCGCGTGCGTTGCCTTACTGGCCGAAATAGACGGAGTCGCGAGCGCTTTGCTTGCTGGCGATGGCCCGGCCCGCGCGCACGCCGGCGGCGGCCTGGACACCGTAACCTGCTGCGTCGTTGTTCGTCACGCGCGCCTGCGCGGTCTGCAACGCATTCGGGTAGTGCGCGTCGGACACTTCCGGCTTGTACCCGGCCTGCTCGAGCTGTACGAGTTCCTCGCGGACCTGGGCGCGCGTCAATTCGCCCGACGGGCTCGACTGCGCGAAGGTGCCAAAGGATGCGGTGAGCGCGGCGGCAGCGGCGACTGCGCAGATGAACGACTTCATGGTGACCTCCGGTTTTCGTGGATTTCGCGCTTCGCGTGTTGCATCGAGCGGTTGACTGCATCGTAGCGATCGCGATACCGGCCGGAAATACACGTTCCAGCGAATAATTATTGCAACTGGGTAAACGATCGACGCCGAAGCGTAGTTTCATCGGATTATTCTTCGCACGACGGAAGGCAGTTGTTAGTACGCGAGATCGTGCGCGCGCACCGGCGAACCGCTCGCATGCCTGCGTTCACTGGTCGGACCGCGGGCTGACGATCGATTGACGCGATCGAGAACGGGCACGTGTGTCGACCGCATGCCGACTCCGATCGATGGAAAGTCAAATAAATCGGACAACAAAGTGCTCGGCAGAACACGGGATACGGCCGCTTGATTGGCTCTGCATGCCATGCCGGCAATCGTGATTGCGCATCGACGGAAATTGGAGAGTTGCATCGTCGCGCGTATCGCATCACTCGCCGGCAACCGCTTGTCGCTTACGGTATTCGGCTGGCGTGATCCCGACATGTCTCGCGAACGACCTTCTGAGTGTATCGACGTTCGTGAAGCCACATTTCGCGGCGACCTGCTTCGGCGTGTGCTGTCCGCTTTCGAGCAACTGCCGCGCCTTCGAGACGCGCGTCGCTTCGACCCATGCCGCTGGCGTCATGCCCACCTCCGCGCGGAAGAGTCGCGCGAAGTGGCGCGGGCTCATGCCAGCGTGCTTCGCCAGTTCCGCCACCGAGTGCTCCAGTTCGGGATGGCTCGCGACCCAGCGCTGGACTTCCTGCAGTACCGAGCGTCCGGCCGGCCGTGCGTCGCCGCCGCGGCTGAACTGGAGCTGGCCCCCCGGACGCTTGAAGAACATGACGAGTTGCGCGGCGACGCGCCTTGCGATCTCGCGACCAAGATCTTCCTCGACCAGCGCAAGCGCGAGATCGAGGCCGGCCGTGACACCGGCGCCCGTGCGTAGCTTGCCGTCGCGTACGTACAGCGCGTCGGCTTCGACCGTCAGCGACGGATATGCTTCGGCGAGCGCGTCGGCGGCGGCCCAGTGCGTGGTCAGGCGGCGCCCTTTCAGCAGGCCGGTCGCCGCGAGGATGAATGCACCGGTGCAGATCGAGCCATACCGTTTGCTTTGCACGGCCGCCGATCGCAGCCATGCGAGTACCTCTGTACTCAGCACGATCCGGCTTGCACCCGGCGCACCGGCAACGAGCAGCGTATCGATGCGATCGGGTATGTCGGGGACGATCCAGTCGGCGAGCAGTCGAGCGCCGGACGACGTGCGAATCGGACCGGCCCCGCTCGCGATCACGCGCAACGTATAGAACGACTTGCCGCATTCGGCGTTCGCCTGTGCGAATACGTCGAGCGGTGCGGAGATGTCGAGCAGTTGTACGCCCGGTACCGCGAAAATACCCACGACTTTCGGCATGTTCGATTGTGCGTCGTGACGCTTTGGCGAATGTGACGGGTAGCAGTATAGGCGCCAGTTGCGATGACGCGACGGGCCGGCGGCGCAGCCCGCGCGCGCATGGTCGCGGTTTCCGCGTTGATGGCCGGCGATCACGCGAAATGGCAGGATTTGTCGTGGCACGTCAATTGATGCCAACTCCCCGGTTCCGGAGAATGGATGCTGTCTTCAATGGAGGTCGACCATGACTGTGAACGTTGCCGGTATCACTCTTCCCGACAGCCAGCTGGCTCGCGAGATTACCGAGCTTGTGCGCGATACCGAGTCCGAACTGCTGTTTCATCACTCGAGCCGTGTCTACTATTTCGGCGCGCTGGCCGGTCAGCGCCGCGGGCTCAACTACGATCCCGAACTGCTGTATTGCGGCTGCATGTTTCACGACATGGGGCTCACGCATCGGCACAGCAGCGCGTGCGAGCGATTCGAAGTGGATGGCGCGAACGCCGCTCGGGATTTCCTGAAGAGCAAGGGGATCTCGCAACAGGACATCGACATCGTGTGGACCGCCATCGCGTTGCATACCACGCCGGGGATTCCGCAGCACATGCATCCGGTCATTGCGCTCGTGACGGCCGGTGTCGAAATGGACGTGCTGGGCCTCAAGTATTCGGAATACAGCGACGTCGAGCGCGAGGCCATCGTAAGCGCGCATCCGCGCACGCCGCATTTCAAGGAGGACATCATCCAGACGTTCTACGACGGCATCCGGCACAAGCCCGACACCACGTTCGGCAACGTGAAGGCCGACGTGCTGGCCGACAAGGATCCGCATTTCCATGCGGGCAACTTCTGCAGCGTGATTCGCTCGTCGGCGTGGGCTGGTTGACCGGCGTCGGAGGGGGCGGCCGTGCTCGATGCAGCCGGCGAGCGTGCGCCGCTCCGACGGTTATCCGGTGGAAAAGTTGTTACGTGACAATCGTATGACCAGATAGGCCGACTTTATATACTGAATGTCGCTATCGTCGCCACGAAGTGGCTCTGCGATTTGCCACCTCCAAGAGCACATCAAAGGGGCAGTGCCGTTGCTGGCTCGCCCCCGCGACGGGCTCCCGATAGCGCACTACGACCGTATCCGCATGATCCCGGCAAAACGCCTATAATGAACGGGCAAATTGCCGGAGAAGAATCATGAGCACGATCGCATTTCACCCGTCGGGCGTCGCGCATCCGCGTCAGGCGGAATTCACGATACTCGAACAACTGCTTGCGATCCGCGTGCGCTCGGGCGCCGATCTTGCCAAACTGGCGAGCGCGCGCGTCGACGTCGCCGTGATCGACCGGCTGTCGGAGCGCGGACTCAAGTCGGACGAACTCGCGTTCATCATCCCCAGGCGCACGTTGAGCCATCGCCGCCAGGCACACGAGCGTCTGTCGCCGGAGGAGTCCGACAAGGCGATCCGGCTCGCGCGCATCGTTGCGCAGGCGACGGCCACGTTCGGCGATCAGGACAAGGCGATGGCATGGCTGCGCAACGGGCTTCAACGCTTCGGCGGCCGCACGTCGCTCGACATGTCGAGCACCGAACACGGCGCGCGACTGGTCGAAGAGGCCCTCACGCAGGTCGACGAGGGGTACTTCGCTTGATCACGCTGTGGCGGATCAGCAATTACGCGGACCTGAAAGGCGTTGGCGGATTGCGGGCCGGCGGGCGATGGCATTTTGCCGGGCAGCCGGTCGTCTACCTCGCCGAGCATCCGGCGCTCGCGCTGCTCGAGACGCTCGTTCATTTCGAAATCGCAACCGTCGCGCAGTTGCCAAGCGGATACCAGTTGCTGCGCGTCGAGGTGGCCGAATCGGTGGACGTTGCCGAGATCGCGGAAGGCGATGCGCCGGCCGACTGGCGAGACGATGTCGAGTGGACTCGCAGTGCCGGCACTGAATGGTTGCATACGCAACCAAGTGCGCTGTTGCGCGTCCCAAGCGTCGTCGTGCCGCACGCGCACAACTTCCTGTTGAACCCGCTCCATCCCGCGGCTTCCGAAGTCCGGATTGCGGAAGTCATGCAATCGCCGTACGACAGCCGGATTCTGCGGCTAGTCCATTCGAACAAGGATACGTAATGCCGATCGCGCGTCGTCGCGTCCGCAATGCCGGTCAGCGTTCGCGCGCGGCGCGATCCGCGGCTGCGTCTCGCGCCAGCGTTTGCCGGATCCGCGTAACCGTCCGTGAACTGGCGAGACCGAGCATCGCAGTGACGTCCGCGTGCGAATGGCCGTCCAGCAATTGGCGACGCGCATACGTATTGCGCAGCACGCGCGGGCTCAGCTCCGTCGCATGAACATCGATCGCGGCCAGCGCTTCGCGCACGACCAGTAGCAGGAACATGTCGTTCATTGCGCCGCCGCGCGGTGCGGGAAACAACAGCGCCGATGCCGGCCCCTCGGCCGAAATCGCTCGCCATGCGGCGAGCGGCGCCCACGCAAACGACGCGAGCGTGATCATTCGCGCCGGCCGTGCGCGATTGCGCGGCACGGCGAGCGTTGGCGGCCGTGCGTCGAGATCGAGCGCGTCGCGGGTCAGTACACGAATCTCGGCCGACGTGATGCCGCTCCCGAGCAACAGCGCGATGATCGCGCGATTCCTGCAGGCGGCCGGCGTATCGTCCGGACGCGGCTGAACGTGACGCTGCAGGGCGGCGTCGGCGTCCGCCGACAAGTAGCCCGGTTCAGGCTCGCCATCGGGCCATGCGAGATCGCGCGTCGTTCGACCTGCGGGATGACTCGTCCGCACACCGGTCTCCACGAGATGGCGGGATAGCCGCTCGATCAGCTTCGCATAGCGCATGCGTGTCGACGTGCCCGGTGTGCAGCGCCGTTCGAGTTCGGCCAGGAACGTCGCGACATGATCCGGGCCGAACGTCGCCAGCGATACGCGCTGCGAAACGAGATGGTGCAGGAATCGTTCGAACATCGCCACATGTTGCACGACCGATCGTGGTGCGAACGGCCGGCGGCCGGCGCCGGTCGCAGCCGTTTCCTGCCACGCGCGAAATGCGCCGACGGGGTCATGAGTCCAGCGATTCGTGTCCATGCAGGATTTATATCCGCACGTCGCAGCGCAGGCAATCTTGCGTGACCGCCATCAAGAGGCTGCGCAATGCATGCGCCGGCCGCGACGATTGTCAAACACTGTGAGTCAATCGTCAGCATTTGCAACCGAAGTAACAGTCGCCGCAATTCGACGGTTTCGAGCGTTTGCGCCGCTACATTAGCTCCACCTGCCGCACGTCGCGGCGAGGCATGCGACCGGCCGCATTGAGCGGCCCGCAGCAACAACGTCTTTGGGGAGAATGACCATGAACAAGATTCGCACGATTCTGCTTGGCGCCGCGCTGACGGCAATCGCATCGGCTGCTTTCGCACAAACCGCGCAGACGGGCGCGGAGGGTTCCGCCGGCGTCGGCGCACAGGTCCAGACGCCTCTGCTCGGCGGCGGCGTGGGCGTGCAGGCCGGCGCGGGCGCCAATGCGGCGGGCTCGGGTTCGGGCGCAGGCAATCTCGTCGGCGGTGCACTGCACGGCGTCGGCAAGACGGTCGGCGATGTCGGCTCGGCAGCGGGCAATACGATCGGCGGCGCGACGCAGGCGGTCGGCTCGGCTGCCGGTTCCGGGCAGGATGCCGCAACATCCGCCGCACACGCGACGAAGGCACACGTGAAGCATGTCGCGACCTCGGCAAAGACCCACGCGCAGCGCGCAGTGTCGACGGCGGGCGATGTCGCAGGCGGTGCGAAGGCGAAGGCCGGTGAAGCGCTCGAAGGCGCGACGAACTCCGTGCAGGGCGGCGCATCGGTCGGCGTGAAGGGTTCGGCGTCGGCACAAGGCGGCGCGTTGTAAGCGATACGTTTCCCGCGAAGGTTCGGCCCGCCTTGATGCGGGCCGGGCTGCACGGGATGGTCGGCGCGATCCTCACTCAGCGGTCTACGCTGAGTGAGGATTTTGTCGTTCTGGAGTAACGTCAGGGACACGGTATTGACGATCGGCGTCGATCCGGTCGTGCAAAGCCCATATGAAATCCAGCACCTCGACGCTGAGGCATTGTTGAAGTTTGCCCGGCGCGGCTTTTCAGCACGAATCCCGGACAGATTCGAGCAAGTCTGCTTTATGCGGGCACTTTCTCGCTTGCAAAAAAGGGCTCACGACGGATCTCGTTCCGCGGGCAGAAAAGCCCGCGCACGTTGCGCGTCGGCCTCTATCCGGTGCATTCCGTGTGGCCGTGATTTCATTGCATGCGAACCGGCGCGGAGCACGGTAAGAACGCGGCCACGGACTGCGTTTCGGCAGCTCGCAGACCTCTCGCGCGCTGAGCGACTGGCGCGCCTGTGAGGCCGAAACCGCGACGGCGATCGTCCGATTCGATGGCGGATACATCCGTGTTGCCCATGCTGCGGCGCGTTTGCGCTTGCCGGTGCTCTTCCATGAACGAGTGACGACGAAACGCGTCGACCGGAATCGCGCATCCGCGCCGGGCCCGTGTGCTTCGCACGCGCACCACGCGCCCTGCCGTCTCGTGGCCGCCATGCTTAAATAGCTGCGCGTGCGGTCTGCGGGCCGGCATCGTGGCAGTACCGCCCGATCGCACTCGCGTCGCAACGCAATGATGCGCCGGCGGCCGTCCGGATTGTCGCTGGCTGAAGCGTCCGTCGTTCAACAGTGCACAATGCCGGTCGACATCGCCCTTTCGTCATGATCCAGAGGAACCTTCGTGAAGTTCATCCACGCGGCAGACATTCACCTTGACAGCCCGTTGCACGGCCTGAGCGCCTATCCGGACGCGCCGGCCGCGCAGTTGCGCAACGCGTCCCGCGAGGCGCTGCGGCAACTCGTGGATCGTGCGATCGAAGAGGAGGTCGCGTTCCTCGTGATCGCGGGCGACCTGTACGACGGTGACTGGAAGGACCACAACACCGGCATCTTTTTCGGCCAGCAGATGGGCCGTCTGCGCAAGGCCGGCATTCGCGCATTCGTGCTCGGCGGCAATCACGATGCCGAGAGCGAGATGACGAAGAAGCTGACCTTGCCCGACAACGTGAGCGTGTTCGGTCACCGCAAGCCGGAGACGTTCACGCTGCCGGAATTCGACGTCGCGCTGCACGGGCAGAGCTTCAAGGACAAGGCCGTCGTCGACAATCTCGCGATCGGCTATCCGGATCCCGTGCCGGGCCATTACAACATCGGCGTACTGCACACCGCGCTCGAAGGCTATGCTGCGCACGCGAACTACGCGCCGTGCTCACTGGCGGAACTGCATGCGAAAGGCTACGACTACTGGGCGCTCGGCCATGTGCACGAGTTCCAGCAATGGTCGGGGCCGTCGACCGTCGTATTCCCCGGCAACCTGCAGGGCCGTCATATCCGCGAGACGGGTCGCCGCGGCGCGGTGCTGGTGACGGTCGAGCAGGGCCGCACGCACGTCGAACGCCTGTACCTCGATGTGCTGCGCTGGGAAGCCGTGTCGGTCGATGCGTCCGACTGCTTCACCGTCGCCGATCTGTCGAGAAAGATCGGCCAGTCGCTCGAGACTTTGCTGAGCGTCGACGGCCACGTGCCGCGCGCGGTGCGCGTGACGGTCGTCGGGCGGACGTCCGCGCATGGTCTCTTTTTCGGCCGTGCACCGCAATTGCGCGCGGAGGTGCTGAACCAGATCGGCATCATCGGCAACGAACGGCTGTGGCTGGAGAAGGTTCGGCTTGCGACGTCCGAACCCGAACGGGCGCAACGCGAGAGCGAGCAGCTCGAGGCGCTGGAAGATCTGAAGCAGATTCTGACCGAGGCCGCGCACGATCCCGACTTCCTCGCCCTGCTAGACCGCGACCTGAAGCCGTTCGTCGGCAAGGTGCGCAGCGACGTGAAGGAGGAGGTGCCGCTGCTGACGATGGCGCGCGCCGGCGAACTCACGGCGCTGGTCGAACAGGTGGGGCCCGCGTTGCTCGCGCGGCTTGCGAGGGGGGAGTAAGCGATGCGCATCAGTCAGCTCGATCTGATCAAGTACGGCAAGTTCACCGACGAAACGCTGCGCTTTCCGTCGGCAAGCCAGGATTTCCACGTGATCGTGGGGCCGAACGAGGCCGGCAAGTCCACCATCCGCACGGCCGTGTCGGAATTGCTGTTCGGGATGAAGTTGCAGACGCCGCTCGACTTCCTGCATGCGACGCCGGAGCTGCGGATCGGCGGTGTGCTGGAGGGCCGCAGCGGTTCGCTCGCGTTTCATCGTGCGCGCGGACGCAGCCCGCTGCGCACGCCGGCCGACGACAAGTTGCCGGACGACTATCTGAACGGGATCCTCGACGGCGCGACGCGCGAGTTCTTCGAGCAGATGTTCGGGCTTGACCATGGTCGGCTCGTCGACGGCGGCCGCAGCATACTCGACGCGTCCGACAAGCTGGGTCAGGTGCTGTTCGAATCGGCTGCGGGCGTCGGCACGCTGGGGCCCGTGCGCGACGAGCTGGATGCACGCGTCGCGGAGCTGTGGGCGCCGCGCCGCAGCGGCAGTGCGTTCGCGCAGGCCGAGACGCTGTTCAACGAGGCCGTCGGCGAACTGAAGGCGGTCCAGGTGCGCACGCGCGACTGGGTCGATCGCAAGGAAGCGCGCGATGCAATCGAGCACGAGATCGAACAGGCACGCGCTGAGCAGCGCCGCCTCGAAGCATTGCGGTCGAAGCTCGAACGCGTGCGGCGACTGGCGCCATATCTGAAGGAGCTGACGATCAAGGAAGCGGCGCTCGCCGAGCTGGGCGCCGTCGTCGAATTGCCGCCGACCGCGTACGCCGACCTGCTGAAAGCGCAAGGCGATCTCGCGGCCGAACGCAAAGTGCTCGAGGAGCGGCGTGCAGACCTGCTCGCGAAACGGCAGACACGCGATGCGATCGAGCCGGATGCCGACGCGCTGGCGCTCGAAGGCGACATCGAATCGCTCGACCGGTTGCGCGGCGGGTGCATGAACCACGCGCAGGATCTGCTCTTGTTGGGGGCGGAAGCCGAGCGGCATCTGTCGGCCGCCGGCGCGGCCGCAGCGCAGCTCGGCTGGCCGACCGACGAAGCGCCGCTGCGGGCTGCACTGCCGAGCGCGTTGTCGCTGAAGACCGTCGCAAACCTGTTGCGCGATCACGGCGCGCTGCATCAGGCGCTGGCCGGCGCACGCGAAGCGCTCGACGAGCGCACGCAGGAGCTGGCGCACGTGCAGGATCAGTTGACGCGCCTGTCGACGGTCGAGGTGCCCGAAGTATTGCGTGCGGCCCTCGCCGATGCGCAGGGCTTTCGCGGCAGCGGGCAGCGTGAGCAGGCGCTCGAACGCGACATTGCCGCCGCCGAACGTACGCTCGCCGACGCGCTCGATGCGCTCGGCCGGTGGCGCATGCCGGTCGACGCGCTGAGGCTGCTCGACGTGCCGACCGCGGCCGGGCTGGGTGCGCTGCTTGCCGAAGCGAGCGAACGCGCGAGCGCTGCGGCTGCCGCCCGCGACGCCCGTGATGCCGCGCGCGAAGAGCTCGAGCGGCTCGAACTGCAGGAGAAACATTTCGCTCAGACCCACAAGGTCGTCACGACCGCCGAGGTACTGTCTGCGCGTGCGCGTCGCGACGCTGCGTGGGGCGACGTCCGCAGCGGTGCGGTCGATCTTGCGACCGGCGCGCCGGCCGTTGACGATGCGATTCGCCTCGCCGACGAACTCGTCGATGCGCAGCTCGGCGCGACGCAGGCAGCGGCGACGCTGCAGTCGCTGCGCCAGCAGGTCGAGGCCGCGTGCGCGGTGTTCACGCGCCGGCAGGCGGCCGTTGACGAGCGCGAACGCGAGCTGGCCGCACATCGTGACGCATGGGCCGCACAGGCGGCGGCGGCCGGCGTGCCGGGCATGCCGCTCACGGCGATGAGCGACTGGCTCGCGAAGCGCGACGCGGTGTTCGCCGCGCAATCCGAGCTCGACCGCCTGCGCCGCGAATTCGCGATGACTCGCGAGGCACGCGCCGCTGCGGAAGCCGCATTGCGTTCGGCGCTGCAACTGGTATCGCGCGGCGATGGTGCCGATGGACTGGGCGCGCTCGTCGCGATCGCCGAGACGTTCGTGCAGTCGGCGGAGAAGACGCTCGCGCAGAAGGAGGGGCTCGCGGAGCGCGCGCGCGAAGCCGAGCGCGGCTGCGCAACGGCCCGCTCGCGCGCTTCCCAGGCCCAGACCGCGTACGATGCGTGGCATGCGCAATGGCGCGGCGCGCTTGCCGACGCGCGGCTGTCCGCGAACGCGGTGACGCTGGCTGCGGCCGAAGGGGCGCTCGCACTTGCGAATACGGTGACGGCCGAACTGGCCGCCGCCGATGCGCCGCGCAACCGGATCGCTGCGATTCGTGCGGAACTGGCTGCGCTCGAGGCCGGCGCACGGCGGCTTGCCGAAGCACTGGAGCCCGCGTGGCTTGCAAGCGGCGACTGGCTCGACGTGGCGCGTCGGTTGACGATGCGTGTGGCGGCTGCACGCGAAACCGCGCGTGCGATTGCACGTGCCGACGACGCTGTGCGGCAAGCTGACGGCAAGGTCGCCGATGCGGCTGCGGCCGTCGCCGGCGCCGACGCGCGGATTCAACCGCTGCTGCAACTGGCCGGCGTCGCGTCGATCGACGCGGCACTGCCGCTGGCCGAGCGCTCGGATCGGCAACGCGAGCTGCGACAGGCGCTCGAAGCCGCGAAGGAGGCGCTCGTGCGCGACGGCGACGGGTTGTCGCAGTCGGCTGTCGAGGCTGAGGTCGCGGAACAGGACATCGCCGATGTGCCCGCACATCTCGAAGCCGTGAAGCAGGCGCTAGGCGATGTCGGCAAGCGCCTGAACGAACTCGCTCAGCAACAGGTCGTCGCGCAGCAGGCATTCGGTGCGATCGATGGCCACGCGAATGCGGCGGTGGCCGAGGCGAAGCGTCAGGAAGCGCTGGCGGCCATGGGCGACGCAGCCGAGCAGTATCTGGAAGCAGCGACCGCGAGCCGCTTGTTGAAGTGGGCGACCGATCGCTATCGCGACCAGAAGCAGGGGCCGATGCTGCGCCGCGCGGGCGAGATTTTCGCCGGGCTTACGCTCGGTGAATTTGCGCGGCTGACCGTCGATACCGAACGGACGCCGCCTGCGCTCTACGCGCGCCGCACGACGGGCACGTCGGTCGAAGTCGCCGGCCTGAGCGAAGGGACGCGCGACCAGCTGTTCCTCGCGCTGCGAATCGCGGCGCTCGAACTGCAGCTTGCCAGCAGAAGCGGGCTGCCGTTCGTCGCCGACGATCTGTTCATCAACTTCGACGATGCGCGGGCGAAGGCAGGCCTCGAGGCGCTGCGCGATCTGTCGACGCGTACGCAGGTGCTGTTCCTGACTCATCACGATCACCTGCTGCCGCTCGTGCACGACGTGTTCGGCGCACGGGTAAACGTCGTCGCACTGCAGCGCGAGGCCGCGGGCGCGTGACGGTGGGCGTCCCGATGTCCCAATACGTGGGAATGGTCATCGCGTACAGGTAGTATGTGCGGCTCCGAAACGCACGCGGCCGGTTCTGCCGGCCGCGGGTCCGGCCACACGAGGGGAATCGACAATGAACAAGCTTGTAGCGGCTATCGCATTCGCGGCGGACAAGCATCGCAATCAGCGGCGCAAGGACGACGACGCGTCGCCGTACATCAACCATCCGATCGCACTGGCCGACGTATTGGCCAACGAAGCCGGCATCGAGGACGAGCGCGTGATCGTCGCGGCAGTGCTGCACGACACGATCGAGGATACGGAGACGACCGAACAAGAGTTGCTGCGGCTGTTCGGCAAGGACGTCGCCGACATCGTGATGGAGGTCACCGACGACAAGTCGTTGCCGAAGGACGAACGCAAGCGCCTGCAGGTCGAGCATGCCGCGACCATTAGCCGTCGCGCGAAGCTCGTGAAGCTGGCCGACAAGATCTGCAACCTGCGCGACATCGCGCGGCATCCGCCTGCGGACTGGCCGCTCGAGCGCAAGCAGGCGTATTTCGATTGGGCGAAGTCGGTCGTCGACCGGATGCGCGGCGTGCATCCGGGGCTGGAGGCGATCTTCGATGCCGCGTACGACGCGCGGCCCGCGAACTGACGCGCGACCATGCGAGCGGACCGATCCGGATCTGTTGCGCGGTCGTTGCCCGCCGTCGCGGGCGTCGACGTCGGTGGCGACAGGAAGCTGTGCGATCTCGTGATCCTGCGTGGCTCGACGATCGTTTGTCGCGAGGCCAGGATTGCGCCGGAAGCGCTGCCTGCGCTGTGTACCCAGCATAATGTAATGGCTGTTGGTGTCGATGCGCCGAGCCTGTGGTGGAGCGGAACGGGACGCCGGGCTGCCGAGCAGGCGCTCGCGCGCGAGCGGATCTCGTGTTTCCCGACGCCGTCGCGCGAGCAGGCCGTGGCCAGCACATCGGGTTTCTTCGACTGGATGTTCATGGGCGAGCGCGTGTACCGCGCGCTGGCGGATGCCTACCCGCTGTTGACCAATGTGCACTATGCCGGTGGACGTGTGAGCTTCGAGACTTATCCGTATGCGATTACCTGCGCGATGCTCGGCACGGCGATCGCGTCGGCGAAGCTGAAACGCAATCAGCGGCGGCACTTGCTGACGCAGCTCGGAATTGACGTGTCGGCATTGCGATCGGTGGACGCGCGGGACGCCGCGTTATGTGCATTGACCGCGCAATACGTGCTCGACGGAAAAGCCCGCGCGTATGGCGATGCGAAGGGCGGATATATCCGAGTACCGGTAGTCGCCGAGCTGGTCGTTCTGGACAAGATGTGAGCGCGGCGGCGAATTGGTTCTGGCGAGGTGCGGAGGTGCCGACGTGGAAGGCGCAGCGCGCCGACAGCCGTCCGAAAATGGGGGGCGCGCGGCATATGCAGCAGGTGCACGGTACGCGCGCCGGCGGTGATGCTCAGTCTTCGAGAATGGACTTCGGCACGCTGGACAGATCGCAAGCGTCCGCTTGCTCGTAATAAGTTTGCGCATCGTCGATCATCACGACCGCGACGTCGATCAGTTCGTCGAGCCGTTGCAGCAGCGATTCGCGCCACTCGACGTCCTCGTCGCGCTCAGGCGTCTTGTCGAGCTGTTCGATGATGGAGTCTGCGGTTTGCAGAAACGGGATCGCCTGTTGATAGTTTTCGATCGACACCATCGCCGCATTGCGCGCGCCGACGAGCCGTTCACGATGCTCGTCCGCGAGTTCGGATTCGCCGCAGATGCGCGGGAGCACGTCCGAAATTCGTTGCAGAAGCGGCGGAACATTTTCTTCGAGCATGACGGCGCGCTCGCGCAGCGCCGTGTATTCGCCTCGAAGGTCCGTGTCGCCGGATTGTGTGGTGCTGTCCATCGTGGGTATGGGTGCGTGGTTCGATCGCCGCATGATACGCGACGGCGCGACGCGTATCGATCGTTCCGCCGCGTGACCATCGGCGCGATCGAGAGCGAGGCGTGGCGCACTTTCTATAGGGGATGGAGGAAGAATGCGTTCCCGATCGGCCCCGGCTCGTGATGCCCTGTATATGAAGTGCGGCGCGCGCTCCAGCCCCAAGCCCCGTGCGCGGCAGCGCACGGGGCTTTTTCAAAATATTTTCACAAAGGGGTTGCGCGGCCGCGGGCGGGTGCCTAGAATCACGCCTCTTTCGCGCTAACGGAAACGCGGCGCGGAGGAAGAAGGGAAGCGGTGCGATTGGGTCAGCGGTAGCGGCCTTGGGCACACGAAGCTGAACCCCTCGCGGTCGCAACGAAGCAGTTCAGAAAGTTGTTGACGAGCGAAGAAAGGTGGTTCATAATCTCGCTTCTCTGCTGCTGAAAACGCAGCGCTGCTGAGAAACACGAAGTTCCTCGCAGAAATGCTCTTTAAAAATTAACAGCCGATAAGTGTGGGCGCTTGATGGCAGCGAGCTGATCTTCGGATCAGATAGCAAAAGTATCAAGAGTCTCACACTAAAGTAAG
>NZ_JAGSTV010000017.1:0-116471 GCF_018148075.1 Burkholderia sp. AU19243
TGTATAAGAGACAGCGCGACGGCGCATGAACGATGCCTCCACGCCGCCGCCGGGCGCCGCACCCGACGCGGCGCCGCTGCCGTGGCTGCAACCGGTCGCAGCGCCGCCTGCCGCGCGGCGCGCAGCGTTTCACGCGCTCGTGTGCGAATTCAACTTGCGGCCCGACCGCTATCTGCACGTGACACGCGTGCCCGCCGAATGGCCCGCGCGTTACCGCTCGCCCGACGCGTTCGGCCCGGCCGGACGCAAGCTGCTCGCGCGCCATCTGCTCGACGTGAACGGTGTGGCCGACCATCACGACTTCGACGTCGCGAATCCGTGCGCGCGGCTCGCGTTGTTGCCGGGCGCGGCGCTCGAGCAGCTCGCGTCGTATGCCGGGCTGCTGCTGCATCGCGGCTGGCTGCGCGATGCGCTCGGCGCGCGGCGCATTCGCGCAGAAGTCGCGGCGAAGCTCGGCGGCGACGCGCTGGAGCTTGCGCTCGAGCGCGCGCCCGAATTCGGCGCGCTCGCCGACACGCTCGAACCGTGGCGAGCCGACCCGGCCGCGCTGCCGGTCGTGATCCGCGCGCGCGGCGGACGGCTGCTGGCGGATTTCATCGGCGTGGCGGGCGACGCGGTCGCGCGGCGCGTGCGCCTGAAATTCAACCGAGCGATCGACGACGAAGCGCCGTACTGGCTGAATCGCGCGCAGCGCGACCAGTTCGGCGAATTGCTGTTCCTGTTTCTGATTCCCGAGAGGCTCGCATCATGGGACTGGCTTTTCTGATCACGAGCGACAACCTGCAGCTGCTGTCGGAGCGCAAGGTGCTCAAGGAGCGCGAATACGCGGCGCTGCTCGATGCGTCGGCGGTGATCGCAACCGCGCGCGACGAGGCCGCGCGCATCGTCGCCGACGCGCAACGCGAATTCGACAAGCGGCAGGCGGCCGGCTATGACGAAGGGATGCGCCGCGCGCAGCGCGAGCATGCTGCGCAGGCCTATACACAGGCGCTCGCCGCCGCGCGCACGATGGAGTCGATGAAGGACGCGATGGCCGACATCGTCGTGAAGGCCGTGCGTGCGATCGTCGGCGACATGAGCGCGCAGAAGCTGTACGAGGCCGCGCTTGCGCGGATCGCGCCGCTCGTGCGCGACGAAGCGTTTCTGATCGTGCGCGTCGCACCCGGCCGCGAGGACGAAATGCGCGACGCGCTCGAACGCGCGTTCGCCGGCCAGTCGAACCGGCAACGCATCCGCATCGTCGAAGATGCGCAGCTCGAGCATCACGCGTGCACGGTCGAGACGCCGTCCGGGCGCATCGACGCGAGCCTCGACCTGCAGATCGACGCGCTGCGCCACGCGATTCGCCGCGACGCGCTGAAGGGCACGACGCGATGAACGCGCCGCTCGACGATCCGCAGCCGATCGGCGGCGAACGCGACGACAATGCCGCGCAGTTCGATCGCGGCCGGCTCGTCGGCGATCTCGATGCGGGGCTTGCGTTCTTTTCGCCGGTGTCGGTGCAGGGCCGCGTCAATCACGCGGTCGGCCAGATATTGAACGCGACCGGCATTCGCGCGCGGCTCGGCGAGATCTGCGAGCTGCGTACGCCGAACCAGCCGACGCTGCTCGCCGAAGTGGTCGGCTTCTCGCGGCAGACCACGTTGCTGACGCCGCTCGGCGACGTTGCGGGCCTGTCGCCGGAGACGAGCGTCGTGCCGTCCGGACGCGAGCATGTGTTTCCGGTCGGCGATGCGCTGTTCGGCCGGGTGCTCGACGGCCTCGGCCGGCCGCTCGACGATCGCGGGCCCGTGACCGGCGCCGCGTGGGTGTCGACGCAGCAGGACCCGCCGAATCCGCTCGCGCGCAAGATGATCGACACGCCGTTCCCGACCGGTGTGCGCGTGATCGACGGCCTGATGACGCTGGGCGTCGGACAGCGCGTGGGCATCTTCGCGCCGTCCGGCGTCGGCAAGAGCACGCTGCTCGGGATGATCGCGCGCGGCGCGCAGGCCGACGTGAACGTGATCGCGCTGGTCGGCGAGCGCGGCCGCGAAGTGCGCGAGTTCATCGAGCACAGCCTGTCGCCCGACGTGCGCGCGCGGTCGATCGTCGTCGTGTCGACGTCCGACCGCCCGGCGATGGAGCGCGTGAAGTCCGCGCTCGTGGCCACCGCGATCGCCGAGCATTTCCGCGATGCAGGCAAGCGCGTGCTGCTGCTGGTCGACTCGCTGACGCGCTTTGCGCGCGCGCAGCGCGAAGTCGGTCTGGCGAGCGGCGAGCCGCCGACGCGACGCAGCTTTCCGCCGTCGACGTTCGCGGTGCTGCCGCGTCTGCTCGAACGCGCGGGGCAGGGCGCGACCGGTTCGATCACCGCGCTGTACACGGTTCTCGTCGAAGGCGATGAGGAATCCGATCCGATCGCCGAGGAGGTGCGCTCGATACTCGACGGACATATCGTGCTGTCGCGCAAGATCGCGCTCGCGAACCGTTATCCGGCGATCGACGTGCTCGCGAGCCTGTCGCGCGTGATGCCGCTTGTCGCGAGCCGCGCGCACCAGCAGTCGGCCGCGCGCGTGCGCGAGCTGATCGCGAAATACCAGGAGATCGAGCTGCTCGTGCAGATCGGCGAGTATCGCGAAGGCAGCGACCGGCTCGGCGATCTCGCGCTGCGCGCGCGCGATGCGATCGGCGCGTTCTGCGCGCAGGGGGCTCGCGAGGACGTGCGCTTCGACGCGCTGCTCGCGAAACTGACGAAACTCGCGAACGATCATGTCTGAAGCCGACGACCGCCTGGTGCTCGCGACCCTCGCACGCCTGAAGCGCGTGCGCGAGATGCGCAGCCAGATCGCGCGCGTCGCCGCCGCGCGCCAGCAGGGCATCGCCGCGCAGAGCCGCCGCGCGCTCGACGCCGCGCACGCGCAGCTCGCGCAGCAGGTTGCCGCGAAGGCCGCCATCCAGACGCGGCTCGCCGGCGACGTGCGCGAGGCGCGCGCGCTGCAGAACGCGGCGGCCGATACGCGTACGTTCGATCGCCATATCGGTGTCGCGAACGCGTCGGTCAGCGAGGCCGCGCACGTGCATCGCGATCACGAAGCGACGCTGGCCGGCTTGCAGCGCGCCGCGCGCAAGGCGAAGGCCGCCGAGGACAAGCTCGACAAGGCGGGCGAGAAAGCGTTGCACGCGCGTGCCGCGCGGGTCGAGCGCGACGCCGATGAAGTCGCGGACGCGCATGCGGTGCGGCGTTTCGCGACGGCCGGTGTGTGGGCGGGCGATGCGGACGGCGCGTCGTCGTCCGCCGGCCTGGCCGCCGCATTCGATGCGGAGATGTCGGGGAATGCGGTAGAGGCGGGCGCGCCACATGAGGCGTCAGCGACGGACTCGAACGCGCAGGCCGCAGCAACCGCGCCTACGGCCGAGGCCGCTGCGATCTCGGCAAGCGCGCCTGCGGACGATACAGCTGCCGCTGCCGCACCCGCTGCCGCGGAGCGCCGATGCTAGACCACGCGGCGAACTTCAACGACATCGCCGGCACGCTGCGACCGTTGCTCTACGTGATGCCGCGCCTGCTGCCGATCATGTTCGTGGTGCCGGTGTTCAACGAGCAGATCATCACCGGCCTCGTGCGCAACGGCATCGCGGTCGTCATCGCCGCGTTCGTCGCGCCGGTAATCGACCCCGCCCAGGTCGCCGCGCTGCCGTTCCTGATGTGGTGCCTGCTGGTCGCGAAGGAGGCGGTGGTCGGCATGCTGCTCGCCGGCGCGTTCAGCGCGGTGCTGTTCGCGATCCAGGGCGTCGGCTATCTGATCGATTTCCAGACCGGCAGCGGCAGCGCCGCGTTCTTCGATCCGATGGGCGGGCACGAGGGCGGACCGACGTCGGGCTTCCTCAATTTCGTCGCGATCGCACTGTTCGTCACTGCGGGCGGCCTGCAGGCGCTCGTGCAACTGTTCGCGCAGTCGTATGCGTGGTGGCCGATCGGCTCGCTCGGGCCGGATTTCTCGTCGATGCTGCAAACCTTCGTCGTGCGACAGACCGACACGATCTTCGACTGGATGGTGAAGCTCGCCGCGCCCGTGGTCATCGTGCTGGTGCTGGTCGAACTCGGCATCGGCCTGGTCGGGCGCGCGGTGCCGCAACTGAACATCTTCGTGTTCTCGCAGCCGCTGAAGAGCGCGCTCGCGGTCCTGATGATGGTGCTGTTTCTGCCGGTTGTCTATGCGTCGCTGCATGCGTTGCTGAGTCCCGACAGCGGGCTGATGGCGCTGCTGCGTGCGCTGTTCGCCGCGCATGGCGGCCCCTGACCGCACGCGTGATCCGGACGAGCATCCATGGCCGAAAAGGACCAGAAACCCACCGCGAAGCGCCTGCGCGAGGCGCGCGAGAAAGGCGATGTACCGAAGAGTGCGGAGACGATCTCGTCCGCGTTCTTCGTCGGTGTGTGCGTCGCGCTCGCGGTCGGGCTCGGCGCGCTGTTCGCGCGGCTGCAGGCGCTGTTCCGGCTCGTGTTCGACACGGCGGGGGCCGCGGATCCTTCCGCGCGGCTCGCGGTGCTGATCGATGGCGCCGCGCGCGACTGGACGATGCTGTCCGCGCAGATCATCGCGGCGGGGCTGCTGGCCGGGGTGCTCGCGGGCTTCGTGCAGGTGGGCGGCGTGATGGCGTGGAGCCGCCTCGTGCCGCAACTGTCGCGGCTCAACCCCGCCGAGGGGCTGAAGAACATGTGGTCGATGCGCAACCTCGTGAATCTCGCGAAGATGCTGCTGAAGACCGTTCTGCTGGCCGCGACGCTCGGCTGGCTGATCGTCGCGTCGCTCGACCCGGCGGTGCAGTCGGGCTTCACGCGGCCGATGTCGATCCTCGCGCTCATCGTGAAGCTGCTGATGCTGCTGTTCGGCTGGGCCGCGCTGGTCTATATCGTGATGGCGCTGATCGACATCGTGCATCAGCGCCACGAGTTCAACCAGAAGATGAAGATGTCGATCGACGAAGTGCGGCGCGAGCACAAGGAAGACGAGGGCGATCCGCATATCCAGGCGAAGCGCCGGCAGCTCGCGCGCGAAGCGCAATTCTCGTCGCTGCCGGACCGGATCGGTTTCGCGTCGGTGGTCGTCTATTCGTCGAGCGTCGCGGTGGCGCTTTATTACGGCGGGATCGGCACGCTGCCGTGGGTGCTCGCGCGCGGCGAGGGCGAGGCGGCCGAGCGGATCGTGAAACTGGCGCGCGACGCGCTGCGCCCGACGCTCGCGAACCCGGGCCTCGCGCAGGCGCTGTACGACAGCACGCCGGAAAAGGGCACGATTCAGCAGCAGCATTTCCGCGAGGTCGCGCAGTTGCTGAAGTGGGCGACCGGCGGCCGGTAGCCGCATGCCGTCGATCGCCGCGCCATCGGTTGCCGCGACCGCGATCACCGAAGCGAACGGGGTCGGATCGGCGCGTGTCGAAGCGCGCCCGTGCTGCTTTCGTCGTACGGTACGCCAGCCGCTTGACGCGGTTTTTTTTCCGGTCCTCGGCGTCGTTCACCCGTGAATTATTGCTGATTTATTTCTTCGTAATATGGCTCGACCGTCAGCCTGACGGCCGGCCGCGAGGTTGCGCCGCACCTGACGGAACAGGTCAACAGGGCGGGACATATCAATGTGCGGAATCGACGGCTTTCTGAATAGCGTCGCCTTCGATGAGGAGACAGCGCGCGCCACGCTCGCGCGAATGACGGCGAGCCTCGCGCATCGCGGGCCGGATGCGCAGGGCCTTTGGGTCGACCCCGAAGCCGGCATCGCGCTCGGGCACCGGCGGCTCGCGATCGTCGACCTGTCGGTGCACGGCCGGCAGCCGATGGCGTCCGCGTGCGGCCGTTACGTCATGGTCTTCAACGGCGAAATCTATAACCACCGCGAATTGCGTGCGGAGCTGGAGCGCGCGGGTCGCGCACCGGCGTGGCGCGGCCATTCCGACACCGAGGTGCTGATCGCGGCGATCGCCGCGTGGGGCATCGACGCGGCGTTGCGGCGCGCAACCGGCATGTTCGCGTTCGCGCTGTGGAACCGGTCGTCGCGGGTGTTGACGCTCGCGCGCGACCGGATCGGCGAAAAGCCGCTCTACTACGGGCGGATCGGCGACGCACTCGTGTTCGCGTCGGAGCTGAAGGCGCTGCGCGGCTATCCGGGCTTCGACGGCGCGATCGATCGCGACGCGCTGTGCCTGTACCTGCGGCAGTCGAGCGTGCCCGCGCCGCACACGATCTATCGCGGGATCAGCAAGCTGCCGCCAGGCACTTTCATCCAGTTCGAACACGCGCGCGACACGCCGCGCGTGCGCGCGTACTGGACGCTCGCGGAGACGATCGAAGCGGGGCGCGAACGGCCGTTCGACGGCAGCGCCGACGACGCCGTCGGGCAGCTCGACGCGATCCTGCGCCAGGCGGTCGCGCGGCAAATGCAAGCCGACGTGCCGCTCGGCGCGTTCCTGTCGGGCGGCATCGATTCGTCGGCGATCGTCGCGCTGATGCAGGCGCAGTCGGCCACTCCGGTGGATACGTTCACGATCGGCTTTCACGAGGCCGGCTACGACGAGGCCGGCTACGCGAAGGCGGTCGCGCGCCATCTCGGCACGCGGCATACCGAGCTGTACGTGACGGCGGGCCACGCACTCGACGTCGTGCCGAAACTGCCGGCCATCTACGACGAACCGTTTGCCGATGCGTCGCAGATTCCGACCTTCCTCGTGTCGGAGCTGACGCGCCGGCACGTGAAGGTGAGCCTGTCCGGCGACGGCGGCGACGAGCTGTTCGGCGGCTACACGCGCTACTTCCTGACGCCGCGCCTGTGGCGCAAGCTGCATCGCGTGCCGGCAGCCGTGCGTGCGCGGATCGCCGCCGCGCTGCACGCGCTGCGGCCCGATCATGCGGATCAGCTCGCGGCGGTCGCACAGGGCGCGTGGAGCGGCGTGGAAGCGCGCGATTCGGCCTCCCGCATCGGCGACCGGCTGCACAAGCTCGGCCACGTGATGACGGCCGAGAGCCGGATCGGCTTGTACCGGCTGCTGATGTCGTCGGTGCATCATCCGGAGCGCATCGCGCTCGCCGGCAAGGAGCCGCCGACGCCGCTCGATACGGCGTCCGCATGGCCCGCGAACCTGAGCTTCGCCGAGCAGGCGATGGCAATCGACACGCTCACGTACCTGCCGACCGACATCCTCGCGAAAGTCGACCGCGCGGCAATGGCAGTGAGCCTCGAGACGCGCATGCCGTTCCTCGACCATCACGTCGTCGAATTCGCGTGGCGCGTGCCTGCGTCGGTGCGTTTGCCGGAAGGGCAATCGAAGGCGCTGCTGCGCCGGCTGCTGGACCGGTACGTGCCGTCGTCGCTGATCGACCGGCCGAAGCAGGGCTTCTGCGCACCGGTCGATCACTGGTTGCGCGGCGCGTTGCGCGACTGGGCCGACGCGCTGCTGCAGCCGTCGCGGCTGCGCGACGAGGGCTTCTTCGACGCGGCCGCGGTCGAGCGGCTGTGGCGCCAGCACCAGACGGGCCGGATGAACTGGCAGCACCAGCTGTGGACGGTGCTGATGTTCCAGGCGTGGCTGGACGGGCAGCGTGCGGCGTGAAGCGGAATGACGCGTACGTCAGGAGGGCGCCGCGTCGGCGCTCACTGATCGAGACACCGCACGCACAGCCGGTTCGCCTGGCTCGCCGACAAGCCGCGGCACATCATCACGACCGGACGCGCGTGGCATGACGGTGCGTCGGCGGAGGCCGACGGCGACGGCATCCTGCGCACGCGCTCGGGCGGGGTGGTCGCGGCTGCGTCCATGCGCCGCTGCCGCGCGGGCGGCGGCACGTCGCGCACCACCGGTATCGGCTCGACGCCGCCTTCGCGCGCGTTGCGCTGCGCGCTCGCGACGACGCGGCTCACATAGCCGCTCGAGAAACCTGTCGTGAAGTTGCCGCTGTAGTAGCACGACAGCGCCGCGCGCAATGCGGCCTGCGCGGGGCGGCCTGTAGTCGACGACCGTGCGAAGCATTCGGTCAGGATCGCTCCGCCGGCGTTGAGGTTGCGGCACGGTTCGAACATCGTCGTTTCATCGAGGCCGTACTTCGCGAAATTGCGTTCGTTTACCTGCGCGAGCCCGACGCTGTAGCTGAAGCCGCGCGCCGCGAGTTCGCGCGCGGTCGCGCGCGCCTCGTCGAGCGACGCCGGCTGGCGCGTCAGGTGGCCGCCGACCACGCCGATCGCATACGGATTGAAACCGGATTCGGTGCGCACGAGCGCGGCGAGCGTATCGGCATCGACATTCGGCGCGCACGCGCGCGCAAGCTGCACGAAACCCGCGGCGCTGCCGGCCGCATGCGCGAGCCCGTGCTGCGCAAATGCGAGCGCGAGCGCGGCCAGCGCGCACGCGCACGAGGCGGAGGTTCGCAGCAGAACGCTTGCGCGCATCATCCGGCTCCTGCGACCCGATACGACAGCACGAGCCCGTGCACGAGCAGCGACCAGCCGTCGAGCGCGACGAACAGCAGCAGCTTGAACGGCACCGAGATCGTCGTGGGCGAGATCATCTGCATCCCTAATGCAAGCAGGATGTTGGCGACCAGCAAGTCGACGACGATGAACACGATGTAGATCACGAAGCCGATCTGGAACGCCTTGGTCAGCTCGGCGAGCGTGAAGCTCGGCACCAGCACGAGCAGATCGTCGTCCTTGATGCCGTCGGCGCGGTTCTTCGGCCACACCGACGTCGCCGTGCGGACGAAGAATTCGCGATCGCGCTGCCGCGTATGCGACACGAGGAAATCCTTGATCGGCGGCAGCGCGGCATCGGCGAGCGCGCCGATATCGGCGGTCGACAGTTGTCCCGACGCGTCGAAGTGGCGCGCCTGCAGCGCGTCGCGGATCGACATTCCGACCGGCGCCATGATGAACAGCGACAGGATCAGCGCGATGCCGTTCAGCACGAGATTCGGCGGCACCTGCTGGATCCCGAGCGCCGAGCGCAACAGGCCGAGCACGACGACGAGCTTCGTATAGCTCGTCACCATCAGTGCCGCGAACGGCGCGATGCCGAGCGCGGCGATCACCGCGATCAGCGCGACCGGATTCGGCAGGTTGCCCATCGTTCAGCGCTCGCGCGGCGCGGGTTGCGTCAGCGTGACGACGCGCACGCCGAGCTTCTGGCCGACCGCGATCAGATGGCCGGTGCCGATCAGCATCCCGTTCGCGACGAGATGGATCGCGCTCTGGTTGATTCCTTGCTGCAGCTCGATCACGGCGCCCGGCTGCAACGTGCCGAGTTCGCCGAGCGGGATCGACGTGGGCGGCAACTCGAAACGCAGGTCGACTGCGAGGCCGTCGAGCGAGCGCGGCGCATCGTCCGCCGGCGCGTCGTGCGCGTTCGCGGTCGCGGTCGTGGGCGGGGTGTCGTTGCGGGTCGGTTCCAAAGGCATCTCCCTGATTCGTTCGACGGTCAGTCGGGCGCCCGACGGCCGTCCGGTGATTTCCCAGGCCGGCGCGGCGGGCAGTCGCGCGATGCACAGCAGGTTCTGCTCGTGCGCGCGCCAGCGCTCGATCGCGATGATGTCGCCGCCGACGACGTCGGCGAGCTCGGCCATCGTCAGCTCGGTCCGGCCGATCTCGAACACGAGCGGCACCGGCAGGCTCGCGTACGCGGTGTGCGTGTCGGGGCGCGCGGCCGGCGGCGTCGCGAAAAACACCGCGAGCGCATCCGGCGCGTCGAACAGCAACGCGCCGTGGCAGCGCCATGCGCCGTCGGTGCGGCGCAGCTCGAAGCGCAGCGCGGCGGGCGCGGTGGGCGACGCGGGTGCGCTCGCCGGCGGCGGCAGCAGTTCCACGCGCTGCCGCGTCGCCGCCTGGAGCACGGCCGCGAGCGGCGCGGCGAGGTCGGCGAGCAGCGCCGCGCGGATGACGGCCGGCACGGCCGGATCGGCGGCGTCGCCGAGCCACTCGCTTTCCGCGACCGGATCGATCCACAGCGTGCCCGCGGCCGGGCCGACCACGAAACGGTATGCGCGCGCGTCCGCAGCCGGCTCTGCGTCGACGCGCCAGCGTACTTCGTACGCGTGTTCGCCCAGCGTGACCGGCACGGCGGCCGTCGCGCCGTACGCATGCGACAGCCCGCGCGCGGCGGCGGCGGACAGACGCGGCAGATACGGCGACGCGTCGAGCGCGACCGCTGCCGTCGCCGGTGCGGGCGAGACGGCGGCCGGGGCGGCAGCGGCGGGCGGCGCGCGGTTCGCGGCGTCGCCGGCGTCGGCATTCGTCAGGGGCAGCGCAGGCACGGCGGGATCAGGGCGGATTCGGCGTTGGTTCGACGGATTGTTGTGGCCGGCGGCGCGGGTTGCGCGCGGCTGCTGCGTCGATTGTAGGGACGGCGCCGCTCGCGTGCCGCGCCGGAATCCGTAGTCGTGCGGTTTGCGCGGCAGCGCGGGTGCCGGCCAGCTACGAAGGCAGTTGCGGGGTGGTAAGGCGGGGCGACGGCAGCGCAGAGCGCGCAGCGGCGTCGGGCCGCATCGCCGCCAGCGGCCGCGTGCGTGCGCATTCGGCCGCCACCAAGGCAAACGCCGCCTGGCGGCGGCGTTCGTGGTCGAGCGGCGCGGCGCCCGCACGCAGGGCCGCGCCGCGCTCGCGCAGCGCGGCCACGACGGCTAACCGGCGTGCTGCGCGCTGGCGGCGGCGGGCAAGCCGCTATGCGTCACGCGTAGTCGGCGGTCAACGTCGGCTGCGGCGCGGTGCGCAGCAGCGGCGCCGCATCGTGGCGCTCGACGTGCGTCATCGCCGCGCCGAACAGCACGAGCCGGTAGCCGACTGCATAGATCGGGATGATCCGCATGTTCTTGTCGAAATCGAGTTGCAGCTTCGAGCGGATGCGCGAGATGTGGGTGTCGAGCGTGCGCGACGACACGCCGAGCTCGCGGCCCCACACCGCTTCCTGGATCGCTTGCCGCGGCACGATCTTGTTCATGTTGTCGAGCAGGAATTCGACGACGTCGAATTCGCGCGGCGTGACGTCGACGACCTTGTTGTCGATTTCGATCGTGCGGCGCACGAAGTTGATTTTTATGTTGTCGATGTACAGGTATTTGCAATCCATGTTGGCCCTCGCATGTCCGTAAAGGAGTGTTTGCGGGTCATGTACTGCAACTTCCGGGCCAGGATGCGGGGCGGGCGGGCGGGAGTGGGGGCCGGCTGGGCGGATGGCGCGCCAGCGTTGAATCTAAAAGAATTTTTAACGCGGGGCAGGGGCGCCGCAGGTCGCGGCGGCCGGCCCAAGTTTTAAGGATTGTTACGTAGCATCGATGCGAACGTTACGGCCGGCGTAACGCCCGGCAATCCGGGCCGTGGAGACGCTGCGGCAAACTTTCGTCCGCGTTTCCTGTTCCGGGCCTGGGGCCGGAAGTCGGGCACGGACGAGCGACCGTCCGCAACATGGCACGCGGGGAACGCGCCGCAGCGGAATAAAAGGCCGGCCGCGCAACGTTCCCGTTACGCGGCCGGCCCGGCGTATCGCGTTGCGCCCGTCACGCCTTCGCGCTGTCGCCCGAATCGAACGGCAGCACGTAATGCCGCTTGCCGGTCGCGGCGAAGATCGCGTTCGCCACCGCCGGCCCGATCGGCGCGACGCCCGGCTCGCCGACACCGGTCGGCGCTTCCGCCGACGGCACGATATGGACCTCGACCTTCGGCATTTCGGCCATCCGCAACACGTGGTAGCCGTCGAAGTTGCGCTGCTCGACCTGGCCGTCCTTCAGCGTGATCGCGCTGTGCAGCGCCGCGCCGAGCCCGAAGCCGATGCCGCCTTCCATCTGCGCGGCGACGATGTCCGGGTTGATCGCGATCCCGCAGTCGACCGCGCACACCACGCGCTCGACCTTCACCTTGCCGTCCGCGTCCACCGACACTTCCGCGACCTGCGCGACGTAGCTCTTGAACGCCTCGGCTACTGCGATTCCGCGCCCGCGTCCCTTCGGCAGCGGCTTGGCCGGATCCCAGCCGGCCTTCTGCGCGGCGAGCTCGAGCACCGCGCGCATGCGCGGCTCCTTCGCGAGCAGGTCGCGGCGGAACAGGTACGGATCCTTGCCCGCTGCATGCGCGGCTTCGTCGATGAACGCCTCGACCGCATACGCGGTGTGCGAGCTGCCGACTACACGCCACCACAGCACCGGCAGACCGACCTTGGTGGTCGTCAGTTCGACCGACACGTTCGGCACCGCATACGGCAGGTTCGCCGCGCCTTCGACCGACGTCGCGTCGATCCCGTTCTTCACCATGAACGCCTCGAACGGCGTGCCGGCGAGGATCGACTGGCCGACGATCCGGTGACGCCAGCCGACCAGCCGGCCGTCCGCGGTAAGCCCTGCGTCGAGTTTGTGGAAGTACATCGGGCGATAGAAACCGCCCTGGATGTCGTCCTCGCGCGTCCACTGCAGCTTCACCGGCGTGCCGTCCGCGCCGAGCGCCTTCGCGATCGACACGGCCTCGACCACGTAGTCGGACCAAGCGTTCGCGCGCCGCCCGAAGCTGCCGCCCGCGTAAAGCGTGTGGATCTGCACCTGCTCGGGCTTCAGGCCCGCGACCTTCGCCGCGTTGCCCTGGTCGACCGTCTGGAACTGGTCGCCGGCCCAGATCTCGCAACCGTTCGCGGTGAGCTTCACCACCGCGTCGAGCGGCTCCATCGGTGCGTGCGCCAGATACGGGAATTCGTACGTCGCGCTGATCTTGCGGGCAGCACCCGCGATCGCCGCGTCGGCATCGCCGTCCTTGCGAGCCGACGCGCCGGGCTTCGCGGCGAGCGCCCGGTATTCGCGCATGAGCTCGTCCGAGCTGCGCCGTTCGGCGTGCGTTTCGTCCCAGTCGACCTTCAGCGCATCGCGGCCCTGTTTCGCGGCCCAGAAACCGGTCGCGACGACGGCGACGCCTTGCGGCACCTGCACGACCGCCACCACGCCCGGCACCGCCTTCGCGGCGGTCGCGTCGAACGACTTGACCGTCGCGCCGAAGCGCGGCGGGCGCTGCAGCAGCGCGACGCGCATCCCGGGGAACGTGGTGTCGAGCGTGAAATGCGCGGTGCCGTTCGACTTCGCCGACGCGTCGACGCGCGCAATGCGATGGCCGATCAGCTTGAAGTCCGCCGGCTGCTTCAGCGTGACCTTGTCGGGCACCGGCAGCTTCGACGCATCGGCGACGAGCGTGCCGTAGGCCGCGGTCTTGCCGGTCTTCGCGTGCGTGACGACGCCTTTGTCGGTGGTCAACTCGCCGGCCGGCACCTTCCAGCGTGCGGCCGCAGCCGACACGAGCATCGCGCGCGCCTTGCCGCCGGCTTCCCGCAATTGCTGCCACGAGTTCGACATCGCCGAGCTGCCGCCCGTGCCCTGCATCGTGCCGAACGCGAGATTCGCGTATCGTTTCGCGTCGGCCGGTGCGCTTTCGACGCGCACGCTCGACCAGTCGGCGTCGAGTTCTTCGGCGACGATCGTCGCGATGCCGGTGTACGCCCCCTGGCCCATCTCGACGTGCTTCGCGATGACCGTGACCGCGCCGTCGGGCGTGATGCGCAGGAATGCGTTCGGTGCGAAGTCCGTAGCCGGAGCAGTCGCGGCGAGCGCGCGGCGGCCGAGGCCCGCCCATTCGAAGCCGATCGTCAGGCTGACGGCGGCCGCGGCACCCGCGGCCTTCAGGAACGTGCGGCGCGACGTACGCACCGAACCGGCATTGTCGAGTTCGATCGTCATGGTCAGGCTCCCAGCGTTGCGGCCGCGTCGTGGATCGCGGCCCGGATGCGGGCGTAGGTCGCACAGCGGCACAGGTTGCCGTTCATCGCGGCGTCGATGTCCGCGTCGGTCGGTTTCGGGTTTTGCTCGAGCAGCGCGGTGGCCGACATGATCTGGCCGGACTGGCAATAGCCGCATTGCGGCACCTGCAGCTTTACCCACGCGGCCTGGACGGCCTGCGCCGGCTTGCTCTGCAGCCCTTCGATGGTCGTGACGTGCTTGCCCGCGATTCCCGCGAGCGGCAGCACGCACGAGCGGACGGCCTGGCCCTCGAGGTGAACGGTGCACGCGCCGCACTGCGCCATGCCGCAGCCGAATTTCGTGCCGGTCAGCCCCGCGTGTTCGCGGATCGCCCAGAGAACGGGCATCGACGGATCGGCGTCGAGCGTGACGCTCTTGCCGTTCAGGACAAACGTGGTGGGCATTGTTGTCTCCGTGGGGAAAACCCGGCATGCGCCAGGATAGCCGCGAGTGTGCGCGACACGTCCGCTTTTGCGTCTACCCAATCCTGCAAATTTATTGAACAATCCTGCAAATCCCCGGCACGGCGCCGGGCGTTTCGCTATGCTCCGGCGATTCACGGAAACGAAGCGAGGAACCCGCCATGGACTTGACCGATATCGCGGCATCGCGCGAATTCGGGCGGCGCGAACTGGCGTCGCTGATTTCCCGGTTCGCGCCCGCGGACGGCTCCCACGCGACCGCGGTACCCGCGCTGATGCTGCACCGCCATACGCATCCGGTCGATCTCGGCTGCGGCGTGTCGCGCGCGGCGCTCGTCATCGCCGCGCAGGGCGCAAAGCGCGTGATCGTCGCCGGCCATGCGTACGAATACGATGCGCAGCATTGCCTGATTACGTCGATCGACTTGCCGATCCTCTCGCGCGTCACGCAGGCATCGCCGGCCGCGCCGTACCTGTGCCTGACGCTGACGCTCGACCTCCAACGCATCGTCGAGCTCGCGGCGGAAATGCGGCTGCCGGAGCCCGATGCCGGCCCCGAAGGCGAGGGGATCGCGGTTGGCGAGCTCACGCCGCCGCTGCTCGATGCCGCGCTGCGGCTGGTGCGTCTGCTCGATACGCCGGCGGATATTCCGGTCGTCGCGCCGCTGATCGAAAAGGAGCTGCTGTACCGGCTGATGACGAGCGGGCAGGGCACACGGCTGCGCCACATGGCCGTCGCCGGCAGCCAGACGCACCGGATTGCGCGCGCGATCGAATGGATCCGCGATCACTACGCGGAGCCGATGCGGGTCGAGACGCTCGCGCAGGCGGTCAACATGAGCGTGTCGTCGCTGCACCATCACTTCAAGCACGTGACGACGCTGAGCCCCCTGCAATACCAGAAGCAACTGCGGCTGCACGAGGCGCGGCGTCTGTTGCTGCGGCAAGGCGGCGACGTCGGCTCGGTGGCCGCGACCGTCGGCTACGAGAGCGCGTCGCAATTCAGCCGCGAATACAGCCGGCTGTTCGGCGCGCCGCCGATGCGCGATGTCGTGCATCTGCGCAAGAAGGAGCTGCTCGGCACGTGAGCGCGGTGCCGCGCATGCCGGGATGAACGTCGTCGGTGGCACGCGCGGCGTGATTCAGCCGGGCCGGTGTATCGATGCGATCGCGCGTTTTTTCGGGCGCGCCGCGCCGGCGGCCGGAATCGCGACACCCACAATTCGCGTGCCATCCCCGTTCTTGCGGGCGCAAACCGCACAGCGGCGCGCGCAGCGTCGAGGCGGCCGCACTTCGGTTTCATGCACGTATCCCGAAGGCGGCCGGCGGATCCGTCGATTGGCTTCATCGATGCGAATCGACGGGGCGAAGCGCGCATAAAAAATCGCCACGCGCCGTATTGCCGGCACGGATTGCGCGTTCACCCTCGTGTTTCAACGATGAGATTCGCGGCCGATATCGTGTCGGAAATGTTTCCGGCGAGTGTCGCATCGGGCCGGACGGTAGCCATTCAGGCATTCAAGTGAAGTGGTTGCTCGTGCGAAACGTCGGCCAATTGAATGAAGGCGGTAATCCTCGACAGAGCGTATTGAAAGGGCGTGCGTCGAGCGTGGCGCCGTCTTTTTGACCGCGGGACTGCAAGAAAGCTTCGGCCGCATGGTCGCATTTACCGATTCTCGCCGTGCGTTTGCATTGGCATTGGATGCGTGATCCCCTCGGTATTTTCACGGATGAATCAAATGCGTTTCGCCGGGAGCCGGCACGCACATTCGGGGACTGCCGTGGGGCCTGCCGTATCGGGCGCGCCGCGCCCGCCGGTTTGCGCGCGGCAGTCGCTACAAACAGGCCGTTACGGGCGATCGCCGCATGCATGCCACAGCCCCGGGCCGCGCGGCGCGACGGTGCACTTCTCAATCATGAAACACCTGTTTGCCATCCCGCTCCGTGCTCCGCCGAATTACGCATTCGTCGGGCTTTTCGCGGGACTGCTGCGCGGTATTTGGGGATCGCCGCATGTCGGCCGCCGTTGTCGCGATACATTCCTGAAACAAAAAATTACGTTTCCGGCAATTCGAGCGGTATTGCGGGCGCGAGGGTACGGGCAACCGTTGGTGGAATCGACCATGGCATGCCGCTTGCGTTATTGGACGCACCGGCGAACGGTCGACCTGATGCAACGAAAGATGGGGGGCGGCCATTTCGTCAATAAGTAGTCGGGGATACGGCGATGAAGACCACAAGCAGTCAGCTGATCCGCGCATGCTGCGCGCCCCGTTGGGGGAGTTGGACAACTGGGGGCATGACTCGCGATGCAGTGCCAGCATCGCGGGCTCGTTATCGCGGGGTTCCGCGCATTCGCGCATTGCACACGCTGAAGCGATTGTCGTTTCGTGCGACAACCGACCGACAGCGGTGCTCGCCTTCTTTCAATACATCCGGATGGGCTCTGCTGCTTGTGCCGAGCAGTTCGACGCGAATCGGTCTTTTGCCGTGCAAGCGTGTTTCCATCGCGCCGGGTATTGCACGGCGCCGGGCGAATTAGATCGAACGCCCGTGGGCCGGACGTTCCAGAGTGTCTTTCATCGGTAGCTTGGGGAGAGGCGATGCCGCCAGACCGGAGTGCGGAGCCGTTATGGGTGCGATAGCGACACTGTTTCAAGCAGCCTGCATTTTCGGTGCGTAATCACTTTTCGCATTTTCAGCTCGCTGAAGCTGATGCGGCGCGTCCGTATGTCGTGACGCTACATATCGGGAAAAAATAAACTGGAATGGCGATTGCCTGGATCCGGTTGTGGCCGGTATTTGGTTTTTGATTATCGAGCGGATTTCTTCGAGACGTGGAAAAGCGTCTTGAAAGTTCATAAAGATAATTGAGTGAAAATTGAATTGATCCGGTAAGAAAAATTCCGGGGATCATGATTTGTCGTGAGGCGGTTTTTTTAAATTAGATAGTGATCCTCATTTGACGGGATTGCTCAGGGCAGGAAAGTTGAAGGCGTGCAGCTTTCCTCGCTTGTTCCGTCCACGCCGTTATGGAGTCGACCATGAAGAAGCTTCTGATTGCAGCAGCAGTGATGGCGGTCTCGGGTGCAGCGTTCGCAGCGAGCGGCACGGTTTCGACCAGCAACTCGTCGAGCGGCGGCCAGACCATGGCCGGGGTCGTCGGGTTCGGTCACTTCACCGCGACCGATTCGGGTTCGGGACTCGGCGCGGCAGGCGCGACGGCCGGCGGCGGCAGCAGCGGTTCGATGTCGTACACGAACCATACGCAGACGTCGACTGTCAGCGGCTTCGGCTTCGGTGGCGCGCAAGCCGGCGGGTCCAGCGGCGCGAATGCCGGCTCGACCGGCTGGACGATGTACAACTACCACTACTAAGCCGCGGCGCATAGCGTTCGTCATGGACGGGTGGCGCGGATGCAGGGTTCCGTCCCGCGAGGGCGGGCCCTGCGGTCCGGCCACCGAGCTTCCTCACAGAAAGGAATTGCTATGAAAGCCAACGTTTTTGTAGCGGCGGCGCTCACCGTCTTGTCGTCAGCCGTACTGGCTTCCGGTCCGTCGACATTCAACCAGACGCAGTCCGTTGCGGCAGGCGTCTCCGGTTCGGTGTTGGTCGGTACCGGCAGCTATACGAGCAACTCGACTTCGGTAGCGGGCGCCAACGCTGGAAGTACCGTGACGCCCGCCGGTTCCGCCGGCACGGCATCCGCGTATCACGACTCGACTTCGACGGCCAGCGGCTTCGGCACGAACGGAGGCGCGTTCGCGGCAGGCGGCGGTATCGGCGCCGCAGGCTCGTTCGCTGGAACCGGCAACACGAGCGAGAACGCGAACGCGCTGTCGGGAGGGGTGACCGCCACGATCGTACTGGGCGCGAACCACTACACGGCAACGGGTGCGAACGATAACGGCATCGCGAACGCGGGCGCCGCGGGCATGACGGGCATCGGCGGGTCGAGCGCGATTGCGGGTTCGAACCACTACAACTCGTCGACTGTGTGGGGCACCGGCCCGTTCGGCTCGCCCTCCGCATCGGGCGGCAGCCAGGGAAGTTCCGGTGCAACCGCAGGCAGTCCTTGAGCGCGCGTTCGGGGGGACCAGTTTCCCAGCGATGCTGGTCTCTTTCCGAGCGCCGTGATTTCCGTAAGGAGTTGGCATGAAGCAGAAATTGATTGCCGCCGCTCTGATGCTCGCGTCTTTGACGGCACATGGCGCCGATCGTGTTGCCGACGACGTGCAATCGAATTTGCAGACGTCAAACCCTACAACCAACCCGTCGCAACAAACAGTGCTTTCGTCGGGCAGTGTGATCGGCGCATCGGATGTCCGGCCATGGCCGGGGATGTCGGGTGAATCGTGGTCCCAGCTTGGTAGCGGCTGGAAGCAGTTCGGGGAAGCAGGCAAATCTGAAGGAATTCAGGGGAATTAGTACGGTTGCCTGGGTGGGAGGTCAAACCTCGTCCGGAGAGTGAAATGAACAGCAACAAGATCAGGGTGGCATGTGCGGCGATGTTCGCGATGGCCACGATCGGCGCCCACGCGCAGACCGCCGACTCGACTTCAAGCGCGCAGTCCTCGACGTCGTCGACGGCGATCAGCCAGGGCGGCGGCTCCAGCATGAACACGAACGTCACGAGTTCGCGCGGCGGCAACGCCAGCAGCGCCAGCACGAGCGGTGTACGCGGCAGCGGCAATTCGAGCGTGCAGGTCAACGTGACGATGCCGTCCTCCGCGAGCGGCGGTACGAACGTCACGCCGCAGAGCACGAGCTCGCTCGCGGCGGGCGCTCCGGGCACGAGCCCGTACAACACCCAGACGTCGGAAAACGTCAACTATTCGGGCACGCAGACGATCAAGACGAACCCGGCAATCCAGGCGCCCGGCCTCACGACCACGCTGTCCGATACCTGCATGGGTTCGGTGAGCGTCGGCGTGTCGTTTCCGGGGTTCGGCGCGACCGGCGGCACGACCCTGGTCGACCAGGCGTGCGTGCGCCGTCTCGATGCGCGCGAATTCCGCGCGATGGGGTTGACCGACGTCGCGCTGGCGCTGCTGTGCCAGAGCGATGCGAACCGGCGCGCGGTGGAAGCGACCGGGCATCTGTGCCCGGGTACGACTGCGCCGCTTGCGCGTTCGAATGTTGCGCCGTCCGCCGAAGCGACCGTCGCCGACGACGTGAAGTATCGCGATCCGATCGTGCGCAGCCGCATGGGCCTGCCGCCGCTCGACGGCACTGCGCCAGCACCCGCGCAGGCGCGGCCGGTCGCGACGGCCGCGGTTCAGGCGGCGCCGATGCCTGTGCCCGTGCCCGTGCCGATGGCCGCGCCGCCGATCGCTGCTCCTGCGGTCGGTGCCGTGCCGGCCGCTACGCAAGCGGCGGCGGTGAAGGCGTCGCAGGCCGCTGCGGTAGTGCCGGCGGCGGTTGCCGCACCGGTTGCCGCGGCAGCGCCGGCGGCGGTTGCCGCGCCGGCCGTTGCACCGGCCGCGATCGTCGCTGCGCCGGCGGTTGCCGACAAGGCACCGGAGCCTGCGCCGGTCGTTGCCGACAAGGCAGCGGAGCCTGCGCCTGCGGTTGCCGACAAGGCACCGGAGCCTGCTGCGCCGGTCGTCGCGGAGAAGGCAGCGGAGCCTGCGCCTGCGGCTGCCGACAAGGCGCCAGAGCCTGCTGCGCCGGTCGTTGCCGAGAAGGCATCGGAACCCGCGCCTGCGGTTGCCGACAAGGCACCGGAGCCTGCTGCGCCGGTCGTCGCCGAGAAGGCATCGGAGCCCGCGGCAGCGGTTGTCGACAAGGCACCGGAGCCTGCTGCGCCGGTCGTTGCCGAGAAGGCAGCGGAGCCTGCGCCTGCGGTTGCCGACAACGCACCGGAACCCATGCCGGCCGTCGCGGCCAAGGTCGCTGAACCGGCTCCGGCAACCGACAGCGCAGCGCAACCCGCGCCGGCCGCGGACGCACCGACCGTCGCCGCCCCCGCCACGGGCGACCAGCACGCCGAACCCGCGATGCCGGCTCCGGCCGTCATTTCGACGAGCACGTCGTCGTAGGCGGGGGGCGTCTTGCGCGCGGCTGGCGTCCGGCCGTGCGCGAGGCGCAGCGATCCGCGGCGCGGCGCGCGTCGCAAGTTTGACGGGTGTTGGTCCCTCCCCGAGGTCAGCACCTCTTTTTGCCTGACGAGGGTACGAGGAGGCCTCCATCATGAGGATCTTTTTGGTCGCGCTGCTGCTGTACGGCACCCAAGCCTTCGCGCAGTCGCTGTTTCAGAATCCGGCGGTCTTCGTGATCCTGAGCGAGCAGACGCTCGCGAATGCCGCGAGCGTGCAGCAGGCGCTGACGACGCTCGGCCGGCCCGACAACACGGCTTGCGTGCCGATGATGATGGTCAGCGATCCGCAGATGATCTACATGATGCCGGAGCAAGGGCACGCGCCGTCGTGGCAGTCGCCGCTGTACGGCCGCGGCGCGCCGTTCGTCGCGCAGAGCGGGCCGGCTTCCACCGGCAAGACGATCGGCGCGATGCAGCACGCCGAGGACATGCAAACGCAGCCGTGGAGCGACAGCAGCACGATCACGCAGAAGATCGCCGGCGAATCGAGCATGACCGCGTCGGCACGGGTCGACGACTGGCAACGCAGCGGGCTCGCCGCGATCGAGACGGCGCGCGCGACGGAAGTGACAGTGGGCGGCAAGACCTATCGCAGCTACCGCAACGATCTGAACCAGGCAGCGCCACCGGTGGTCGAGCCTCAGATCTATACGCAGCGCGTCGTGTTCTGCCGATAACCGGACTTTTTCTGCGCGGACGCGCCGACAGCGTGGCGCGGGCTTCGAGGCCCGCGACACGCCAGCCGCGCCGGCAGCGCCGCCGGACAACCCTAGAGGGCGAGGCCATCGTGAACTATTGCTGCCCGACCGCACTATCAGGCCCGCGGCTGCGCGAGCGCGGCACATGCGCGCCGCCGTTCGTCGCCGTCCGCCATCCCCGACCCGCGCCTTCGCGGCCGCTCGTCTATCTGTCGCAGCATCCGGATGCGGGGTTGACCGATGCACTCGCGGCGCGCGGCTGGGACGTATGGCGCGCTAAATCCGTTGCGGACGCACTCAATCTCGTGAAGGCAAACCGGCTGCACGCAGGTATCGTCGATTTCAGCGAATTCGACATGCTCGACGTCGCGTCGTTCGAAGCGCTGCTGCGCGACCCGCGCATCGGCTGGGTCGCGCTCGTCGGCGACGAGCGGCTGGGCGAAACCGCGATCGCCCGCCTGATCCGCCAGTGCTGCTTCGACTATGTGTGCAACGCGGCGGCCTACACGACGATCGGTTATCTCGTCGGCCATGCATATGGAATGCTGAAGCTGGCGGAGTGCGACCCGGCGTCGGACGCGCCACCGCCCGGCGGTGCGATGATCGGCGCGTGCGACGCGATGCGCCGTCTCTTCTCGACGATCCGCAAGGTCGCGAACACCGACGCAACCGTGTTCATCGCCGGCGAATCAGGCACTGGCAAGGAGCTCACCGCAGCGGCGATCCATCGGCATTCGTCGCGCGCCGATGCGCCGTTCGTCGCGGTCAATTGCGCGGCGATCCCGCCGACGCTGCTGCAGGCCGAGCTGTTCGGCCATGAGCGCGGTGCGTTTACGGGCGCGCACCAGCGCAAGATCGGCCGCATCGAGGCCGCGCACGGCGGCACGTTGTTTCTCGACGAGATCGGCGACATGCCGTTCGACAGCCAGGCGAGCCTGCTGCGGTTCCTTCAGGAGGGGAAGATCGAGCGGCTCGGCGGGCACGCGTCGATTCCGGTGGACGTGAGGATCGTGTCCGCGACTCACGTCGACCTCGAAGCCGCGATGCAGGCGGGGCGGTTTCGCGCCGATCTGTACTACCGCCTGTGCGTGCTGCGTATCGACGAGCCGCCGCTGCGCGCGCGCGGCCGCGACATCATGCTGCTTGCCGATCACATGCTGAGCCGTTACCGCGACGACGCTTCGCATCGGATTCGCGGCTTCATGCCGTGTGCGATCGAAGCGATCCACAACTATGCGTGGCCCGGCAACGTGCGCGAGCTGATCAACCGGATCCGCTTCGCGATCGTGATGACGAACGGCCCGATGATCTCGGCCGCCGATCTCGAACTGCATCAGTACACGTCGCACCGGCCGCCGACGCTCGCGCAAGCGCGCCGGCAAGCCGAGCGGTGCGCGATCGAGGAAACGCTGTTGCGGCATCGGAACCGGTATGCCGACGCCGCGGAGGAACTCGGGATATCGCGCGCGACCTTGTATCGCCTGATGATCGCGCACGGGCTGCACGGCTGACGCCGCACGTGTGCGCCGCGCGCGTGCGGGCGCCGTAGCGCCGCGCGGCGTCAGGCCGGCCGCTCGAAACCCGATTCGACCCAGCGTGCGGCGGTTGCCTTGTTGAGCTTGAACCCGGCGGACACCTTCGCGTCGGCCAGCAGCTCGCCGTACGCGTCGAACGCCTTCAGTTCCGCATACGGTTCGAACTCGTCCGGCACGATGTCGAGCGTGACCGATACATCCTGACCGTCGTCGCGCTGGACCGTCACTTCCTTGTGCAGCATCGCGCGGCGCTGCTGCTCATGGCGCATCAGCACTTCGGTCGCGGTTTTTACCAGCGTGCGGAACGCGTTCGCGTCCATCGGCTTCGGATTTTTCTTGTCGCGGCCCATCGTCCACGGGCCGACGAGCGCAGGCTCGGCCTCGCCGTCCTTGATCATCTCGACGGCCCAGCCGTCGTCGTCTTCGTTCTTGATGATGCGGGCGGTCCAGCCGTTGTCGCGCCAGAGGCCGTCTTCATGGATGGTGGTGTCGTCGGAGTGCAGGTCGGATTCGGTCATGGAGGAAGCGGAAGTACGGGCAGCCGGCGTGCGGACAACCGGCAAATGGACAACTGGCGAACCGCCGGCGCGCGTGGCTGCCAGCGGCGCGGCACCGTGCCGGTCGCCCGGAATGGCTTGCAAAGGCCGCAATTTTACCGCGCCGTCCCGCAACGTCGGCCGCCCGGCCGATCCCGGCTGCCGCCGAACGAGCGAATCGGCGCAAATATCAAACTCGTATTACGTTCCCGCAGGCCGATCTATACGTCGTCCGATAGTCCGACCGCGCGCGGCTTTCTAGAATATGGGTCGAGATAAAAATATCTCGATCATCGATTCAACGCCGATCCGGTTGCGCGCGCATCCCGCGCCGTGCGGCCCGGCGAACTTCTGGAACTGCGCATGGGGAAATTCAGTATTCGCACAGTCTTCGCGTACGACTGGCCGTTGGCGGTCGCGGGCATGGAACGCATCGCCGGCGATGCGTGCGCGATCGATCTCGTCGGTGTCTATCGGACGCCGGGTGAACTTGTCGCGGCGCTCGACAGCGTCGACTGCGACATCGCGCTGGTCGACTATGCGATCCGCGGCGACACGCAGATGGACGGCCTCGCGCTCTTCGAATGGCTGCGGCGGATGCGCCCGAGCGTCGGGATTGTCGCGCTGGTCGGCAACGAGGCGCCGGTGATTCTGCGCTCGATTCTCGCGCAAGGCGGCGCGAGCCTCGTCAGCAAGTTCGACGAGGTCGGCCATATCGTCACCGCGATCCATTCGAGCTATAGCGGCGGTCGCTATCTGTCGCCGCTCGTCCGGCGTGCGCTCGATGAGCTTGCCGATCGCGACCAGCCGCAAGCGAAGCTGTCCACGCGCGAGATCGAGGTGATTCGCCTCTATCTCGACGGCGTACCGATCAAGACGATCGCGCAGCGGCTGAACAAGGGCAAGCAGACGGTCAGTGCCCAGAAGATCAGCGCGATGAGAAAGCTCGGCGTCACGAACGACATCGAGCTGGTTCAGCGGGCGGCCGGGCTGGGGTTCGGCGGCGCAAAGGCAGTGTCGCGCGGCGTGGATATCGGCCCGGCAATTGAAGTGGCGGGGCGGGAGCGATGCCGATAGCAACAGGCGTCCGCGATCTCTCTTTCAGTCTCGCTGCCCCGAACGATATCGACGCGCCCGTTTCGCGGCCTTCGCCGCCGCCGATCGTCGTCGGCCGCGGCGAAGGCGTGACGATGTTCGCGAAGAACACGCCGCTCGTCTGCATCAAGCAATTGCCGTTGCCCGGCATCGTGATCTTCGTGCATGGCGTGAATTCCGAAGGCGAGTGGTTCGACGCATCGGAAGAAGGGCTGTGCCGCGGGTTGAATCGACGGCTCGGGCGGCTGGACGATCAGATGATGTATCGCGGCGTCGATGCCGGACAGTTGATGCCGGCGAAGTACACGGAGAGCGTGACGCCGGACGGGTTCTTGAACCCCGATTTGCTTGCAGACAATTACATCAAATCTGATCCATCGTTCTCGCCGGTCATCCACTTCCGATGGGGATATCGCGCGACCGCCGCGGAGCTGAAGGAATACGGCGACAAGATCTTCCTGAACGAAAAGGACTATTGGGGCGGCGGTCCGTTCACGAATGGCTGTTCAAGCCTGCCTGATCTCTGGCACGGCGGCCTGGATGACCGGACGATGGGCTGGCTGACCGTGCAAGGGATCAACCCGACCAACCGTCCGCTGTATCGTGCGCCGCCGCGCGCGTATGGCGTGCTCGCCGCATTGCGTCTCGCCAGACTGATCGAGTCGATTCGCAGCATGCAGGCCGACGTACCAATTACCGTCGTGTGCCACAGCCAGGGCAACATCGTCGGCCTTACGGCGGCGTTCTTCGGCGACGCCTTTCCCGATGTAGAGGATCCGTGGGGACGCAAAGGCCATTGCGTGGCGGACGCCTACGTGCTCGCAAACGCGCCCTATAGCCTCGCCAACGCGGACGGTCCGTATAAATCCGACACGTTCATGGACACATGGTCGCAACGCGCGACGAAAGACGGATCGGGTCAGCGGGGACGGCAAACCTACGCATCGCGCACGAAGACGTTCGGAAAATTCCTGTCGATCGTCGGCGCGCGAAAGGAACACGAACAGCCCGCCGACAAAGTCGATGAAGACATGGCCAACGAACGCGTATCGCAGACGAGCAACCGCTCTTACGCCGCGCAAGCAGATCGCATGCGGCACGGCCTGAACGGGTCGACGTATGGCCGCGTCACCGCGTATTGCTGTCCGCACGATCAGGTGATTTCTGCGGTGACGGTTCAAGGCATCGGCTGGCGCGGGTTCAGCAAGCATGAACTCGACGATATCGGTGCGGCGGGCATCCTGACGCAGCGCGTGTTTGCGTCCGGCTTCCCGGTTGGCGTACGGAAATCCTACCGTTATTGGGAAGACGACTGGCGGCACGGCAAGCAACGAACGACATCCGGCTTCTGGTATCCGCCGTCGCCGCCGGCGAAGTTCAATCTGATCGGTGCGATCAAGGGAAACGAGTCGGTTCTGGGCGTCGCGGCGACGCTCGTAACCGCGCCGCTCATGTTTGTCGTGACGGGCATCAGTTCGGCGTTGAACATGCTGCGTGTGAACGCCGATCCGCCGAAAGGCTGGACGGTGATGGCCGATGCGCCGGCACTCGACGAGCCGTTCACGCCGAAGGCGTTGCGATTCGGCAAGCCGATCGAAACCACCGACGGCGACGCCGTGAGCGACTTCAACGAAGGCAACGATCCGCCAGCCGCGTGGCGCGACGCGAACAAGGCCGACTCCGACAAGCGCGCCGACGATCCATACGACCAATACCAGCCGAAGAACGAGGACGGCGTCGCTCGAGGCACGGCTGCAACCGAGGCCGGGCAGCGTTACGAGGATCGTGCATTGATGCGCATGGAAGCGCGCCGCACGCTCAATACCGAATGGCTCGACAGCGAGGGGCACGTGATCGGCGAGGACGGCAAAAGCGCGATGCCCGACGGCTACAAGGAATGGCGCGACAAGCAGATCGTCGACTGGCTCGATCGCAGTGCGACCAACAGTCCGACGAATCATTCGACGACGATGACCAATCCCGAGCACGCGGAGAAGGCGCTTGCGTATGACGTTGCCGTAGGGCGGTGCTATTTGACTGAAAAGCAACTCAAATTGCTGCGCATCGAGGCGGACTGGAGGATGGGGGAGGGGATTCCGGACTGTCATCCCAACAAGCAATATGCAAAGTACTTTGCCAGTGGCGCGATGGACGGCATGCCGATGCTGGAGTGGGTGCATGCCGAGACAAGCGCGGGAAAGATGCCGGCCGCGATCGTGGATGAGCGTGAAGGTCAAGTCTACCTGAAGGCCGGAGGCGCGATATGAAGGCGCTGATCTCTACACGGCCTCGACGCGCTGCTGTTGCCGTTTCGGTATGGCTGATCGCCACCGTACTAATGGCCACGATCTCGATGCAAATGGAACAACCCGGTCTGGCACATTTGGAAACAGGAGAGTTGATGAAGCGACTTGTTGTAGTACCGGGCCTGGCTGCGCTGGTGGTGTTTCTATTTTCTACGGCCGCGATGCATTCCGCACAAGCCGCGCTTGTCCAAGAGCCGGCCGGGATGGCGGCGCGAACGGCCGAAGACCAGAACAAGCCATTCGTTGCACAGGTCGTCGGCATGATCTGGTTGAATCCGTTGCAGCGCATGGACTACCCGACCGAATGGCAATTGCTGTGGACACAAGGGTTTGTCAAGCCGAACAAGAACGACGATATGGTGCGCACGAAGCCTGAAAAATATTCGTCGCTTCGCTCCATTGGAGCACTGGTTTACGGTAACGACGGAGAAGAAACGTTCAAGGGCTTTTATCACAAGTATGTGGATAAATTCCCCCGGCTCATGAGTCGTCGCTACGCGATGAACGCAAAGTATTTCTATTCGGTAGGAGCGGACAATCGGCATGATTGGCGCGAACTGGCCGGGATTCGAATCGAGGGTGCCGTTCCTGAGCGCCTCGATCCAGTAATCGCCCATGACTATCTGAAAAACTCGATCGAGGAAACGTTCTTTATCGGTAACCGGTATTTCCCGACGATGTGGAGCCGCGACACGCCCCCCGACGTCCACATCACTCAAGGCGGCGCCAATGCCGGTTTCACGTCGCTGAACAACGCACTGGACTACTTGCAGCAGAACCCTGACAAGTCCGTCTGGGCGATGAACTGGGACGCACCGAATTTCCCGCCGACCGACGCGCAGATCAACGAGAACCTCGTCGTGCTGTTTCTCGCCGGTTCGAACTTCAACACCGAGCGCGAACCCCTTGCGTGGATCGGCAAGGCAGCCGTCGGCAATACACAGGCGTTTGCGCGGAAAGTCGGCACGACGCGCGCGGTGCAGGCATGGAAAGCCACGATCGACGAAGCGGCACGCAACGGCGGAGTCGCAGTCACGGACCTCGATTACATCGTTCACGACGCGGGTGCACCCAGCGACGCATCGTCGTCACGGCTCGTCTCGCTCGCGCAGACGCTGACTGAAACGATTCCCGAATACGACCACCGCAAACAGACGTTCAACACGGCTGCGCTGCTCGGCGACATGGGCACCGGCAGCGCATTGACCAACGTCGCTCTCGCCATCGGCCGGATCAATCACTTCGGCGGCAACGCGCTGGTTGCCGGCACCACCGATCCTGATCACCCCGTCGCGATTGTCGTCAGGCCGCCGTCGAAGCTGACGGCGATCGATCCGGACAAGGACTGGTTCCGCGCGCGCGGCGGCAACAACGCGTACCTGCCGTGGTGGGGCCGCCGATACGATGTCGATTACGGGATGCAGGGCTATTCGTGGTGACGCAAACCGGAGCTGCGGCACGTCGCGACCGGAAAGCCGGGCAGTACGCCGTATCGCAGTTGCAACTACAGCACAGCGACGCGGCCCCGAGCCGACTCGCCTCCCGTGCCGCCTGCTAACCCGTGCGCACCCGCGACCTCGACCGGAAGCGGGCGTCGCTGAAACCGTCAAGCCGGCAGCGCGAATCGCGTGACCGCGTCGCGCAGCGCTTCGGCCTGGTCGCGCAGCGAGTGCGCGGCGGCCGCGGCTTGCTCGACGAGCGCTGCGTTCTGCTGCGTGACCTGATCCATCTCGCCGACCGCGCGGTTGACCTGCTCGATCCCCGCGCTCTGCTCGCGTGACGCGTGGCTGATCTCGTCGAGGATCTCGTTCACGCGCCGCACCGACTGCACGATCTCGGCCATTGTTTCGCCGGCGTTGGTGACGAGCGCCGCGCCGTGCTCGACGGTTTCGTTCGACGACACGATCAGCGACTTGATCTCCTTCGCGGCCGTCGCCGAGCGTTGCGCGAGAGAGCGCACTTCCGCCGCGACCACCGCGAAGCCGCGGCCCTGTTCGCCCGCGCGCGCCGCTTCCACGGCCGCATTCAGCGCGAGGATGTTCGTCTGGAACGCGATTCCGTCGATCACGCCGATGATGTCGCCGATCTTGTGCGAGCGGTCGGTGATCTCGTTCATCGTGCGCACGACGTCGTCGACCACTTCGCTGCCGCGCGTCGCGACCTGCGCTGCCTGGCCGGCAAGCGTCGCGGCCTGGGCTGCGCTTTCAGCGTTCTGCTTCACGTTCGCGGTCATTTGGTCCATGCTCGAGGCGGTCTGCACGAGCGCGGCCGCCTGTTCCTCGGTCCGCTGCGACAGATCGGTGTTCCCGGACGCAATCTCGCTCGCGCCGACGTTGATGTTCTCCGTGCCCGCCCGCACGCGCGACACCATGTCGATCAGTCCGCCCTGCATCGTATGCAGCGCATGCAGCAGGCTGCCGCGATCGTCGGGCTTCACGCTCACGCGCGCGGTCAGGTCGCCCTGCGCGATGCGCTGCGCGGCGTCGAGCGCCACTTCGAGTTCGCCGCCGAGGTTCGCGCGCACGCTTTTCAGCACGAGCACCATCACGACGGTGGCGATCGCGCCGAGCACGGTCGTCATCGCGAGCCAGCGGCCGACGCTCGCGAGCACCGCCGAGCGCACGTCGTCCATGTACATGCCCGTCACCAGATACCAGTCCCACGGCGCGAAGCGCTGCACGGCGCTGGTCTTGTCCTGCGGCTTGTCGGCGCCCGGCTTCGGCCACAGATATTCGACGAAGCCCTTGCCGCCTTCCGCGTTGCCGGCCTTCACGATCTCGACGAACAGGTGCTTGCCGTTCGGATCGGCGAAGCCCGACACGTCCTTGCCGTTGAGCTCGGTCTTGATCGGATGCATCACGATTACCGGCTTCGAGTCGTTGATCGAGATGTAGCCGTCGGTGCCGTGGCGCATCGCCGCGATCGCGTCGAGCGCGCGTTGTTTCGCTTCGGCTTCCGGCATCGCGTTCTGCTGCGACAGCTTGTAGTAGTGCTCGGTCACGCTGGCCGCCTGCGCGACCAGCGCCGCAAGCTGGTCGCGGCGGTCCGTGATCATCGATGCGCGCGTCTGCCATGCGCCGATGCCGGCAATCACGAGCAGGCCGAGCCACAGAATGACGATCATCGAGGCGAGTTTCTGGTTCAGGGAAAGGGTGCGCATGGTTAGTGAGGTCGGTCGGTCGAACAGGCGCGCCGGGACGGCGTGACGGGATAAGTCATTGACGGCACGCAACGAACGTTGCAGTAGGCGGGAAATCCCTTAGAAACCGCGCGGCCGCGCAATGCCGCCGGGCGCGGCGCGGTCGTCTATGCATATACATAGTCGGCGTCGCTATACTGTCGTCCGATGGCGATGGCGCGCCGGGTCCGGACAGTCGCGGCCGGGCTGCGCCCAACGAATCTCAACGGAGGCAACGATGCGAATTCTGGTGGTGGGGGCCGGCGCGGTCGGCGGATATTTCGGCGGCCGGCTCGCGGCGGCGGGGCGCGACGTGACGTTCCTGGTGCGCGAAGGCCGCGCGGCCGCGCTCGCGCGCGACGGGCTGATGATCCGCAGCCCGCGCGGCGACCTGACGCTCGCGAACGTGCAGACGGTGCGGGCAGGCGACGCCGCCGCGCCGTTCGACCTGGTGCTGCTGAGCTGCAAGGCGTACAGCCTCGACGATGCGATCGCGTCGTTCGCACCGTTCGTCGGGCCGTCGACGCTGATCCTGCCGATGCTGAACGGGATGCGCCATCTCGACGTGCTGCGCGAGCGGTTCGGCGCCGCGCAGGTGCTGGGCGGCCTGTGCGTGATTGCCGCGACGCTCGATCGCGAGCAGCGGATCGTGCATCTGAACGACACGCACGGGTTGTCGTTCGGCGAACTCGCCGGCGGGGAATCGGCGCGCGTGCGTGCGGTGGCCGACGTGCTCGGCGGCGCGGGCTTCGACGCGACGCTCAGCGACGACATCGCCGCGCGGATGTGGGACAAATGGGTGTTCCTCGCGACGCTCGCCGCGAGCACGTCGCTGTTTCGCGGGTCGGTCGGCGACATCCTCGCGGCGCCGGACGGCCGCCGCCTGCTGCAGACGATGCTCGACGAATGCAGCGCGATTGCCGCGTACAACGGTCACCGGCCCGATTCGGCGGCAGTCGAGCGGATGCAGCGAATGGTGCTGACGCCGTCGCCGCTGACTGCATCGATGTTGCGCGACGTCGAGAACCGCGCGCGTGTCGAAGCCGATCACGTGATCGGCGACCTGCTCGCGCGCCGCGATCCGCAGGAGGCGGATGCGCTGTCGCTGCTGCGGATCGCCTACAACCATCTGAAGACGTATGAGGTGCGCGCCGCGCGCGAGCGCGCGGCGGCGTAGCGACGTTGGCGGCCGCCGGCGGCCCGCAACGCGCGGCGGGCCATGCGTCGCGCGGTTCGCGCACTCCTGGATTCGCGAACCGCCGGCCGCGGCCCGTTCCGCACTGCACAATTTTGCCGCAACGGGCCGTTTCGGTCTCGATGCGGCAAAAAAGTATCGAAAATCAGGCGTAAAGTTGGTGGAGCCGCACACGCGATCGACCTACATTGCTTCCCATGCGACCGGTCCGCGGTACTGCACGCTACACGCGATACACGCGGCGAACGAGCGAACGAGCGAACGCGCCGAGCAGCCGGCCAGCGAGACATGGGAATGGAGACGCCAACATGATGCACCCCGATCTGGAAGTGGTCGAAGTGCGACGCGACGAGTCGTTCAAGGTCTGGTCGCACGGCTATCCGTATCGCACGATCCGCTGGCATTTTCATCCCGAATTCGAACTGCATCTGATCGTCGCGACGCGCGGCAAGTATTTCGTCGGCGACCATATCGGGTCGTTCGGTCCCGGCCATCTCGTGCTGCTCGGCCCCAACCTGCCGCACAACTGGGTCAGCGACATGGCCGAAGGCGAAACCGTCGAGCGCCGCAACCTGGTGATCCAGTTCGATCCGTCGTTCGTGCAGCGCTGCATGGACGCGTTTCCCGAATGCCGCGATGCGCAGGCGCTGCTCGACGACGCACGCCGCGGCGTCGGCTTCGACGCCGCGACCAGCGCCGCGATCGCGCCGCTGTTCGACGAACTGCTGGGCGCGCGCGGCATGCGCCGTATCGCGCTGTTCATGACGATCCTCGAACGCCTGTGCGGCGCGGCCGAACGCACGTTGCTCGCGAGCCCCGCATACGACCAGGCGCACGTGACGCCGACGCGGCTCAGCCATGCGCTGTCGTACATCGGCAAGAATCTCGCGTCCGAGCTGCGCGAATCTGATCTCGCGCAATTGACGGGGCAGAGCGTCAGTGCGTTCTCGCGGGCGTTCCACCGTCATACCGGCATGCCGTTCGTTCAGTACGTGAACCGGTTGCGGATCGAATCGGCGTGCCAGATGCTGCTCGCCGACGACGCGAACATCACCGACATCTGCTTCCAGTCCGGCTTCAACAACGTGTCGAACTTCAACCGCCAATTCCGCGCGGTGAAGGGGATGTCGCCGTCCGAATTTCGCGCGCTGCAGCGTTTGAACGCGCGCAGCCGCGAGCTTGCACTGCACGCCGCGCCGACCGGCAATCCGATGCCGCCGCGCGTGGTCACGCTCGGCGTGCCGCAGCCCGCACCGCAGCCCGGATGATCGAAGGGCCGTCGCCCGCCTGAGCTTGCCTCGCCGTTTCACCCAGTCGCATCGCGCCGCATCACGTCGCGAGGGGCTCGCTTATTCACGAAAAAGCCGCACATAACCGGAGACACCGTCATGACGCATGCATCGCCCGCCTTGTTGCCCGCTTCATTTCCTCGTCGCGCCGTGCGCGTCGCGTCCGTCGCCGCGCTTGCCGTCGCGGCCGTGCTGCCGGCGGCCGCGCACGCCGCGCCGCTGCGGATCGGCATGACCTTTCAGGAGCTGAACAACCCGTATTTCGTGACGATGCAAAAGGCACTGAACGAAGCCGCCGCGTCGATCGGCGCGCAGGTCGTCGTCACCGATGCGCATCACGACGTCAGCAAGCAGGTCAGCGACGTCGAGGACATGCTGCAGAAGAAGATCGACATCCTGCTCGTGAATCCGACCGACTCCACCGGCATCCAGTCGGCGATCACGCAGGCGAAGAAGGCCGGCGCGGTGGTCGTGGCCGTCGACGCGAACGCGAACGGCCCGGTCGATTCGTTCGTCGGCTCGAAGAACTACGACGCGGGCGTGATGTCATGCGAATACCTCGCGAAGGCGATCGGCGGCAGCGGCGAGGTCGCGATCCTCGACGGCATCCCGGTCGTGCCGATTCTCGAGCGCGTGCGCGGCTGCAAGGCCGGGCTCGCGAAGTTTCCGAACGTGAAGCTCGTCGATACGCAGAACGGCAAGCAGGAGCGCGCGAGCGCGCTGTCGGTGACGGAGAACATGATCTCCGCGCATCCGAACCTGAAAGGCGTCTTCAGCGTGAACGACGGCGGCTCGATGGGCGCGCTCGCGGCGATCGAGGGCTCTGGCAAGGACATCAAGCTGACGAGCGTCGACGGCGCGCCCGAGGCGATCGCCGCGATCCAGAAGCCGAACTCGAAGTTCGTCGAGACGACTGCGCAGTTTCCGGCCGACCAGGTGCGCATCGCGCTCGGCATCGCGATCGCCCGCAAGTGGGGTGCGACGGTGCCGAAGGCGATTCCCGTCGACGTGAAGGTCGTCGACCGCGGCAATGCAAAGGGCTTCAGCTGGTGAACGGCCTGCAACGCGACGCGACGGGCGGCGGCGGCGCCGCTGCCCGTCGCGCGGAGAAGCCGATGGACACGATACTCAGACTCAGCCACATCACGAAGAGCTTTCCGGGCGTCAAGGCGCTGTCGGACATTCATCTCGAGGTCGCGCGCGGCGAGGTGCATGCGCTGCTGGGCGAGAACGGCGCCGGCAAGTCGACGCTGATGAAGATCCTTTGCGGCATCTATCGGCCGGATGCCGGCACGATCGAGATCGACGGCGCCGCGCGGCATTTCGCGAGCTATCACGATGCGGTCGCGGCCGGCGTCGGCATCGTGTTCCAGGAATTCAGCCTGATACCGCACCTCGATGCCGTCGACAACCTGTTTCTCGGCCGCGAACTGCGCACGCGCTGGGGCGGGCGCGATCGCGCGCGGATGCGGCGCGCCGCGGCGGGCATCTTCGCGCGGCTCGGCGTGTCGATCGATCTCGATGCGCCGCTTCGCACGCTGTCGGTCGCGCAGCAGCAATTCGTCGAGATCGGCAAGGCGCTGTCGCTCGACGCGCGGATCCTGATCCTCGACGAACCGACCGCCACGCTGACGCCGGCCGAAGCCGAACACCTGTTCGCGATCATGCGTGAGCTGAAGCGGCAGGGCGTCGCGATGATCTTCATCTCGCATCACCTCGACGAAATTTTCGCGGTGTGCGACCGGATCACGGTGCTGCGCGACGGCCAGTATGTCGCGACCACCGACGTCGCGCGCACGGACGTCGAGCAACTGGTGCGGATGATGGTTGGCCGCCGGCTGGAGAGCAGCTTTCCGCCGAAGCCGGCGCGGCGCGCCGACGCGCGCGCCGTGCTCGAAGTCGACGCGCTGCAGGTCGAGCGCGACGGTCCGGTCAACCGTTTCGTGCTGCACGAGGGCGAGATCCTCGGGTTCGCCGGCCTCGTCGGCTCCGGTCGCACCGAGACCGCGCTCGCGATCATCGGCGCGACGCGCGCGTACCGCAAGGACGTGCGTGTGCGCGGCGCGGCGGCAACGCTCGCCGATCCGGCCGATGCGCTGCGCGCGGGCATCGGCCTGCTGCCGGAAAGCCGCAAGACGGAAGGGCTCGTGACGTCGTTCTCGATCCGCGACAACATCTCGCTGAACAACCTCGGCAAATACCGGTCGCTGCGCTGGCTGATCGACCGGCGCGGCGAGGCGCGCACCACGCACGACGTGATGCGGCGCGTCGGCGTGAAAGCGCCGTCGATCCATACCGAGGTCGCGACGCTGTCCGGCGGCAACCAGCAGAAGGTCGTGATCGCGCGCTGGCTCAATCATCACGCGACCGTGCTGATCTTCGACGAGCCGACACGCGGGATCGACGTCGGCGCAAAAGCCGAAATCTACGGGCTGATGCGCGAACTGACCGCGCGCGGCTACGCCATCATCATGATCTCGTCCGAACTGCCGGAGATCGTCGGCATGTGCGATCGCGTCGCCGTGTTCCGGCAGGGCCGCATCGAGGCGACGCTCGAAGGCGACGAGATCGATCCCGATACGGTCATGGTCCATGCCACGGCCGGCACGCGAGGAGCGACCCATGAACCTGCCTGATTCTTCTTCCACGCCGTCCACGACGCTCGCGGCCGCCGCCGCCGATGCGCGGCCGCCGCGCGCGATGTGGACGCAACTGCGGCGCTCGACGCTGTTCTATCCGCTCATCGGGCTGATCGTCGTGTGCGTCGCGATGATGATCGCGAGCCCGAGCTTCCTGTCCGCCGCGAACCTCGAGAACGTGCTGCGGCAGGTGTCGATCAACGCGATCATCGCGGTCGGCATGACCTGCGTGATCCTGACCGGCGGGATCGACCTGTCCGTCGGCTCCGTGATGGCGCTGTCCGGCACGCTCGCGGCCGGGCTGATGGTCGCGGGCGTCAATGCCGTGGCTGCGCTCGCGATCGGCATCGCGGTCGGGTTCGGGTTCGGGTTCGCGAACGGCGTGTTCGTCGCGTTCGCGGGGATGCCGCCGATCATCGTCACGCTCGCGACGATGGGCATCGCACGCGGCCTCGCGCTGATCTACACCGGCGGCTATCCGATCGACGGGCTGCCCGACTGGGTCGCATTCTTCGGCAGCGGCAAGGTGCTTGGCATCCAGGCGCCGGTGCTGATCATGCTCGTCGTCTATGCGATCGCGTGGCTGCTGCTCGACCGGATGCCGTTCGGCCGCTACGTGTATGCGATCGGCGGCAACGAGCAGGCGACGCGGCTCACCGGCGTGCGCGTCGCGCGCGTGAAGCTGATCGTGTACACGCTCGCCGGGCTCACGTCGGCGATCGCGGCGGTCGTGTTGACCGGGCGGCTCATGAGCGGGCAGCCGAACGCGGGCGTCGGCTTCGAGCTCGATGCGATCGCGGCCGTCGTGATGGGCGGCACGTCGATCTCGGGCGGCCGCGGCGCGATTCTCGGCACGCTGGTCGGCGCACTGCTGCTCGGCGTGCTCAACAACGGGCTCAACATGGTCGGCGTGAACCCGTACGTGCAGAACGTGATCAAGGGCGGCATCATCCTGCTCGCGATCTACATCAGCAGGGAACGGTCGCGATAGCGCGCCGTTCGTCAGGCATCCATATTACCAACGAACGAGAACACTCATGACGACACCCGAAGCCCAGCCGCGCATGACCGCAGTGGTTTGCCACGGCCCCGAGGATTACCGCGTCGAACAGGTCGCGAAGCCGCAAGCGGGCCGGAACGAACTCGTGATTCGCATTGCCGCGTGCGGGATATGTGCGAGCGACTGCAAGTGCTATACGGGCGCGAAGATGTTCTGGGGCGGCCCGAACCCCTGGGTCAAGGCGCCCGTGATTCCCGGTCATGAATTCTTCGGCTTCGTGGAAGCGCTCGGCGACGGCGCGGCCGACCATTTCGGCGTCGCGCCGGGCGATCGCGTGATCGCCGAGCAGATCGTGCCGTGCGGCAAGTGCCGCTACTGCAAGTCGGGACAGTACTGGATGTGCGAGGTGCACAACATCTTCGGCTTCCAGCGCGAAGTCGCCGACGGCGGGATGGCCGAATACATGCGCATTCCGCCGACCGCGATCGTGCACCGCATTCCGCTTGGCGTATCACTCGAGGATGCGGCGATCATCGAGCCGCTGTCGTGCGCGATCCACACCGTGAACCGCGGCGACGTCCAGCTCGACGATGTCGTCGTGATCGCGGGCGCGGGGCCGCTCGGGTTGATGATGACGCAGGTCGCGCACCTGAAGACGCCGAAGAAGCTCGTCGTGATCGATCTGATCGACGAGCGGCTCGACCTTGCTCGGCAATACGGCGCCGACGTGACGATCAACCCGAAGCGCGACGACGCGCGCGAGATCGTCCGCGCGCTGACCGACGGCTATGGCTGCGACGTGTACATCGAGACGACCGGTGTACCGGTCGGCGTGAACCAGGGACTCGAGCTGATCCGCAAGCTCGGGCGCTTCGTCGAATTCAGCGTGTTCGGCGACGATACGACTGCCGACTGGTCGATCATCGGCGACCGTAAGGAGCTCGACGTGCGCGGCGCGCACCTGGGTCCATACTGCTATCCGATTGCGATCGATCTGCTCGCACGCGGCCTCGTCACGTCGAAGGGCATCGTCACGCACGGTTTCGCGCTGGAGGACTGGGACGAAGCGATCCGCGTTGCGAAATCGTCCGAATCGATCAAGGTGCTGCTGAAACCGGCGCGCTGACGGCCGACGCGTGCGTCAACGGAGAGATCATGGAATACGTCATAGGCGTCGACATCGGCACGCAGAGCACGAAGGCGCTGCTCGTCGACCGGCGGGGCACGATCGTCGCGCGCCGCGCGGCCGGCTATCGGCCCGACACGCCGCGCCCGCTATGGGCCGAGCAATGGCCGCAGGTATGGGTCGACGCGGTGCTCGAATGCATCGGCGGCTGCGTGCGGGACGCGCGCGAGCACGGCGTGCCCGCCGATGCGATTCGCGCGGTGTGCGTGAGCAGCCTGTACGGCGGCTCCGGCATTCCCGTCGACAGCGACATGCGGCCGCTCCATCCGTGCCTGATCTGGATGGACCGGCGCGCGACCGACGAAGTCGACTGGGTAAACGGGAACGTGGACGTCGAGCGGCTGCGCGCGATCACCGGCAACGGCGTCGACAGCTATTACGGCTTCACGAAGATGCTGTGGCTGCGCGAGCAGCGGCCGGACGTATGGGCGAACGTCCGCTATTTCCTGCCGCCGAACGCATACGTGACCTACCTGATGACCGGTGAAGTTGCCGTCGATCACAGTTCGGCCGGCAACATCGGCGGCGTATACGACGTCGCGCGCCGCGAGTGGTCCGACGACGCACTCGACATGCTCGGCATTCCGGCGACGATGATGCCCGAGCGGCTCGTCGAATCGACCGGCGTCGTCGGCGGGCTGCTGTCGCAATGGACTGGACAACTCGGTCTGGCCGCCGGCACGCCGATCGTCGCCGGCGGTGTCGATGCGGCTGTCGCAACTTTCGCGGCCGGCGCGACGCGCACGGGCCAGCACGTCGCGATGATCGGCACCAGCATGTGCTGGGGCTATGTGACCCAGCACGTCGATGCGCGGCACGGGCTCGTCAGCATGCCGCACGTGTGCAACGGGCAGCGCGACCTGTACGTGTTCGGCGGCGCGATCACCGCGGGCGCGTCGGTTGCATGGTTTCGCGACCAGTTCTGTCATGCGGAAACGGACGCGGCGCGATTGCTGCCGCACGGCGATCCGCACGTGCTGCTCGATGAAGCGGCCGAGAGCGTGCCGCCCGGCGCCGACGGTGTGCTGTTCCTGCCGTATCTGATGGGAGAGCGCAGCCCCGTATGGGATGCGAAGGCGAGCGGCGCGTTCGTCGGGTTGAGTCTCGCGCATACGAGAGCGCATCTTTATCGTGCAGTGCTCGAAGGCGTCGCGTTCGCGCTCCGGCACAACATCGAGGCCGGGCGGCGCGGCGCGGCGGCGCTGGACGACCGGCTGATCGTCGTCGGCGGCGCCGCACATTCGGCGCTGTGGATGCAGATCGTCGCTGACGTGACCGGTTTCCCGGTATGGACGATCGAGCAGGACGTCGAAGCCGCGATGGGCGCCGCGCTGCTCGCGGGCGTCGGCGTGGGGCTCGTGTCGCACGACGATGCGCAGGGAGGCTGGGTCACACTCGCCGAACGCGCGCGGCCCGATGCCGATCGCGCGCACGCGTACGACGCGCGTTTCTTGCTCTATACGACGCTGTATCCGGCGCTCATGCCGATCATGCACGCGTTGCGCACGTGATCATGAAGACACGATTCGATTTCAGCGGTTCACGGGTGCTCGTCACCGGCGCATCGAGCGGAATCGGGCGCGCATGCGCGGTTGCGCTGGCCGCTGCGGGCGCGCACGTCGTCGCGGCCGCGCGCGATGCGGCCGCGCTCGACGGGCTTGCGCGCGAGATTGCATGCGATGTCGTGCGCATCGACGTCGGCGGCGACGAACCGGCGATCGATGCGGCGCTCGCCGCGCACGACGCGTTCGACGCGCTCGTCAATTGTGCGGGTATCGCATCGCTCGAACCGGCGCTGGAAATCAGCGCCGAGCAGTTCGATCGCGTGATGGCAGTCAATGCGCGTGGCGCCGCGCTTGTCGCACGAGCCGTCGCGCGGAAGATGATCGGGCGCGACGCACGCGGCGCCGCGCACGCGCGCGGCAGCATCGTCAACGTCTCGAGCCAGGCCGCGCTGGTCGGCTTGCCCGCGCATCTGAGCTATTGCGCATCGAAGGCCGCGCTCGATGCGATTACGCGGGTGCTGTGCATCGAACTCGGCGCGCACGGGATTCGCGTAAACAGCGTGAACCCGACCGTCACGCTGACGCCGATGGCGCAATTCGCGTGGAGCGAGCCGGAGAAGCGCGCGCCGATGCTCGCGGCGATTCCGCTCGGGCGTTTCGCGGAGCCGGCCGAGGTCGTCGAGCCGATCCTGTTCCTGCTCAGCGACGCGGCGTCGATGATCAGCGGCGTATCGCTGGCGATCGACGGCGGGTATACGGCGCGCTAGCCCACGCTCGCGCGGTGACGCACGCGCGACCGGCGGCGGCCACGCATCGGCCGTTCGTGCCGGGCCTGTCCGGAAAGCGTGGCTGCGCTGCGGCGCCTTGCGCGCGGTTATACCGGGTCCTTGCTCGGCGGCCCGTCGGGCTGCTGCGGGTTGTCGTGAGGGTGGCCCGGCGCGGGTGGCGACAGCGGGTCGTCTTCCGGATCCCGGTTCGGGTCGGCCGGGGGTTCGGGCATCGGGGTCGTGTGGTCCATGGAGAACTCGCGCTTGCGTGACGACGGTGGCGCGGCGGGCGCGCCTCGTCTCCGTTATAGGCAATCGGGCGAGCGTTTGCAGCACGATTCTCGCGGTGGAACCGGCGTAGCCGCCGATATTCGGGCGTCGGCATGCATTGCGCGGGATCCGGGCTCAAACCGGTGTGCGCAATGCGCGGCTTGACTGCCGTGCGCCGATATCAGCGCAGGTCCGCCGGCGTATCGACGTCGCGCAGGATGCCGGGATCGTCGACGTCGATCAGGTTCACCGGCGCACTCGCAAACAGCGCGCGGGCCCCCATGTCGCCGTCGAGCGCGGCGAGTGCTTCGTAATGGTGCGCGGCAAAGCCGACCGGATGGCCGCGCACGCCGCGATGGACGGGCGCGACGATCGATGCGTCTGCTGCATCCAGCGCGCGCGTGACTGCTTCGTACGTGGACGCCGCGATCCACGGCATGTCGCCGAGTGCGACCAGCCAGCCGGTCGCTTCCGGCGTCGCGCGCACGCCCGCCGCCAGGCTCGCGCCCATCCCGCGCATCGCGTCGGGCGCGTAGACGACCTGGCAGCCGGCTTCGTTGAGCAACATCGCGAGTTTTTCGGCGCCGGGACGCACGACGGCGATCACATCGGCTGTCGCCGCGGCGAGATGGCGTGCGGCCGCGACCGCAACCGGCGTGCCGTCGGGAAGCAACGCGAGCAGTTTGCTGTGCAGACCGCTTGGGTCGAAGCGTTGACCGAGACCGCCGGCGAGCAGGACGCCGGTGGCGAGTGACGCATAGGACATCGGCGCGGGGGGAGGAGGGACGCAGGTGGCCCGATTGTGCGGGAGCAGGCTCGGATCGGCAAGTGCAGATGTTGCCGAGTCACGCTTGCCGGATCGGGAAAACCGTCGTCGTGCGTCGTCGAGCAGGCAACTTGAGCGGCGCTCGCAGTGAAAATACCGGCGCCCATTTCGCGCAGGTGCACCGCAGCGCCGTTGCATATGCGCCCCCTTCCCGCGAGTGGCGATCGCTTTGGTCTGACGAAACGCCTATATGCCAGACTCCGGCACAGCGTGCAGCGGCGCTTGCCCAACGCGCGCGGAATGCAGCGGATATATTGCTACCCGGACAAGCCGGAGACACCAAAGAAATGACGCGAAACGGTTTGCGTTTCGGGCCTTGGGGGCTGCGGCCCGTCACGCATCCGCCCACTTCCGCAACAGGTTGTGATAGATCCCCGTCAATGAGATGACCATCGGATCCTTCGCGCCTTTCTCCGCAGAAAGCGCCTGAATCTGCGTATCGAGCTGAAACAGCAGCGTGCGGTCGCCGTCGTCGCGGACCATGCTTTGAATCCAGAAGAACGATGCCACGCGTTCGCCGCGGGTCACGGGCGTCACCCGATGCAGGCTCGACGCCGGATACAGCACGAGGTCGCCGGCCGGCAGTTTCGCGCGATGCAGGCCGTACGTATCCTCCACGCACAGCTCGCCGCCGTCGTACGAATCGGGTTCCGCGAGAAACAGCGTCGCCGACAGATCGCTGCGCACGCGAAAATCCGTGCCGCGCAGCAACCTGATCGCGTTGTCGACATGCGTGCCGAACGTCTCGCCGCCTGCATAGCGATTGAACAGCGGCGGAAAGACCCTCAATGGCAGCGCCGCCGAAAAGAACAGCGGATGCTGCGCAAGCGCATCCTGGATCGCGTCGCCGACGGCACGCGCGACCGGCGATCCTTCCGGCAACTGGCGATTGCGCTTGGCCAGCGCGGACTGCGCGCCGGAAGTCACGTTCCCGTCGATCCACTCGGCGTCGTCGAGCAGCGCGCGGCATTGCGCGACCTGTGTCTTCGTCAGCACACCGGGGACATGAAGCATCATGATTCGAATTCCATTTCTTGAGACGGCAATTGCGCCGCCGCCGCGCGCAACGCCTCGAGCGGCGATGACGCGAGATACGCGTGCATTTTCGCGACGAACGCGGGCGTCGCGGTGGCCGGCACGCGCGCGAGCCAGACGAGCGCTTCGTCGATGCGGCCGCGCTCGACGAGCAGCCGCGCATAGTTGAACTGGCCGCGGAAGTCGCCGCCCTCGGCAGCGCGGCGATAGTGATCGAACGCGGCGTCGGCATCGGCCGCCACGACCCAGCCGTCCTCGTAGAAGCCGCCGACCAGATTGATCGACTTCGCGTGGCCGAGCGCGGCCGCCCGGCGAAGCCAGTCGAGCGCGTCGGCGCGGTTCTCGTCGATACCGTTGCCGAGCGCGAGCGCCGTTGCGTAGTTGTACATGCCCCAATCGAGCCCGGCCTGCGCGGCGAGCCGATACCAGTACACGGCCACCGGCGCGCACGCGGCCGTGCCCCAACCGAACTCGTAGCACCGCCCGAGCATGTTCATCGCCATTGGATGACCGGCGCGCGCCGCGTGCCGGAACCAGCCGAATGCGGCGGCCGGATCGCGCGCGACGCCATGCCCGTCGAGCAGGCATTGTCCGTAGACGGCCTGTGCTTCGACGATGCCGTTTTCTGCGGCCGCCGCGATCCATGCGGCGGCGCGCTGGGGCGGCCCGGCCAGGATGTCGGCGAACTCGCGCGGCGACACCGATGCGAGCGCCTTCAGCGATACGGCCTCCATCGATCAGTACCGCGCGTTCAGCGTGACGAATGCCGAGCGCCCGGGCGCGATCGACGCGTAGTGCGCCGGATACGCCTGATCGAAATACGTGCGGTTGAACAGGTTGTTCACGTTCAGCTGCAGATCGAGCTTCTTGTTGATCCGGTACTGCGCCATCGCATCGAAGCGCCAGTACGATGGCACCGCACGCAGGTTCGCGGGATCGCCGAACACTTCGGACATGTAGAACGCACCGCCGCCGACGGTGAACTTCGGCGTCACGTCGTAGTTCGACCACATCGTCAGGCTGTGCTTCGGCGTGTTCGGGAACCGGTGGCCGTCGTTGGCGGCGTCCTTGCCGTTGTCGCGCAACTCGCTCTTCATGTACGTGTAGCCGCCGAACACCTGCCACTGCTTCGTGATTTGCCCCGCGAGGCCGAGTTCGAGGCCCTGCACGCGCTTGTTGCCGACCATTGCGTACTGGTTGTTCGGCAGCGTCACGCGTGCATTCGTCGTATCGATCTGGAACAGCGCGGCCGTCAGCGACAGCTTGTCGTTCAGCACGTTCCACTTCGTGCCGAGCTCGATGCTGCGGTTTTTCTCGGGCGCCATCTGGTCGGCGTTAGGACCGACGCCGCCGCGGCCCGGGGTCAGCGACTGCGTTTCGCTGCCTTCGCCGAGCAGCATGCCGGCCGGCGTCGACGACGTCGCATACGACGCGTAGATGCTGCCGTTCCGCGCGGGCTTGAACACGAGGCCGGCCTGCCAGTTCACGAGCGTGTCGTCGCGCGTATAGGTCTTGCCGCCGTTCGCCCTGGTATCGGTGAAGCGGGTCGAGTAGTCGTCGACGCGCACGCCGGCGTTCACCTGCCAGCGCGGCGTGAGCTCGATCGTGTCGAAGCCGTAGAGCGACTTGGTCGTGGTGCGCGCATGCGCGTAGTCGTTGTTGCGGGTGATCGAGCCGGCCCACGGATCGCTCGGGTTCGGCGACCAGAGGCTCGTGCAGTTGTAGCCCGACGCCGCGCCGATGCCGTTCTGGCAGATCTTGCCGGTATCCGTTGCGACCGTGTATGAATCGCGCTTGCCCCATTCGCGCGACAGTTCGATGCCGGTCGTGAAGCTGTGCTTGAACGGCCCGGTGCGGAATTCGCCGAACAGCTCGGTCAGGTTCGCGACGCTGTTGATCGAGCTGTTGCGGTTGTTGTTGCGGCGCCAGACCTTGCCGTTTACGACGTTGCCCTGGCTGTCGTCCGGCTGCGTCCAGATGTAGTCCTGCGTCGATTCCGTGTAGCGCGTCGTGTTGCGCACCGTCAGATTCGGCGTGAGGTCGTGCTCGATCTTGATCGTGCTGATGTCCGACGTGGTCTTGCGGAAGTCGCGGTCGATCAGGCCGTAGAAGTTGTGGCGATCGACGGGCGCCGGATAGATCGTGCCGACGTTCGCGGGCTTGTTCGACGTCGTATAGAAGTACGGGATGCCGCCGTCGGGCAGGTCGTCGGTCGACAGGTGGTAGTAGCTCGCCGTCACGCGCGTCGGCGTGCCGAGGCCGAACGCGATCGACGGCGCGACGCCCCAGCGCTCGTTGTTGACCGCGTCGCGGCCGGCGACGTCGTTGTTGTGGCTCATCAGGTTCAGGCGGAACGCCGCGTGATCGGCGAACTGCCAGTTGCCGTCGGCGGTGAAGCGGCGATAGCGGTCGGTGCCGAGGCCTGCGCTTGCCGCGGCCGTCGTGCCGACGTGCGGCGCCTTCGTGATCAGGTTGATGCTGCCGCCGGCGCCGCCGCGGCCGCCATAGGCGCCGTCGGAGCCCTTCGTGACCTCGACGCGCTCGGTGTTGAAGATCTCGCGCGTGGTCGCGCCCGTGTCGCGCATCCCGTCGACGAATATGCTTCCCTGCGTGTCGTAGCCGCGAATGAACGGGCGATCGCCGAGCGGGTTGCCGCCTTCGCCGGCGCCGAACGTGATGCCGGGCACCGTGCGCAGCGCTTCGGTCAGCGTCGCCGCGCCGCTGTTCTGGATCAGTTCCTGCGGGATCACGGTGACCGACTTCGGGGTGTCGACGAGCGGCGCAGTGAATTTGGCGGACGCGGAAAAGTCGGCCTTGTAGCTATGCTCGGTCTTTCCCTGGATCTCGATCGGCGCCAGATGGCCGTCGGTGCCGACGGGGGCGGGCGGCGGCGTGCCGTCTGCGAACGCGGGGCTCGCGGCCAGCACGCTGCACAGGGTGGTGAATTTACCGAGCTTCAGCTCGTCAGGACGGGACTTCATGATGCGCATCGACCTCGCGGTGTGGCCCCCAGGCAACGACGCGGTACGAAAACGTGCATGCCGCCGGGGATTATTACGATTTGTTTTCAGATGCGCATTCTATGTAATTTTTTATTAAATGAGAAGCGTTCTTGTTTGCGTTTGTAAGGAAAGTGTTGACGATTGTGGCGGCGGCTGTTCGCGGAATTGCACCGCGCGGGGATGCGCGAATGGCCGTCGTATTCCTGAAGCGGCAACTCGAACATCCGTCGATGTCGTGGACGCAGCTCTACGCCGCGAGCCCGTACGACGATCACGCCCTATATCGCGAGTTCGAGGAAGACATGGCCGAGGCGCGGTTGGGGCTGCCGGAAGGCCGGGCGCATTCCGATGTTCTGCTCAGTGGCGGGACATCTCCGCGAGCACATGCTAGCGGCCGGCGTTTGCGTGCGGCCTATGTTCTACTCGCATGCGGCCCGGTGGCGCGAAGTACGTTCCGAATCGGACGAGCCCGGCCCTCTTCAGATGACAGGTCATCTCGAAACTTACCAGCACGCCGGGATCGTCGTTCTCGAGGATTTCAACACCGATCGTTCGGATGCGCGGCTCGTATTTCAGCAGCGTCGCCTCCATCTGGCTCTTCAGCAAATGGGCGGACGCCGGCAGCGCCTTGTAGATGTTGGTCAGATCCGGCAGGCCGTAGTCGGGCAGGTGCTTCAGCGCACCGGCACGCGTGTTCAGGATGCGGCGCACGTTCTGCTGCACGCTCAGGCATTCCAGCGTCCGCTCGTCGTGGGCATCGAGCGGTTCACCACCGATTTGTCCGAGCAGCATGTCATGGAGAGACGGTCCGGCCGGCATGGCGTCGCTCCCGTTATGCGACGACCGGCGCGACCGCCGCGGCGTCCACCGACGTGTCGCGGTCGACGAAATCGATCGTCAGATTGCCCTCGGTCGAGCTCGACAGCACGATCTTCGCCGGCGCGGCGCCGTTGGCCATGCGCGCGAGCAACTCGCGCGAAACCGTCGGCAGGATGCGCTGGTTGAGGAACGCATCGACGTTGCGCGCGCCGGATTCGCGAGCGAGACACTGCTCGGCCATTGCACCGATCAGGGACTCGTCGCACGTCAGCTCGACGTCGTGCTGACGGCGCAGGCGGTCTGCAACCTTCGCGAGCTTCAGGCGCACGATGGAGGCGAGCGCGGTTGCGTCCAGCGGACGGTAGACGAGCGTCTGGAAGCGCGCAAGCAGGGCCGGCTGGAAGTGTGCGACGAGCTGCGGGTGAATGGCGTCCAGCAGCGCGGCCTGCGCAATCCTGGGATCGTCGGTGGTCGCCTCGTCGATCTGCGCGCTGCCGAGATTGGACGTCATCAGGATCACGCAGTTGCGGAAATCGATCTCGCGCCCCTCGCCGTCGCGCATCATGCCGCGATCGAACACCTGGTAAAAGATGTCCAGCACGTCGCGATGTGCCTTCTCGATCTCGTCGAGCAGTACGACGCTATAGGGACGCTGGCGCACGGCTTCGGTCAGAATCCCGCCACGGCCATATCCGACGTAACCCGGGGGCGAGCCCTTCAGCTGGGACACCGTATGCGATTCCTGGTACTCCGACATGTTGATCGTCGTGAGCGCCGTTTCGCCACCAAAGAGCAGGTCGGCCAGCGCGAGCGCGGTCTCGGTCTTCCCGACGCCGGACGGTCCTGCGAGCAGGAACACACCGAGCGGCGCGTGCTCGTTCTTGAGCCCCGCTTTCGCGGTGCGCAGGCTCTCGGCGAGCGCAGCCAGCGCGTCGTCCTGTGCGACCACGCGTGTGGCGAGCTGCGCTTCGAACGTGAGCAGGCTCTGCAATTCATCGTCGACGAGGTTGCCGACCGGCACGCCGGTCCACTCGGCGACGACGCGTGCGATCGCCTGCGCGTCGACATCGGCAAAGACCAACGGAGCTTTACCCTGGGCGCCGCCAAGCGCCTGCCGCGCGCGGACCAAAGAAGCGCCGTCGCGCTCGAACGGCTCGACCTCTCGTTGCTCATGCAGCGCCTGAACGAGCTTGAGCTCTCTGTCATAACGGCTCTGCAGATCCGCCAGTTCCGATTTCGCGTTCACGAGCGCGACCTCGAGCGACGCACGACGCGCCTGCGCGTGCTCAATGCCTGCGCGCGCGTCGTCTTCCAGCGTCGCGTACTCGAGCTCGAGCGCCGACACCGCGGCCCGCGCGCGCTGGAGTTCCGCGGGCGGAGACTCGAGACTCATGCGCACGCGCGCGGCCGCCGTATCGATCAGATCGACCGCCTTGTCGGGCAACTGCCGTGCCGGAATATAGCGGCGCGACAGTTTCACCGCGGCGACGAGCGCCTCGTCGCGGATGTGGACGTGGTGAAATTGTGCATAGCGGCTCTTCAGACCCCGCAGCATCAGGCACGCCGCGTCATCGTCGGGTTCGTCGACCTTGATGATCTGGAAGCGGCGTTCGAGCGCGGCGTCACGCTCGAAGAATTCCTTGTATTCGGACCACGTGGTGGCCGCGATCGTGCGCAACTCACCGCGCGCGAGCGCCGGCTTGAGCAGGTTCGCGGCGTCGGCGCCGCCGGCGGCATTACCCGCGCCGATCAACGTGTGCGCTTCGTCGATGAAGAGCAGGATCGGCACGGCAGAGGCTTGTACTTCTTCGATGACGTTCTTCAGGCGCTGCTCGAACTCTCCCTTCACGCCGGCGCCTGCCTGTAGCAGACCCAGGTCGAGTGTGAGAATCCGCACGTCGCGTATGACGGTGGGCACGCTGCCTTCAGCGACGCGCAACGCGAGGCCTTCGACGAGCGCCGTCTTGCCCACGCCCGGTTCGCCGACGAGAATCGGATTGTTCTTGCGCCGGCGCGCCAGCACGTCGACCATCTGCCGGATCTCGCGATCGCGGCCGAAGACGGGATCGATGTCACCGCGACGGGCCTTGTCGGTCAGATCGATCGCGAAGCGGGCAAGCGCGTCTCCCTCCACGGTGCGCTGAGGCGCGGGCATTCGAGTGTCATTGCCCGTGGCCACTGTGGGCCGGACTTCGCCGGCCGGGGCGAGCGCCTCGTCATCCGTTCCAGCGTCCACGTCATCCAGCTTGTTTTCGCACGACCGATGACCGAGGCGCGGTAGCAGCCGCTGGATCTGCGCGCTGCTGATCGACAGCAGCGGCCAGGCATTCTGCGCACGCAGCACGTGCGGCACGTCGACGATGGCCTGCAGCAGGTGGCCAGAGCGGATGGCCTGCTCGTGGGTTTCCGACGTGGCGTGAAGCCATGCATCCTGAAGCACGGTCGCCAATTGCGGGGACAGCGCCGGTTTGCCGCGCAGGTTGCGAGGCTGGTGCTCGAGCGCGGCAATCAATGCGTCCCAGACCGCATCGACGTCGATCCGGTAATGCCGCAGAATCGCGGGAATGTCGCCGTCGCCGGCCTCGATCAGCTTCAACAGCCAGTGTTCGACCGTAACCTCGCCCGAGAGCCGTCCTTGGCAAAGCCTTGCAGCCGCCCCGAGCGCCTTCGCGCAGTACGGGTTGAGTCGACGAAACAGATGGGTCGTATCGCGCAGGGTCATGACGGAAGCCGGGTCGCAGAAGAGAGCGGGCGACAGCCTGTGGCCCGCTCCGAAGTAGAAAAAGGTCAGCCCGGATCGCGAGCTGGTAAAACGGACCGGCCGCAGCAGCGCGCCAGTCCCACTACAAGGTGCGGATATCAGGAACGCTCGTTCCAGGTGTCCTTGTGGATAATGTTGCCGTCCTTGTACGACCAGGTGATCGTCTCGTAGCGCAGTTCGACGTTCTCGAGGTGGTTGTGTTTCTCGTAGTCCGGGTTCTTGATGTCGTACATCACCGGGTTGACGGCCACGATCTTGACGTTGTCGAGCTTCGTGTTGAAGTACTCCTTCTCCTTGCCCGCGTCGTCGATCTTGTACCACTTGATTTCGACCGACTTCAATGTCTGGCCGCTCGTCACGGCCTTGTACAGGTACGGCGTCGACGCGTCCGTTTCCTTCGTCAACGTAATGGGCTTGTGCACACGTGTACCCGTGAGCTTGCCCGTGTTGCCGTCGGTCGGGATGTGCACGCCGTGATCGAACGCGACGAGCTCGACGCTGCCTTCGCGGTCCTGAACCGTCACCGAGCCCTTGATGTCGGCGCCACCATCGTCCTTGAGCCACATATAGGCCGGAATTGCCATTGCTTCACTCCTGTTTACGTACTGCGACAACCGCCCGGAGCCAGCCCCCGAGCTTCAGAATCCCGAAGCGGGCGCTCCGGGGGCTTAAAGCCTGTGCTTCATTTCACGGCGTCGTCCTTCGGACCTCCGGCACCAGCGTGATTTCCACGCGCCGGTTCGTGGCGCGTCCGTCCGGTGTGTCATTGCTTGCGATCGGTCGTGTATCGCCGTAGCCCTGGATGGCAAACTGCGTGGCGGGGATGCCTGATGCGTCGATCAGCCAGTCGCGCACCGCCTGCGCACGCGCTGTCGACAGCTTCAGGTTGCTGTCCGGATTGCCCACGTTGTCGGTGTAGCCGGCCACGAGAATTCGCTTGTCCGGCGCCCCGAAGGAAGTCCCGTTGGAGGAATGCGTCTTGATCATCTCGAGCGCACCGACCATCGCGCGTGTCGACCCCGGTTTCAGCTGTGCGCGCCCACTGTCGAAGAGCGACATGCTGTCGAGCGTGACGACCGCGGGCGGCGGAGGCGGCGGCGCGTAGGAGGCGATCGCGTCGTCGAGCGCCGGCATCAGACGGTTGCCCCGGTACATGCCGAACGACAGGCGAAGCGGAATGCCGGTGCGTGCATACCGGTCGAGTTGATCGCGATCGGCGACCAGCGCCTGCAACGCGTCGCGCTTCGCAGCGTCGTGTGCGGACGGGACCATCGAATAGCGGCCGAGATCGGCGCCGATGCGGTTCAGCAACGCCGAGTTGCTCTTTGCTGACGCCCAAGACGCCACTGCGGCCGCGCACGCGAGCAGCGCGAGCGCATGGGCGCAGGCCGCCATGCGCGGCGACAACCAGTGCCGGCGCGGCATCGCCTCGATCAACGGCTGCGGGAACGGCCACGGCAGCGAAGAAGCTGCCGCGCCAGCGGGCACGACCCCGGTCTGCATCCCGACATCGCGTTGCCAAGGGTTGCCCGAATCGTGGCCCAAGGAAATGCCCCCGCGGTCCGCGGGGCCGCAGTCGGTCCAGCCGGCACCGAACAGCGCCCACGGTGTGGCCGGCTGCTGCCGGTCCGTAAGCGCACCGATCACGACACGCTGCGTCCATCCAACGATTGACGCAAGGGCGGCTGCGCGCGTGGCAACCATCCGGTCGCCCGCGGCGCGCTGGACCTCATCCTCGGCTGCCCGGATCACCGGCTCGAAGCGTTCGGTGTCAACCAGACGTGTTGCCGAGGAAACGCCATACCATTGCGATGTCGCGAGGTGCGCGCTGGCAGCGGCTCCCAAACCCGGGATCGCGTGCGGGACATTGGAATTTTCTTCGACCGTCAGCCGTTGATAGACGGCGACGTAACCGGGTAGGCGAGCGCCGAGCATGCGCGCCGCGTCGGCGACCGCCTGACGCACCAGTCGCAGCTTCTGCGTCAGGACGTCCGGCCCCGAGTGCAAGGCAGGCGCAACGCAAAGTACGACACCATCGGGCGCACGACCGTCGCGCCATTGCCGGACCGCGACGGCGAGCCGCGGCAGCTCCTGCGGATGATCGACACGCAGCCAGATCGCGCCATCGCCGACATGCGCGAAGCGCTCCTCTTCGCTCCGATTGAACAACGAGGGCAGGCCATCGCCCGTGACCAATACGAGCCGCATACGCGTGCGCAGCCTGACGGGAATATCCTCAGTCGCCGCGCCTAGTGCAGCCAGGACGTGTGCGCTTTGTTCGCGCGCGCGGGACAGCCGGCGGGTGAACCACGCCATCAGCGCGAGCACGACGGCTCCACTGAGCGCCGTGAGCGCCCAGGTCACGCCACGGCCGAGTGGCAGCACGAGCCAGATCACCGCGAGCGCCAGCGCAGCCGCGAACACGATCATAATCCGAAGCGGGTACCCGAGCCCTTCGTACCCATCATCGGGCGTGCGCGCCGGCCTGGCGGACAGGACCCGCAGGTCGGACTTCACGGCTGACCGACCCGTGCCGACAGCAGATGCGCGAGCTGAGCATCCAGCGCCGCTGCCCAGATCATCCACACGGTCGCCGCGGCGACGCAGGCCAGTCCGGCTATCGCCCACGGCGACAGCCGGTAGAACCAGTCCGAAAGCCGTCGTCCCGCGCGATCGGCAACGAAGGGCCGTGCCGACGAAGGCCGAAGCTTCTCCAGTTGGGCGTTCAGCGATGCGATCAACGCGGTGCGCTTCGCTTCGCCTTCGCGGGCGTAGCGTCCCACGAATCCCATGCCAAGGATCGCCGCGTAACACTCGAGCACGTCGACGCGCGGCGTAGCCTCCTGCATGCGCGCCTCCAGCCGATCGATCACGCTCTCGCCGGCGTCGTGCAGATTGAACTGCTCGACCTGCAGCGGTGTCAGTTCCCAGTCGGCGCGCATTTCGGTCGGCAGCGCGCGTAGTGCCGTTTCGTCCAGCAGGCCACACTGGGCGATCAGGACCTCCCGGCGCACGTCATCCGGATAGCCACGTCGCGCCAGTGCTTCCGACAAATTCTCGATCAACTGCCTGCATCGATGGCGCAGTCCGTCCGCATCGTGCGCCATCCCACCCGAGCCAAGGGTCGTCACCAGCAATGCCGTATCGCGCAGCAGATCGCGCATGCCGTTATGCGGTGTGCCGCCAGCGTTGGTCACCGAGTCGAGCAGGGCAAGTTCGGGGCGGCGGGAAGTCAGCGTGTTCATGAGCGCAGCACCGCGTAGAGTTCAAGCGCGGCATCGGGTACCGACGCCGGAAGATAGATCTGGCAGGCGCGCGCGGCGAGCATCTTCACGTGCGCGGCACTCGCCGCATCGAGTGCGAAATACTGATTGTCCAGGCGTATCGGGATCGCCGCCGGCACGCGCTGCACGGCTTTCAACGGTATGCCCGACAACGCTGAATTGATGATGTGCTCCACGTCGTCCGGCGCGCCGACCTTGCACAGCCGCGGGAATTGCTCAACGAGCTCGAACGCGGGAATCGGCGCATTCACGGACAGATACCAGTCGGCGGCATCCCCGACGATGCGATCGTCGAGGAACTGGCCGGTCCACGTGGTGGGCGTCTTGCGCGTGAGCCCGATTGATATGACACGTGACGGAATGATGGCATCGAGCAGATCGCGGATCGTCGATTCGAGCTGTGCGAATACGTCGTCAGCGCGCGCATGCTCGTACGCCGGGATGTCCGAGAGCTGCGCGCCGGTCGAGAACGTCATGAGCGCACTCGCCAACTGCGCGAGCGTTGCGTACAGGTGCTCGGGCGAGCGATTCGGGTGCGTTGCAAAGAGCCGCAACTGCGGCCACGCTGCATGGATGCAGTGGAGCAGCCAAAAAAGCTGAATGTCGGCCACACCATATTCCGCCACCTGCTCGATGCGCTCGCTGCGGCGTGCGCCAAGTGCAAGACTTTTCGCCTGCAGGATGTCGGCAAGGCGATTGATCCGCTCGACGTGCAGCGGATGACCGCCAAGCGTCAGGCATGGCGGCACGAACCGGTGATCGACCTGGAACTGGCCGCTTGCGCTTCGGGTGAGCCGCGCGATCGCGCAGACCGTGTCGTCGGCATGGGACTCGAAGTCGAACAGCAGTCGTACCGCATGACGTTCGGCCGCGATTTCCGATTCACCGGAGCCGTTCAGGTCCGTGACCTTGACGAATTCGCGGTACGAGCGACGCGGGCGCGCAAGCGTGGTTTCATCGAAGCGGCAGTTGTTGCCGTTCGCATCCGGTAGCGCGAGCGCGGCGAGCACCACGATGCTTTGACGATCCGCCGGCACGCCCTGTGTCAGGTCACGCGCGGGCGGAACGTCATCGGCCATCGTCGTATCGACCGGCGTACCATCGGGAAAACGTATCTTCAGCCGCGTGAGCTTCAGACGCCCCGCTGCCAGCGCCTCCTGGTCGACCTCGACGCCAAGGGAGCCCCAGGGATGCGCGAGCGCGGCGGCTGCGAACTGCTGCATCGCAAACCCCGTCCATCGGTCCTGCTGCTGAAAATGCTGCTGCGAGAGGATCAAGCCCTCGTACCAGAGCGGTTTGTCGATCCGCATAAGTATGGTCTGAATGTGCGTTATAAGAAAGAGGGCATAACATATACACAATCTTTCTCGCGCGGTGAAATATCAAAGTATTTCGATTTACTAATCGCTCTCGCGAAAATGTCAAATACATTAAATCAACTATTGAATAATTAATTATTGAGATAAAGATCGTCGAGGCAATTTAGAGATGGTGGCGAAACACGTGCCACCCTCGTCCTATATTGCAACCGCCATGGTGATGGGGCGAAAGGACGTCGCGCCTAAGCGGCAGGTAGCGTAGCGCCAGGGTGGCCCGATTAATGTCGATAAATGTTAAATCTCAAAATAAAACCGGATATTTTTGAATTGGTTTGCATTTGAGCGCGTGGCAGACGTGCAACATGCTTTGACGCATGTCGTGTTTACCGAGTATAAGTGCCAAGCGATTTCGCCGTGCTAACCGAAACCACACGATGAAACTCCGATCGGAGCATGCTCCGCGTGATGTGCATGACGAACTCAGTATCGTGTCGAACGCGTCGCGCACCTGCTCGGGCTTTACCATCACTCAATAAGGATTGCAAATGGATAGCTTCCAGAGAGAAATTCCGAAAAGCCGTGTGTCCATTACATTGGATTTGCATACGGGCGGAGCCCAGAAGAAGGTCGAGCTGCCGCTCAAGCTGCTCGTTGCGGGCGACTTCAGCGCGGGCCGTGAGCAAGCGCCGCTTGCCGAGCGCAAGAAGGTCAATATCGACAAGAACAACTTCGATGCTGTCCTGGCCGACTATGCGCCGGATCTGAAGATGTCCGCGGAGAACATGCTGGCCGGCGACGGATCGGAGCTTCCGGTGAACCTCTCGTTCCGCTCGATGAAGGATTTCGAACCGGAGCAGGTTGCTCGCCAGATCCCGGAGTTGCAAGCCATGCTGGCGATGCGCAATCTGTTGCGCGACCTCAAATCGAATTTGCTCGACAACGGCACGTTCCGTCGCGAGTTCGAAAAGATTCTGAAGGACAAGCGCCTCACCGAAAAGCTTCGTGGCGAACTGTCACAGATCGTGACGGCCGCTACACAACAGGAAGGTCATGCCTGAGCGCAGTCGGCCGAAGAGGGCCTCCACCGCCTCACGCAACCACACAGCCATACGAAACGGGACTGAGAGAACCATGAAGCAGAATGAAGCGGGTCAGGGCGCAACGGAAACCGTCGTGCTCGAGCATGAAAGCGTGTACGCCGCGCTGTGCGACAAGATCAATCTGATGCCGGTCGCCGAAGCTCGGCCGATCGAAGCATTTCGCGATAACGACACGCTGTCGGAGGCATCGGCCGACGAGCGCGTTGCGCGCGGCATGGACGCGCTGCTCAATCTGATCGCGAAGGAAAGCAAGCCGGTCGATCGCCTGGACAAGTCGCTGCTGGATTTTTACATCGGGCAGCTCGACCGCCAAATCAGCCGTCAACTCGACGCCGTCATGCACACACCTGACTTCCAGGCGCTCGAAGGGCGCTGGCGCGGGCTGAAGATGCTCGTCTCGCGCACGGACTTCCGCAAGAACGCGCGCATCGAAGTGCTGGATGTGGCGAAGGACGCGCTGCAGCGCGACTTCGAGGACGCGCCGGAACTGATCCAGAGCGGCCTGTATCGCCTTACCTATATCGAAGAGTACGACACGCCGGGCGGCCAGCCGATCAGCGCGATGATCAGTGACTTCGAGTTCACGAATTCGCCGATGGATGTGGCGTTGCTGCGCAACATCTCAAAGGTCGCCGCTGCCGCGCACATGCCGTTCATCGGCGCGGTCGGTGCGGCGTTCTTCGGCAAGAAGTCGATGGAGGAAGTTGCTGCGATCCAGGATATCGGCAACTACTTCGATCGCGCCGAGTACATCAAGTGGAAGAGCTTCCGCGACACGGACGATGCACGCTATGTCGGCCTGACGATGCCGCGCGTGCTCGGGCGTCTGCCGTACGGCAAGGACACGACGCCCGTGCGTGCCTTCAATTACGAAGAGGCAGTGAAGGGCCCGGATCACGACAAGTACCTGTGGGTCAACGCATCGTTCGCGTTCGCGGCGAACATGGTGCGCAGCTTCGTGAACAACGGCTGGTGCGTGCAGATCCGCGGCCCGCAGGCGGGAGGCAAGGTCGAGGACCTGCCAGTTCACCTGTACGACCTCGGCACGGGTGTGCAACCGAAGATCCCGACCGAAGTGCTGATTCCCGAGACGCGTGAGTTCGAATTCGCGAATCTCGGCTTCATTCCGCTGTCGTTCTACAAGAATCACGACTTCGCGTGCTTCTTCTCGGCCAGTTCGACGCAGAAGCCCGCGGTCTATGAGACCAAGGAAGCGACGGCCAATAGCCGCATCAACGCACGTTTGCCGTACATCTTCCTGCTGTCGCGGATCGCTCACTACCTGAAGCTGATCCAGCGGGAGAACATCGGTACGACCAAGGATCGGCGTCTCCTCGAGCTCGAGCTGAACAACTGGATCAAGGGGCTCGTGACGGAGATGAAGGACCCGGGCGACGAGCTACAGGCTTCGCACCCGCTGCGTGAGGCAAAGGTGACCGTCGAGGACATCGAGGACAACCCGGGCTTCTTCCGCATCAAGCTCTTCATCATCCCGCACTTCCAGGTCGAGGGCATGGACATCGGCCTGTCGCTGGTGTCGCAGATGCCCAAGGCCAAAAGTTAAGGCGCGCTGATCCGGTTGGTCCCATGTGTTGACCGCCGGAGCCATGATGGCTCCGGCGGTGCTGCCTCATATTTCGCGCCGCTCAATGGAGTTTTCGCATGTCGTCGATCCTGCCTACCCAGGCCTATGAGTTGAAGCTCGCGCCGCACCCGGCGCCGTTCTCGGTACTCAAATTCAGTGGCCGGGATGCCGTGAGCGAGCTGTATCACTACGACATCGAATTCACCAGTCCGACGGCCGGTATCCCGATGGATCAGGTGATTGGTCGATCCGCGAAATTCATCATCGCTCCGGTCGATCCGAACATGGACTATCTGCTCAAGATGTTCGGGGAGAACGCGGAGCAGTTCAGCAAGATGCCGCCAGCACGCACCATCCACGGCATCATCACGGAATTCGATGAATTTGCGACGACCGCCGATCAGACGCACTACCGGGTCCGGCTCGAGCCGGTGCTCGCGGACCTGAACCGGGGCGTCACCAGCCGGCTTTTCCAGAAGCAGTCGGTCGAGGAAATCGTGACCGGCACGCTGCGCCATTACGGGTATCGCGCCGGCGTCGACTTCCAGTTCCAACTGCGCGGCACGTACAAGCGGCACGAATACGTAACGCAGTATCACGAGACAACGTTCGCCTTTATCCGGCGCCTCTGTGCGCAGGAGGGCGTCTGGTTTCGTTGGGAGCAGAAGAAGGATCACGCGGTGATCGTGTTCGGTGACGATCTCGACGCCTATGCGCGCAAGCAGCGCATGGTCCCGTACCGGCGTGACTCGGGGCTCGAGAGTTCGGGCGCGGATGCGATCAAGACGCTCGAGAAGCGCGCGCGCCGCGTGCCTGAAGCGGTGCGCCTGCACGACTACAACCACCGCCAGGCAGGCGTATCGCTCGTCGTCGAGGAAAACGCCGCGCGTGCCGACAAGTCGACGAACGGGATCGACTACCGCTGGGGTGAGTATTACGAGACGCCGGAGGAGGGCAAGCACGTTGCGCGTCTGAGGCACGAGGCGTATCTGGCGAACCAGATCACGTTCAAGGGCACCGGCAATCCGTTCTGGCTCGAGGCGGGCGAAGTCATGCGCGTTGAGCCAGTCCAGACCGACGCGGAACACGGCATCTTCGTCACCGCGGTGGAGTCGAGCGGTGGCCGTAGCCAATCGTATTGGGTGACCTTCGACGGGATTCCATCCGATCGCGTATATCGCACGCCGATGGCCTCGATCAAGCGGCCGGCCATTGATGGCATCCTGCCGGCGCGCATTACGTCGCCGGGGGATTACAAATACGCGTACCTGACGGAGCAGGGCTGGTACGTGATCAAGCTGCCGTTCGATCTCGACGAGTGGAGTCCGGGCGGTACGAGCCGGCCGGTGCGGTTTGCGAAACCGTACAGCGGGGACAACTACGGCCATCACTTTCCGCTGATCGACGGCGCGGAAGTGGCCATCGTCTTTACTGATGGCCATCCGGACAGGCCCGTGATCATCGGGGCCATGCACGACAGCCAGCATCCGGATCTCGTCAATAACCGGAATCACACTCGCAACATCGTTCGCACTGCCGCGCAGAATGAACTGCGGATGGAGGATAAGGAAGGGGGCGAGCACATTCATCTGGCGACACCCTTCCAGGCCAGTGAGCTCAATCTTGGGCACATGGTCGATGGGGACGGCAAGGAGCGAGGCAAGGGGGCTGAGCTCCGGACGGATGAGCACGTCTCGGTTCGGGGCGCAAAAGGGGTGCTTGTCACCGCTGAAGCTCAATGGAGTGCCTCGGGTCAACAACTTGCGATGCAGGGCGCCCAGGGGTTGTTCGATCTGGCGCTGCAGCAGATGCGATCGCTGGGTGAGGCGGCCAGCGCAGCGCAAGCTGCCGCGGCGGATTACGACCGTCAACGCGCGTTGCTCGATGGAACGCTCAAGGGGTTGAAAAAGTCGGGCGTGCTCGTCAGTGCGCCGGACGGGATGGGACTGGCATCCGGAACCGATCTTCAACTGACTGCGAACGACAATCTGATTGCCACCGCCGGCGGAAACGCTGATATCGGTGTCATGAAGCGGTTCACGGTTGCAGCTGGCGAACTCGTATCGCTATTTGCACAAAAATTCGGACTGAAACTTTTTGCTGCTCGCGGCAGGGTCGATATCCAAGCGCAGAGCGACGAGATGCATTTGATGTCCGAGAAGGACATGCGGATGACTAGTGCCAACGGGCGGGTCACGATCGAAGCGAAAAGCGAGCTTATCCTCAAATGTGGCGGTTCCTACGTCCGTATTTCCTCGACCGGTATCGAAGATGGAACACGCGGCAACCGGACAATCAAGTCGGCAGCTTTCAGCCGGCAGGGGCCGAGTTCGCTTGCAGAATCGATGAACACATGGAAGCACGCAAATTTCGCCGATACCTACGTCGTGCGAAATCCTTCCACAGGAGAGCCGCTTGGTAATGCAAGCGCCGAAATCAAGCGGGACGACGGTAGCGTGATCAAAGTACTGACCGACGAGTCCGGCAAGACGCCACATCAAAAGAGCCTCTTTACTGAGCACGTTCGAATTCGTGTGCTGGACTAAACCTAGCGACTCTCGTTCGGGAACAACTTCATGACAGAATCCCCTTCCGTTTTGCATCACAGCATGGTCGACGAGAACGGCGACCAGTACAGTATTGCGACGCTGACCTCCACGGAAGACCGGCGCGAGAAGATCGTGCTTGCCAAACCATACGTCATTCCAATTCTCTTCTTGCCCGGCATCATGGGCACGAATCTCCGCAAGAAGGACACCAAGGCCAGCGTATGGCGACCACCTAACGCTGACTTGCGAGGTGCGGCGGATCTGATCGGGCAATTGTTTAATTATCTGTTCAAGAGCACGAACGAACGTGCCGGCGATCTGGTGACCAACTCAGTTGAGATCGATCCTAGCGGCCCGATCGACGCGGGCGAGAGCGGTCTCCCAAAGAACGTGCTGGTCGCACGTGGTTGGGGCGGCTTGATGCGCTCGAGCTATCACCCGCTCATGGCGAAGCTGCAGCACTTGTTGAATGATTTGTCTCGATACGATTTCGAGCGCTGCGAGGCCAAGCTCCAGAAATGGGCCGCTGAGGCGGGGCAGACCGCGCCGACGGAATGGGGGGCGAAAGAAGGTGATGCCCTCACGCGTGAAGAAATCCTGCATGCCGCCAACTATCAGTTCGACGTCTGGGCGGGTGGTTACAACTGGCTGCAAAGCAACCGGGACTCTGGCGCGGCCATCAAGGAATTAATCGAAAAAACCATTCTGCCTTTCTACAACGAGGGCAAGGCCGTCGTTGTCCATGATACGCCTGACGGCAAGGGCGGGTCGTCGTGCTACAACGAGCGTCCGGCGCCCAGCCGGCCAGTGGCGGAAAAGGTGATTGTCGTTACGCACTCGATGGGTGGGCTTGTCAGTCGGTCTCTCACGGAACTGCACAACTGCGACAAGGTGCTGGGCGTCTCGCACGGCGTGCAGCCCGCCACGGGTGCGCCTGCCACGTACAAGCGCATGCGTTCGGGCTTTGAGGGCGCGGAGCAACTCTTCCTCGGGCGCAACGCGGCCGATGTTGTGGCGATTCTCGCGCAGGCACCGGGCGGCCTCGAACTGTTGCCTACCGCGGATTACAACGATGGCAAGCCGTGGCTCAAGGTGCGCGACAAGGAGACCGGTAAAGAGATCCTTGCTCTGCCGCAGAACGGTGATCCGTATAACGAGATCTATTTCTCGCCTGCGTGGTATGGGTTGGTGCCGGATGGGAATTTGGGGTTCGTGAATCAGGGGGGGAAGACTGTTCCAGCCGAATTAACAAATGGGGATGTCGTTGTTAAACGTAGCCCGCGTAAAAAACTCAATGAGACGATCGATCAAATTAGAACATTCCACGATGCTATCGAGAGGCAATACAAAACGCCTACGTACTCACACTATGGCGCGCAAGGGGAGCGCGATTCCGAAAAGGGTGCGGGTGGCATTCTTGAAATGGGACTGCTAGCGAGCAAGCACCGCTTCACTTGGGGGGAGGTGGCGTGGGAAGGGAGTGGCCTCGATGGTTTTGATCCTGTCGGCTTGACGATTGCCAGCGACGATGGCAACGGCACCCTCGTGACTACCTCGGGCATCGAATTGACCATTGGGGCACCCGATTGCCCGGGGGACGGAACCGTACCGGTATATTCGGGTGAGGCAGCGGGGAGAGCCGGCATTGCCATGAGCTTTGCTCACGGACAAGGCAACCCTGGGCAATGCAACGAGTATTTCGGCTACGATCATCAGAGCAGTTACGGCGACGCGCACGAGCGATCACTGTACGCCACCATGTACGCCATCATCAAGATCGCCCAGCAAGCCACTTGGCATAAGAGGAAATCGGCATGAAACTCGGTTGGAGAACGCGCGCGATAGGGCGCCATCTGGTGGATTTGCCACATGAGGCAACAACGTCAGAAAGCTACACTTTCAATGAGGATCGAATTGATCCACTGCCTGATATCACGACGCAGGGTGGCTTTGATTACCTGGTCGCTCGAAGGGAGCAGGAGTTGCGGACTACCAAACATGTCAAATATGGCAGTTTGTTTGTTGAGCGAGTACCGCATGCTAATGGTTCAGTGACGTTGATCTCGTGGAATCGTCCGACGGGCGATATCCTGTATCGTTTCGATAGCTACTTCCGGGTAGGTGAAAAATTCCTGAAATACTCTGGCGACCTTGATCCGGCTCGCAAAGCTGCCGTTCTAGCTAGTTTTGAGAAACTGGCGAGGAAGTGGCGAGAAATTCCACCTGGCGAGTTACCGATCGGCATTGGTTTTGTTGCCGGTGACGCGATATTGGCAAGTAATAGTTTCAACCTCGAAAGTTGGGAGTTGAACATCCAGTTGTCCGGCAAACCCGATGTTTGGTTCCGGCTTACGTCGTATGCCCAAGAAAGAGTGGATCCCGGCTTGCGTGCCCGCGCGGGAGGAGTTCTACCTGCATTGCTGGGGGCGGTGGTCGGCGTGAGCCAGTTGCGCAATCGCGCTAGGCCCGTTGGCCCGATCGAAGCCGACGAGATTCTGGTGGCTGGCACGCAGGACGGCAAACGCACCTACGGATTCAAATGGGAAGCGCCGGGCAAGGCGTACTCGCTGGCTGAACCAAACTTGAACGCATCCTTGCGCGTAGGCGAAAGCGCCTATCCGACCAATCGGGAGTCCTTCTCCAACGATGGCGAGGCACTGGAGTTGTGGGATGGCGTGGTGGATTCCATTCGCTTGCGGCCGGGGGCTGTATGAAGACGTTATCTCGCCGCAAAGTCCTGATAGTGCTCGTTGCAGCACCAGTGAGGCTCCGGGCAAGGCCGGCATTGCCATGAGTTTTGCGCACGGGCAAGGCAACGCCGGTCCATGCAACGAGCATTTCGGATATGACCATCAGGGCAGCTACGGCGACGCGTACGGCCGATCGCTATACGCGACCATGTACGCCATCGTCAAGATCGCTCAGAAAGCCCGTTGGCACAAAAAGGAGTCGGCATGAAGCAAGGTTGGATAACTCGAGCCGTCGGGCGCCATCTGGTGGAACTTCCCCCTGGGGCGACGACCGTCGAGACGTATAAGTACAACGAGGTGAAAATTGACCTGCTGCCTGAGATCACGACGCAAGCAAGCTTTAATTACTTGGTTGCTCAAAGGGAGCAGGAGTTGCGCGCTACCAAACACGTCAAATATGGCACGTTGTTCATTGAGCGGGTGCCGCACGCCAACGGTTCAGTAACGCTGGTCTCATGGAATCGTCCGACAGGCGATATTCTGTATCGATTCGGTACTTACTTCCGGGCCGGTTCAAAAAGCCTGAAGTACTCGGGAGAGGTGTCGCCGGACCTCAGGACCAGTGCGCTAGCTACCTGCCAAAGGCTGTCTGGCGAGTGGCGAGAAATCCCACCCGGCGAACAGCCAGAAGGCATTGGCTTTGTGGCTGCAGACACCATCCTGGCGGCTAAACGTTTCAACCTCGAAAGCTGGGAACTGAACATCCGACTGCCCAACAAGCCCGACGTCTGGTTCCGGCTGACGTCCTATACGCAAAAGAGCGTGGAGCAGGGTTTGCGTGCCCGCGCGGGCGGCATTTTGCCAGCGTTGCTAGGGACGGTCGTGGGTGTGAGCCAGTTGCGCAGCCGTGCCCGACCCGTTGGCCCAATCGAAGCCGACGAGATTCTGGTGGCCGGCACGCAGGACGGCAAGCGCACCTCCGGATTCAAATGGGAAGCGCCGGGCAATGCATACTCGCTGGCGGAACCTAATCTGAATGCATCATTGCGCGTAGGCGAAAGCGCCTATCCAACCAATCAGGAGTCCTTCGCCAATGATGGCGAAGCACTGGAGCTGTGGGATGGCGTGGTGGATTCCATTCGCTTGCGGCCGGGGGCGGTATGACGACATTGTCCCGCCGCAAAGTCTTGATGGCGCTCGTCGCAGCGCCCGTGGCTACGCTCGCACCCCGCATCTCATGCGGTGCTTCGCACGGCATGACGGTTGCCGACGTCATGCGCTACCTGAACGAAGAGGTGTTTCCGTCGCGTTGCCAGAAGCGAAATGAATCGTATTGCTCTATCGTTCGATCGCACAAGAAGAGCGTGGCATGAGGTCGTTCCTAACATCTCGATCATTCGTCGTGAGGCGAGGACCAGGCTCGGGCGGTGCGGTGTGTTGTTTCCCAGACGGTAAGTCCGATCTCGAACAGGTTATGAAGGTGGGGCATGGCGGTTGACTTCGAAAAGTTGCCACCGGAGGAACCCGTACCGGACAAACCTCCTTCACGCTTCATCTGGAGCATCGTGTTTTTCGTTATCGTGCTGGCCGGAGTTTTCGCCATTCTGCTGTTCTGGCCTAAAGGCGAGTCAACGCGAACCCTATGGTTCTGGATATGCGTCACCGTGTATCCGGTTGGCGTTGCAGCCTTCGTCGTGTTGCGGCGCTATAGCGTCTACGAGGGGCGTCGGCTGGACGCCATCGAATGGAACGCAGCGAGAGGAAAGCACGTGAACAGCGTATTCGAGCAGGCCAGCCGCCCGCTTGCGCTTCTAGCTGCCGCATACCGGTTTGCGAGCGATGCGAAGGAAGAGTCGTTCGACAAATTGCTGAACGGTTCGATCAGACTCGAAACGCGGACCGCGCCGCAACTCGATATGCCTCCGGTGAACGCACGCTGGTTCGAGCAGCCCGACGCAGACAAAGACGGGAAGCGATTCATGATCGATGAGGAGCGACGTCGTCACGTGTGCGAGTGGGTGTTCGGGGCGCTGATTCAAGATGTCGCTGAGGCGGTGCGTTCATTGCCGCCGGAATCGAAACTGGCCATCCAGTTGGTATTGTCGGACACGGTGAACGAGGATGAAGCGTTGGCATCATGGGACAAGCAATGGGCGAAATCCGATCTTCGGTCGCTCGAAGCCGAGATACTACTAGAACCTCCCGACTTGATGGCTCTTGACGTGTGGCTGGATCGAATCAACCAGAAGCGAGATCACGAGGTGCGTCTGCTTGTTTTCGTTCGGTTGAATTCCATTCTTCAAGTGCTTCCGCCGGAAGGAAGCGCGGAGGCTGGCATTGCGCTTCTGGTCGCGCCGGAGCAGGTGCAGCGGGCATCCAAAGTTCAGCCAATTGCTTGGTTGCATCGACCAAACGAGACTGACACATGCCCAGTAGATGTTGCCCTCGCACGTGCGTTGCGTTGGGGGGGCGTGGAGCCCGTGACCGTTGATCGTATCTGGCAAAGCGGTCTCGCGTCAGTCACAGCGAATAAGGTGAGTGCGGCCGTAGTTAAGGCTGGTATCCCCGCGAAGCCCTCGAACATCGATTACATGGTTGGGCATGCAGGCGAAGTCGCCTCTTGGCTGGGTTTGACGTGCGCAGCCAAGGCAGCGGCACAGGATGGTTCGGCTCAGTTGGTTGTGACCGCCAGCAAGAACGGGCCTTGCTTCAGTGTTTTGCGGAATGTCGACCGGCAATAAAGGGGCAAGGGTGTCTTTTCCGCTCTTTGCATCGTGGCAGTGCACAAGGCAACACTCGGCATATCAGGAACTCAGGAGATTAAATCATGGTCAGGCGGTACGACATTCTGAAAGGCGATAAGACAACATCGAATGGCACCGTGATGGGGGGCGATTCGAATGACCGGATTGGCGATCGCGAACAAGCCTACGAGCGCGACGATGTCTGGTGTCCTGCATGTCAGTCAATGGGGAAAATTGTGTGCCAAGGCCCCCGCTTGTCGATGAAAGACCCGGATGGCAGGGAGGGAGCACTGAGCGAAGATCTTTGTGTATGCAAGTGCGAGTCGCCGCCACGTCTGCTGTCTTCCCAGCAATCGTCTTATGTAGATGTTTGAGCTGTTGGGCAACCACTTGAGCAGCGCATTACCCGGTGTCGTTGCAATTCAGCGCGGCGAAATTTGCATGAATAGATACGTCAATAATGTTGACGCAACCCGCGACCAACGAGGCGGCACTTCGCTCTGCTCCGTTTGCCCCTCAAATCAAGCCGCCGTGCCAAGGGCATGGGGAATAAACGCCATTTCCATATGCTTCGCAAGTTCCGAATCGACATTTTGAGCGTCATTATTGTGGTCGTCCTGCCCGGGTTGCTCGTCTGGTTCAAAGGTGACTGGGTCGGTTTGCGCTCGGCCGAACAGCGCGCAGTGGGAATTGTCGCGCTGTGCATCGTCTTCGTTGTGCTTTATCTGTGGTTCAGCTTCGACGCTTCGTCCCGCCCGGCCGTGGCAGCGCGGCGTATTCGGTATTGGGTCGCGAAACAGATCAATTCATCAGCTGAGCCGGACGACGCCAATGCCCCGGTTGGTGACTCGCGCGGTGCGGCGTTGCGTAATTGTCTTCGTGACCGCCACGGCTGGCGCTGGCGCTACCGGGATCGCTGGGTGCTGATCGCCGGTGACCTGCCGCTGGTGAAACGCCTGGCGCCGGGCCTCGCCGACACCGGCTACGCGAGCACCGGTGACACCGTCCTGCTCTACGCGCAACAAACGAGCAACACGCTCGAAACCGACTGGCTCGACCAGATCCGCCGATTGCGCCGTCGGCGCCCTATCGATGCGATCGTTGTCGTGACGCGTAACCGCAGCTCGGCCAATACTCCGTTCGACGCCGATAACCTCTCTCAGCGGCTCGCCCGCCATGCCCGTGCACTGCGCTGGGCCGCACCCGCGTATCTGCTTAACGTCACCGATTTCGGCAGCGAAACGTCGAGTCGCGACGAGGCGATCGGTTTCACGTGGTCGAATGCGCGCGTGAGCGCAATTCAGATCGACACATCTCTGCAAGAGCTGACCTACAACCTGGCGGATACCGGTGTCGTGCGGCTGACGAAGGATGCAGACGATCGCTACCCCGCCGAGCTGTCGCAGCATATTTCGAACCTTCGTAGCGGACTGTTGGGTCTGGTGCTGCAAACGGCTCAGTCGCGTGTCATGCGGCACGCGGTGCACGGGCTGCTTTTCGCACCGCTATTACTGGAACGAGAGCTGGCGCCACCGCGGCCCGCCGACGCGAACGACGACGAGCCGGCGGTTGGACCTCAACATCGCACAATCTGGCAAACCGTCGCCGAACATAGCCGCAGAATCCACGGCCGCCGCGTCGGCTTCTCGCTGTCGACGACAGCCGCATGGATCACCACCGCCCTGATTGGCTGCTGGATCGCCGGCACGATGCTGTCGGGATTCGCCAACCGTTCAGCGATCAGGAACGCGACTGATACCATCGCGCAGCTGTCCGCTGCGCAGGATCGCACGCAGGCGTTGCAAACCCTCAATGGCCTCGACCGGCAGATCGATACGCTCGAAGTTCATCAGCGCGACGGCGCGCCGTGGAACACGCGCTTCGGCCTGAACCGAGACAGCGCGCTGCTCGATGCGCTGTGGCCGGGCTACGCGAATGCGGCAAGCCATATCCTCGTTGCGCCGATCCGCCAGAAGCTCGAGGAGCGCCTGCACCACCTTGCCTCCCTGTCTGATGCCGAGATCGCCAGCGGCGGCCATGCGCAGGTGCAGGCGGCCTACGACACGCTGAAGGCTTACCTGATGCTCGCGCGGCCCGAACGTGCGCTCGCCGCATTCCTGACGCCGCAACTTGTCGCGACGGCGGCGCCCACGCGCCCTGCGAACTCGCCGCTAACGTCGGGCGCCTGGGAAGACCTGCGCCAGCACACGATCGCATTCTTCGCGGACCATCTGAGCCGCGGAAGGTTGCCGGCGATGACGCCGGATCCCGGGCTCGTGGCTTCGACGCGCCAGACGGTAATCGGCGTACGCGGCATCCAGAACTCGACCGATGCGGTCTATCAACAGATCGTCGACGACGCGAAGGCGAAGTATCCGCCTGTCTCGCTCGCGACGCTGCTGGGCGACACGACCAGCCGGGGCCTCTTCAATACGACGGCGACCGTGCCGGGCGTGTTCACGCGCGCCGCATGGGACGAGCGGATCTCGAAAGCGATCGACGAAGCGAGCGAGCAGCAAAATGTCGCCGGCGACTGGGTGCTCTCCGACGTCAAGGCGACGCAGGCGGCATCCTCAACGCTGAAGGCTCAGCTGCGCCAGCGCTACTTCGACGATTACGGTCGGGCTTGGGCGCTGCTCCTCAACAGCCTGCGCTGGCAACCGGCGCCGACGCTGTCCGCCACCGCCGACCAGCTCACGCTGCTTGGCGACCCGCAACGTTCGCCGCTCGTCGCGCTGATGAACGCTGTCGTCTATCAGGCCGGCACGGGCGCGCATACGCAGTCGCTGGCCGACAACCTGATCAACAAGGCGCAGCAACTTGTCGGCGGCAGCGAGAAGGATCCGTCGAAGCAGGCTCAGCCGCACCTTGCGCCGCTTGCCACGGCTTTCGGGCCGATCCTGCGCCTGACGGGCAGCGATCTGGTCTCCGGCGCGCCAGCAAACAGCAAGGCCGCCGCGCAGCTCGCCGCAACCGGTGATCTGAGCCTTGCGCGATACCTGGAACGGGTCACCGCCATGCGCCTGAAGGCCTCGCAGATCGTTTCCGGTGCAGATCCGGACGCGATGGCGCGTCAGGCAGCGCAATCGGTCCTGCAAGGCAAGACGTCCGACATGGCCGAGAGCCGCGACTACGCCAGCCGTCTGGCCGCGAGCCTGGGCGAGCACTGGTCCGGGTTTGGCGATCTGTTCCGCGCACCGTTCGACCAGACCTGGCAGGTTGTCGTGCAGCCGGCGGCATCGAGCCTGAACGAGATGTGGCGCACCACGATCGTGGCGGACTGGAGCAGGACGTTCGGCGGCCGCTATCCGTTTGCCGACTCCGACAATGACGCGTCGCTGCCCGAGATGGCTCGCTTCATGCGGCCGGATAACGGCGTGATCGCGCAATTCGTCACCACGCAACTCGCCGGCGTCGTCGAGCGGCAGGGTGACCGGTGGGTGGCCGCGCAGGGCGGCGACCAAGGCGCGCTGACGATCGATCCAGGTTTCCTCGCCAGCCTGAACCAGCTGACTCGTGTCTCGACCGTGCTATTCCCGTCCGGGGACGCGCACGTGCGATACGAGTTGCAGGCCGTGCCGACACCGGGCGTCACGGACATGAAGTTTGTACTATCGGGGCGCGAGTTGCATTATTTCAACCAGAAGCAGGAGTGGACACCGTTCGAGTGGCCCGGGCAGTCGCTGGAGAACCTGTCGCACATCGAATGGCAGACCGAGCAGGGCGGACTGCGCACGGCGCTCGATTCGCAGGGCCGGTTTGGCCTGATCCGCCTGCTGGAACGCGCGAAGGTTTCGCAGCAGGACAGCGCGCGGTATCTGGTGACCTGGACGCCGGATACGAGTGTGGGGCTGCCGCTGCGCGTGCAATTGCGCAGCGAGGCGGGTGCTGGGCCGCTGGACGTGCTCCAGCTGCGCCACTTCAAGCTGCCTGCCCGGATCTTCGTCACAGGTGCGGCGAAGGCGCGGCCGAAGTTGTCGGCCACGAATCTGCCTTCCCAGCCGCCGCCGTTGCCGGCTTCCGCAATCGCGGCAGCAAAACAGGCCGCGATGTCATTGCCGCGCGGTACGTTGCCGGAGGTCGAATGATGCTGGGCGGACTGTTCAAAAGCCTCTTTCCGGCCCGTGACGACGCCGAGCAGCTCGCACGCTCGCGACTCGACGCGTGGAACACGTGGTTGCTGCCGCTTGCGGGCGATACCGGCGTGGGGCGCGACCCGGGCTACGAGGACGCGTTCTTCGAGCTTCGGGAGGAGACGCAAAAGCTCTCCGGCATCGACGACGGCCTCATTGTTCGTTCCTGTGAGCAGTTGCTCAAGGAGACCGGCAAGGATCTGCGTCTGGCCGGATACTACGCGTTCGCCCGGCTGCGGCAGGACGGACCTTCCGGCTTCGCCGACGGGCTCGAACTCGCCGCGGCGCTCGTCGACCGCTACGGCGAAACCGTGTTGCCCGCACGTGCCGAGGCGAGGAAGGGCGCACTCGAGATGCTGGCGACCACCCGCATGATCGAGCTGCTGGACAGCCGCGGCGCGTTCGCGCCGACGGATCTCGAACGCGCACTTGCCGCGCTCGACGTACTCGTCGCACGCACGGGGACGTGGCCCGATGCTGCGCGCCCTAACCTGCAACCGCTCGTCTCGCGCTTCGAGCGAAACGATGAACCAGCTCTGAGTGCAGCGCAGAGCGCGGCAATGTCTTCGTCGCCTTCAGCGGCGACTGCTGCGTCCAGCACGATCACATCGACGCGGGAGCTGCTGGATCAGGCGCGCACGATGGCGGTGTGGCTGCGTGACCAGGAGGAAAACGGCTATCTGCCGTCGGTGCGGCTTGTGCGCAGCGTCCGCTGGGATACGCTGCACGAAGTGCCGCCGGCAGACGCTGCTTTCCGCACGCGCCTCGTGCCGCCCCGAGGCGAACTGCGCCAGCAGATGAAACGGCTCGTGTTGCAGAAGCAATGGCACGAACTGCTCGAGCGCGTCGAAGGCGCGTTCATGGAGGGCGTCAACCATCTGTGGTTCGACCTGCAGTACTTCCAGCACGTCGCCCTCGATCACGTCGGCGCGCCCTATAACACCTGGCGCGAACTGCTACGTGCGGACTTCGCGCTGTTCCTCGAACGGTTGCCGGGCATCGAACGGCTGACATACAACGACGGTACGCCGTTCGCGGATGACGCAACGCTCGATTGGATCGCGCGGCACGCAGTCGTGCGCGATCTGGAGGCGGGCGAGTCTGTCGCACCGCTGCCGGTCTCGGCCGAGAGTGTTGGCGATGCCGGCGGCGATTGGCCGGAAATCGAAGCGCAGGCGCGTGAAGTGGCCGGGCGCCAAGGCGTGGAAGCCGCATTCGGATGGCTTGAGGCGTTGCCGGGCATGCGGACCGATCGCCATCGCTACCTGCAACGGCTGGTGATGGCGCGCTTGGCCGACCATGCCGGCCGGCCGGACACGGCCCTCGCACTGCTGGTCGAACTCGACGCATCGTCCCGGTCACTGCCGCTGATGCGCTGGGAGCCGGCGCTCGTCTTCGAGGTCAAGCAGCAGCTGGTCCGGGCACTGAAGGCCGAGAGCCGCCGCAAGGATGCCGACAAGCCGGCGCTCGCCCGTCGCATCGGTGAACTGCAGGCTGAATTGACCGTGCTCGATCCGGCGCGCGCGCTGACCCTCTCATAAGAACCAAGATCAATGAAAAACGACGATCCGATCCTGCGCTACTACGAAGCGGAAATGCGCTATCTGCGCGAATCCGGCAAGGAATTCGCGAAAGCGCATCCCGATCGCGCGCGCCTGCTGAACCTCGATCGCGTGGGCGATCGCGATCCGTATGTCGAGCGGCTGTTCGAAGGTTTTGCGTTCCTGACTGGCCGGCTTCGGCAGAAACTCGACGACGAGCTGCCGGAACTCACCGAGGGGCTCGTGAGCCTCTTGTGGCCGCACTACCTGCGGATGATTCCGTCGCTGTCGGTGGTCGAGCTGATCCCGCTCGCGGAAAAGCTCCAGAAAACCGAAATCGTGCCGGCGGGCGTACCGGTCCGCTCCGCGCCGATCGCGGTACCGCCGCCCGCCGGCGCCGAAGGCTCGACACCGAAGACAGTCCGGTGTCTGTACCGGACCACGCAGCCCGTGACGCTGCAACCGCTTACGATCACGCACGCGGGCCCGGCTGTCCGCCATGATGGCCGTTCGGTGATTCGGCTCGGGTTCGCACTCGATGGGTCGGCGCGCCGCAAGGAAACGGACCTGTCGCGACTGCGTCTGCATCTGAATGCGGATCTGCCGACCGCGTTTGCGATGCATCTCGCGCTTACTCGGCAGGTCGATGCAATCAACTGGCGCATTCCCGAAATCCGCGACGGCGAAGCGGTTGCGCTCGCCGGCGTCACGATCGAACCGGCGGGCTTTTCGACCGAAGAGCGGTTATGGCCGAAGGCCGAAGCGGCCTTCTCGGGCTACCAGCTGCTGCTCGAATACTTCGCGTTCCGCGAGAAATTCCTGTTCGTCGACGTGTGCGGAGTCGACATCGCGAAGCTGCCCGAAAGCTCGACCCGGTTCGAGCTGGAAATCGTGCTCAAGCAGGCGTATCCGTCGGACCAGCGCTTCGGCGCCGAGAACGTGCGCCTCTTCTGCAGCCCGGTGATCAACCTGTTCGAACTGGATGCCGAACCGATCGTGATCGACCATCACGAAACCGAATATCGCGTGGTGCCGGCAGGGCATCAGGGCGAGCACGTCGAAACCTATTCGGTCGACGCCATTGCGACATTCGACCACGACACGGCCGAGCGATATGAATACGTGCCGTTCGCCACCTTCCGGCACCGCGGTGGCATGTTGCGGCACGAGGCGCCGGAGCGCTATTTCCATACGCGCGTGCGACCGGGCGTGTCGGGCTTGCATGAGACGTGGGTAATCCTCGGCGGCCATGCCTGGGAGACCATGGACACGCTGCCCGAAGAGAGCCTGTCGCTGCGCGTGACGGGTACGAACGGGTTGTTGCCACGCAAGGGGCTGCGTGAAGCGAGTCTCGACGAGCTGGCCGCCAGCACGCCGAATGTCAGTGGCGTACGCAATCTCGTCTCGCCGACCTTGCCGCTGTATCCGCCGACGGAAGACCGGTTTCAGTGGCGCGTGCTGTCGCATTTGGCACCGAACTTCCTGTCGCTCATGAATGCAGAAGTGCTGCGCGGTGCTCTCGCACTGTACGACTGGACCGACGATGAGCTGAACCGCCGGCGGCTCGCAGGCGTCTTGTGGGTCTCGCAGGAACTGCTCGAGGAGGTGACAGGCGGCTCGGTCGAGCGCGGCGTGCTGATCGAGGTGACGCTCGATTCGCATGCGTTTGCGGGCGAGGGCGACGTGATGCTGTTCGGCGAACTGCTGCACCGGTTCTTCGCGCAGTATGCGGAGATCAACCTGTTCACCAGGCTGTCGATCGTGAGCCTGCCGTCGCAGACCCGCACGAACTGGCCACGCAGCAAAGCACAACGAGCCCCGCTATGAGTGCGCGCGCCTCGAAGGATGTCGCCTTGCGCCCCGCAGGAAGTGCCCTTGTGGCAGGAGACGAGCTTCCGAATCTCGAGCCGCTCGTCGCATCGCTGCTCGCCCGCGCGCCCCGCATGAACTTCATGCAGCTGTGCCGGCTACTCGAGGAGGCGCAGCTGCCGGGAACCCCCGGTTTCGGCACGCGCGACTCGCTCGAGCATGAACGGGTGCGTTTCCGGCCACGGCCTCGCATGGGCTTTCCGGCGGGCGAAATTGCGTCGGTCGAGTTCGACGAAGAACGGCCGGATGCGCCGCCCACCATACGCACGACGTTCATGGGTTTGTACGGCGTCGACGCGGCGGTGCCGTCGCACATGATCGACGAGATCGTGCTGCGCGAGGAAGGGCATGAGGCGGTCGAAGCGTTTCTCGACCAGTTCAATCACCGGTACGTCACGCTGCTGTATCGCGCGTGGAAGAAGTACCGCTATCCCGAAAGCTTCCGCGCAGGCGGTGCCGACGCGCATTCGCGCAATCTGTTATGCCTGGCCGGGTTCGGCTGGGGCGACAAGCCGCAGCGCGCCGGCCTGCCGGATTCGCGGATGCTCGCGCTGCTCGGGCTGCTGATCCAGCGTACGCGCACGCCCGAGGGCCTCGCGGGTGTCATCGCGCTGGCCGTGCCCGGTGTCGAAGTGCGCGTCGACGAATTCTTTCCGGCAACCACGCGCGCCGGCCGGCCGCGGCCGCTGACAACCGTGAGCCATGCTGCTTCGGAAGACGGCGCGCGCCGGGGCCTCGGGGGCGGCTACGTACTCGGCCGGCGGCTCGCCTATCGCAGCCGCGCGGTGCGGGTCACGCTGCGTCCGGCCGATGGTGGCCAGGCCCACGATCTCCTGCCCGGCGCATGGCTGCATCGCGAATTGATCGCGTTTTTGCGGTTGTATGTGGGCGCGAAAGCCGATGTGCAGTTGCGCATGGAAATCTCGTCGCGACTTGCGCCCGAACCCGCCATCGGCGCGGCGTCAACGGCCCCGGCGCCGCGCCTTGGCTGGACAACCGTACTGCCCGCCGACGAGGAACGCATCATCAACATCGCACTCGGCGTCTATGAGGCGTTTCCCACGCCCGAGCCCAATCCATATTTGACTCCACGACATGCCTGACCGGGGAATATCGATGTCCATCCGTTTCGCCATCTCAACCGTTGCATCCGCCTTGCTGCTGTCAGCGTGCGGCGCGTGGCAGGCCGTGTCGGACGCCTCGTCAAGCACGTATCACGCGGTGTTCTTCAAGCAGGTGAAGGTGCTCAACGTCGATCTTTCCGCCCGCGAAGCACTGAATCCGGACGACGCCGGACGGCCGACGTCGGTCGCCGTGCGCGTATACCAGCTCAAGGACCGGAAGATGTTTGACGGCGCATCGTACGACGATCTCCTGAAGAACGACCGGGCCGTACTCGCGCAGGATCTGCAAACGAGCATGGCCTCCGTGTTGAACCCGGGCGCGTCCGCAAGTCTCACACAGCCGATGCAGGCCGATACGAAGTACGTGGCGATCGTCGCGTTCTACAGAAACCCGGGCAACGGCGACGGCTGGAAATACGTGATCGAGAAAAACAAGCTCGACGCTGACAAGCCGTTAAAGCTCGAACTGATCGACCAGTTGCTGATCGTCCCGAATGGCATGCGCTCTACCTCCCGGTGAGGCCCCCTCGACCAAGGTTCGCATTCGATACCGACGCGGAATGGTTTCCCGCGCGACCTGAACCCGACCTTTCTTTATTCGCAACGCAGCGGTGCGGGCGCTGCCGCTGATCGTGGCCACGCGCGATGTCGCGCGGTTCGACGCAGCGGGCCTGCGTGTGATTGCTCCTTGGGCCGGCTGACGCCGGACTAGCCGCCAGCAACGTTGCCGGCGCAGAAAATGACAACGCGCCGTTCAAGCCGGCGCGTTGACTGCGTGACGTATGCGGGTGCGCGTTGCGCCGAAGCAATCGCGCGTTCAGGCGCGCGACACCGGACGCAGCTCAGTCGATGCCGTGAAACACCGCGTCCTCGGGGCCGAGGTACGCCGGTGGGCGCCACGTTGCATCGCGCATCGAATGCTGGACGAGATTCTCCACGCCGAGCAGCACCGCGAAGATTGCCATCCGCACCGGAATGCCGTTGTCGGTCTGCCGGAAGATCGCCAGGCGCGGATCGCGGTTCAGATCGACCGACAGGTCGTTCGCGCCGGGCCGGCTGTCGCGCGGCAGCGGGTGCATGATCAGCGTGTCGGGCTTGCATACGGAATCGACGAGCGCCTGGTTGATCTGGAAATCGGGCGTATAGCCTTCGAACGACTCGTCGGTGAAGCGCTCCTTCTGGATCCGCGTCGCGTACACCACATCCGCGCCGAGCAGCCCGGTCGCGAGGTCGTTCGTCTGCTCGATCACATGGCCGTTCGTCGCGATCTGGTCGATGATGTATGCCGGCATTTCGAGCGTCGGCGGCGACACCAGCGTGAACTTCAGCCCGCGGTACAGCGCGAGCAGCTTCACGAGCGAGTGCACGGTCCGGCCGTATTTAAGGTCGCCGACGAGCGCGATGTGCGCACCGTCGACGATCTTGCCGAGCCGCGAGAATTCGCGCTGGATCGTGTAGAGATCGAGCAGCGCCTGGCTCGGGTGTTCGCCCGGGCCGTCGCCGCCGTTGATCACCGGCAGGTTGGTTGCGCGCGCGAATTCGGCTACCGAGCCTTTCTCCGGATGACGGATCACCAGCGCGTCGACGTAGCCCGCCATCACGCGACTCGTGTCGTAGATCGATTCGCCCTTGGCCATCGACGAGAACGTGAAGCCGGTCGTGTCGCACACCGAGCCGCCGAGCCGGCAGAAGGCCGCGCCGAATGACACGCGAGTACGCGTGCTGGCCTCGAAAAACAGATTGCCGAGCACCGCGCCTTCGAGCACGCGCGAAATCTTGTGGCGGCGCGCGATCGGCTGCATCACGTCGGCGACGCGGAACAGCGCCTCGACCGACTCCCGCGAGAACTGGTCGACCGAAATCAGCTGCGGCTTGCCTTCGAACAGGAATTGCTTTGCGAGCCCCTGCTTGTCTACGCTTTGCGTATAGTCCGCGCCGTCCGGCGAACGTTCGACGATTTCCGACACGAAACGCTCGACGATCTCCGGCATTCCGCGCGATTCCTGCGAATCGTCGGGGAGCAGCCACGTGTCCAGCGCGCGACGGCTGACACCAATGCGGCTCGCGAACGCCTCGCGAGTCATGTTGAGGCGGCGCATCGCGTCGCGCAGGAAGGCTTGCTGGGGAACGGTCATCGGCGGCACCCTGATAGAAAATATACGCGATGCGTATATTAGTTCGCGGCCCGTCGAAGTCAAGGGAAATCTGCGCCACCCGGCGCGCGGGCGCGCGTGCAATGCCGCGTTCGCCACTACTGGCGCGCGGCAGCTGTCTCCGTATAATCAGGTCAGGCCCCGTGTCCTGCGCGATGCAGGGCGCCACGCCGCACACGATTCGCCCGGTCGGGCTGGTTGATTCGAAAGGAGAATGAGAATGACGCGTACGATTGCTGCAGTGCTGCTGGTGGTGACCGCTGCGCTCGCCGGTTGCAATACCGTTGCCGGCGTGGGGCAGGACATTTCGAAGGGCGGCCAGGCGATCAGCGACACGGCTGAAAAGGCCAAGTAAGCCGCCGGGGTTCCAACATGCAGAAGGCGCCGGCCCGTTCCGCGATTGCGGGGCGGGCCGGCGCCTTTTTTGTCGCTGGCGCCGCGAGCGCTGACGCCGTCAGGCGGTTTCGACGAATGCGTAACGGCCGTCGACCTTGCGCGGCGTGAACCAGCCGAAATCCGGAAACATCCGGTTGCGCACGAACCAGACGTAGCCGACGAGGACGACGGTCACCGCGAGGCTCGGCACCGCGGAAGAGGGCTCGTGCGCGAGCGCGGCAATCGTCTTCGGCAATTGCAGCAGCGACAGGATGATGAACGCGTGATACGCGCCGACGCGATGGGTCGAGAAGCCCCAGATGAACAGCAGCGACAGCGGCACCGTGACGGCGACGAACAGCAGCGCCGCGCCATTGCTGCGGGTGTCGGCCCACAGCAGGTACGCCAGTCCGACGCTGATCAGCAGTTGCGCGATGCCGAGGCCCACGAGGATGCGGGTGTGCAGCTGGTTTTTCCTGCACAACTCCGGGTCCGCATGAGAGGCGATCAGGTGTGCGAGCACGCGATCCTTGAGGCCCTGTCCGCCCAGCTCGGCCAGCACGTCGGCTTTCCTCGCGCCCGCGGACAGCAGCGCCGCAATTTTTGTTTTGGCTTCCTTCTTGTTCATGGCGATGCGAATTATTGTTCGGTGGTGGTCAAATGGCCCGGCCACGCGAATATTGCATCTTGCACGACGGTGCGCAACGGTTTTGGCGCGCGCGGACACATTCCTACAGTCGCTCGTCCACATCAGTCGGTAGCGGCCGGCGTTATCGCTGAGCGGGTCTGGGCGATCGATTGTGCGTTCGTCCCGCGCGCCGGTGGCACCCGCCGTTGCGCCGCGCCCAGCAACATGCCTGCGACGACGAGCGCGATGCCGAGCAGCCGCGCGCCGCCCAGCGTCTCGCCGAACAGTGCAACCGCGAACAGCACGGCCGAAACCGGCGCAACCGCCGTGAACAGTGCGGCTTCCGTGCCGCTCGTACGAGCCGATCCCGCATACCAGCACACATAGCCGAGCACGGTGGGGACCAGCGCGTAGTACGCGATCGCGGATACGGCTCCGATCGTCCAGCCATTTGCCACCGCGCGCCATTCGAATACGGCGGGCACCAGCGCGAGCACGAAGCCGAGGCCCGACATTGCGGTCGACAGCGCGAGCGGCGGCAACGGCGCCGACAGCCGCCGGTTCAGCAGGATGAACACGGCTTCGCATGCGACGGCGCCCAGTACGAGCGCGTCGCCGGCGAGCGTGCGGAGCGACGGCGTCGCGTGGCCGGGCGCGAAGGTGACGAACAGCACGCCGGCGGTTGCGAGCGCGGCCGCGCTCCAGTCGCGCGCCGTCTGGCGCTCCCGCAGCACGACCGCCGCGATCAGCGTCGACATCGCGGGCAACGTGCCGAGCATCACGCCCGCCTCGACTGGCGACGACAGTTTCGTGCCGCTGATCAGCAGCACCGTATAGCCGACGCCGCCGGCCGTGGCCTGGACGATCAGCAGCACTGCATCGCGCGCGGAGATGCGCGGCCATCGCATGCGCTGCGCGCGCATCAGCGCAAGCAGCAATGGCGTCGCGATCAGGAAGCGCAGCGCCGTGGCCGCGAACGGCGGCAGGCCGCCGGCCGCGACGCGGCTTGCGATGACGGTGCTGCCGACGCCCGCCATCGCGGCGGCGAGATAGAGATAGCCGATCAGTCGTGTCTTCATGCGCCGCATCATCACGTGCGGCGCTGTTGGGCGTCTTGAACGAAATTGCAGCGGCGTGGTCGGTCACGCGGTTGCGGCGTCCGGCGTCCGTCGTCCGTCCGGCGCGTCGGCCGCAGTGTTCGTTGCTGCCGGTCCGGAATGTTCGTTACCGTCGCGCGGACCGCCGCCGTACCGCGATGAAGAAGCCCGTCAGCCGGCCCGCGTGAATTGACCCGGCGTGATTCCGAACTGGCGTGCGAACGCACGCGTCAGGTGGCTCTGGTCGGCAAAGCCCGCCTCGGCCGCGGCATCCGCGATCGTCAGGCCGCTCGCAAGCAGTGCGCGAGCCAGCCGCGTGCGCGACTGCACCAGATACGCATGCGGCGTGATGCCCAACTCGCGCGCGAACCCGCGCAGCAGCTGGAACCGGCTCACGCCGCCCAGGCTCGCGAGTTCGGCCAGCGAAACGGGCGCGGCAGGCGCCGCATCGAGCCGCTCGCGGGCCACGCGGATGGCCGGTGCACCACGCGCGGCCGGCAGCGTGCGGTTCGCATGCCGCGCGAGCAGCCCGGCAACCAGCATCACGAGCGCCTCGTCGCATGCGAGCGGCGGCGTGTACCCCGCGACGATCCGCGCATGCAGCCGGTCGAAAGCGGCGGCAAGCCGGGCGTCGCGCACGGCCGGGTGCGCGAGCTCGATATCGCCGAGACCTTCTTCCGCAGCCACGCCCGCGACCAGCGCGGGGGCGAGATAAAGCATCCGCCAGCGCCGCCCCGTGTCCCCGTCGATCGGCATGCCGTCGTGCATTTCGCCGGGATTGACCATGATTGCGTCGCCGGCTTGCGCGTCGACTTGCCCGCGGCCGCTCCAGGACCGTTGCGCGCCGCTGACGATCACGCCGATCCCGAATTCATCGTGCGCGTGCCGCGGAAACGTGCGATCGGACTCGAGGCTGATCGCCTCGATTCCTTCGCCGGTGCGTTGGTAATGGGTGACACGATGCATGGGCGCTCCTCGCGCCGCCGGCGGCGCGGATCACGTGCACTTTAGCGCGTTCCGGCGCGGCGCGCCCTTCATCCGTTTGGCGGATACCGCGCCGCGTGCGCAGCCCGCACCATGTGCACATGAGCAGCGTATACGGCCCGCCGGGCCTGAAGCTGCGCGGGAGACGGCAGGTGGAACGACAGGATCCGGTATTCATTCAGGTGGGCGCGCTTGCGGACGGCTTCGCGCCGGAGGCCCACACCCTCGCACCGGTGAACGCGCTCGCAGGGCGCTCGCTCGCCCTCGACGATGCATCGGGCGCGTGGCGTGTGTACACGTTCGACACGGGCGCGCTGCAATGGCGCGACGCGGCGACCGGCACGAACGGCCATGCGCCGTGCCGCGTGACGCGGCTGCGCGACGAGCTGTATTTCGTTGACTACATCGATCCGGGCGCTCGTGCGACGTCGGTCAGCCTCGTGATCGACATCGGCAACGGCGTGTGGACGTCGGTGACGGGCACGTTGCCGACCGAAGCCGGCACGCATATCGACGCGTTCACGCGCGTCGCACAAGGGTTGCCGCTCACGGGCGTCGACGCGGCGTTCCGGCACGGCACGCTCGGCGGCCATGCGCAGCCCGGCGCACCGCACGGGCTCACGCGCGAGCTGATCGGCAAGCGCACGATGTACCGCTACAGCCCGACCGAATGCTACGAGCACATCTACCTGAATGAGAACTTCTACGCGTGGCAGTGCTTGCAGGGCGTCGAACGCGGGCTGGCCGACGTGGATCGCTGCCATTACTTCCGGATCGCCGAGCAACTGTATCTGTTCGTGTGGCGCGAGAAGGTGGTGCCGACGCTCGGGGTCGTGCTGATCGATCTCGCGCAGCGCAAGACCGACGGCAAGATTTTCGGCTATCACGGCGGCGATTTCGGCACGCTGTCCAACTTCCCGATTGGCGCGCACGCGCAGGTGCTGAACGAAACCGTGCATCCGCTTGGCGCCGAGGTGCACCGGTGAGCGCCGCGCTGGGCAGCGGCCGGCTGCGCGCTGATTTCAGCGGACGTGTGGTGCTGGTCACCGGTGCCGCGCAGGGAATCGGCGCGGCAATCGCGCGCCGTTTCGCGCAATCCGATGCGTTCGTCGCGATCGCCGACCTGAACGGCGATGCCGCCGCCGCGCAAGCGGATGCGCTTGCGCGCACGGGTGCCGAAACGCGCGCCTATCGCGTGGATGCCGGCAGCCGCGACGAGCTTGTCGCGCTCGTCGCGGCCGTCGAGCGCGATGGCGGCCGCCTCGACATCGTCGTCCACAACGCCGCCTATTTCCCGCTTACCCCGTTTGCGCGGATCGACGAGCCGACGCTCGGACGCACGTTGTCCGTGAACCTGTCCGCGCTGTTCTGGCTCGCGCAGGCGGCGCTGCCGGCTTTCGAGCGCGCGGGGGCGGGGCGGTTGCTCGTCACGTCGTCGGTGACGGGGCCGCGCGTCGCGTATCCGGGGCTTGCGCACTACGCGGCGTCGAAGGCCGGCGTGAACGGCTTCATCCGCGCGGCGGCGCTCGAACTCGCGCGCCGCAATGTGACGGTTAACGGTGTCGAGCCTGGAATGATCCGCACGCCGGCAGCCGGCAATCTCGGCGATCCGTCCGTGGCGGAGCGGATCGCGCGCGATATTCCGCTCGCGCGGCTCGGCGAGCCCGACGACATCGCGAACGCGATGCTGTTTCTCGCATCGGCCGATGCCGCTTACATTACCGGGCAGACGATCGTCGTCGACGGCGGAGCGACACTGCCGGAGAGCGGGGCGTTGCTGGGCGGCGCGTGACGGGACGCGGGCGTTGGCATCAACGCAGGCCGCGGGCAGGCCGGCGTGCGCGCGAGTGCGGCAGGGCTTTCGGCCCCGCGCCGCGTCTACAGCCAGCCGTTGTGAATGAACTCCACGATCGAGTAAAGGCGCGGCTCGAGTTCGTGCTGCCGCACGGCGTCGACGATGCGCGACACGCCGTCCGCGTAAGGCGCCGCGCCGTACACGCGCGACTCGAACTGCAGGCTGCATGCGCCATCCTCGATGCGGATGCGATGGAATGCATGGCGGCCGAGCTGATCGTCGGGAATCTGTAGTGTGTCCCGTTGCTCCGCCGGGTCGCGTACCGAGCGAATGTCGTGCGCCGGTACGCCAAGCGAATGGCCGATGCCGACCGCGGTGCCGGGCACGGACGTCTTGCTCGCCTGGTGCGACTCCGTCACGCTGATGCGGCAATCGCGAAACAGATGACCGCTGGTTTCCAGCATGGTCATGAACTTGAGCATCAGGATGTTCGTGTTCGGACACAGCACGACGGGGAAGCCGTGTGGTCCGGCTTCGAGCGCCGAGCCGGTGGACAGCTCGACAAGCGGCGAACCCGTCGCGCGGCAGAATTCGATCGCGGCAGGCAGCTCGCGGCCCGAGCCGGCGTGCACGACGATCGCTCGCGCATCGCCGGAATCGGCGCCGCGATGTGCGGCCTCTTCGGTCACGGTGCCGGGCCAGCGTGTCACGCGAAAGGTTGCCGGGTCGAGCCGGTGGGAGCCGAGCAGTTCGGTTGCGAGCTTGCCGGTGCCTACGATGAATACTTGCATGGAATGGACGGGTTGAGGTTCGGGGGTCCGATGTGCCGCCTGCGCAGCGCGTGCGACAGACCGTCGACATCGCGGTGGCCATTGCGCCGCGCAGCGGAGCGGGCTCGTGCATTATGCCCGCGCGGCCGCCCGCGTGCGGGCGGGCACGGGTTCGCCGGCGGTGTCGGCGCATCGGCTGTGCGGATTCGTCGTGGCCCGCTCGGGCGCCGCGGTTCGCACGGATGCATGAACGGCGCTGTGCATGTCGACATGCCCGCCGGGTCTGCCCGTGTCGCGGCCGCACCGCGTCCGAACCCAGTATCATCCGGTGCCCACTCGACCCAGGAGAGCATATCGATGGAACATGACCTGAAAGGCAAGACCGTTGCGATCACCGGCGGATTCGGCCATCTCGGCATCGCGACGGCCGCGTGGCTCGGCGCGCGCGGCGCCCGCGTCGCGCTGATCGGCCGCGGCGCGGCACCGGACGCGCACGCACTACCCGGCGTGCCGGCCGATGCGCTGCGCATCGGCGGCATCGATCTGGTCGATCCGCAGGCGGCCGTGCGCGCGCTCGACGCGGTGAATCGCGAATTCGGCGGGGTCGATGCGCTGCTGAACATCGCCGGCGCTTTCGTGTGGCAGACGGTTGCCGACGGCGACGCGGCCACGTGGGACCGCATGTACGAGCTGAACGTGAAGACGGCACTGAACGCGTCGAAGGCCGCGCTGCCGTATCTGGTCGCGAGCCCGGCCGGCCGGATCGTCAACATCGGCGCGGGCGCGGCATTCAAGGCCGGGGCGGGGATGGGCGCGTATGCGGCCGCGAAGGCCGGTGTCGCGCGGCTCACCGAGTCGCTTGCGGCGGAATTGCTCGACCGGGGCGTGACCGTGAACGCGCTGCTGCCGAGCATCATCGACACACCGCCCAACCGCAAGGACATGCCCGATGCGGACTTCTCGCGCTGGGTACGGCCCGAACAGCTCGCGGCGACGATCGGCTTCCTGCTGTCGGCCGACGCACAGGCGATCACCGGTGCGTCGATTCCGGTGAGCGGGCGCGTCGGGTAACGAAGGGCTTGCTGTCCGGCCATGTTCGTCGCGCAGCCTTCCGCAACCGCGCCGATGGAATTTCCACGATCGCCGCGAAGTCGTTCGGCAGATCGGGACGGTACGGCTGTTCGATGTGCACCTCCGTCGTCACGGGACACGACTCGGCGAAGAACGCGGTGCGAATGTCGCCGGCTGCATGAACGTGTCGATGTCGGTCCGATATTGAAAGAGCGACCTCACGTCCTGCACGTGTGCGCCGAGCGCAGCGCGTACGTCCTGAATGTCGGCTAGCGTCTGCCGCGCCTGCGCCTGCTGTCGCCGTGACCGACGACGTGTCGGTCGCGCTCGAGCCACCGTATACTTGGCATTCGACATTCTGTGACCGAAGCCGTGACCAAGCCTGCCCCCGCGGACGCTCCTCCGCTCGCCGACGATCCGCGTCCGACCCCGCCCGTACAACCCGAACTGGAAGACTGCTGCAACAGCGGCTGCTCGCCTTGCGTGTTCGACTTGTACGATGAAGCGCTGGCGCGCTATCGCGTCGAGCTGGCCGAGTGGGAAGCGCGGCACGCGCAGCGCAAGGATCACCGTTGAAATGAACCGGATTCCGGCGAGCGGCCCGCATGTGCCGCTTCGGTTTGGCGGCCGTGCGTGCGCGCCCGGCCGTGCGGCGTCACGCGCCCGCCCGCATCCGCCCGTGCAACGGCCCTAACGCGGCCGACAACGCGACGCATGCGAGCAACACCACCGTCAGCGCGCCCATCGTCGTCCTGAACCCGTGCACGTAATCCAGCGCACCGGGCTGCGCGCCGAGCCGCGCAAAAAACAATCCACCGAGCGTCGCCGCGCCGACTGCCGCGCCGATCTGCAGCATCGCGGTAACCATGCCGGACGCGACGCCGGCGCGCGCCGCATCGACTTCGGCGAGCACGATCCGTACGACCGACGGCAGCGCGAGACCCTGTCCGACGCCGATCGCCGCGATGCCCGCATAAAAGCCCACGCCGGGCGCGTGTGCGCCTGCGAGCGCGGCGGCGGTCGCGACGCCGGCCGCGAGCAGCGCGAAGCCGAGCGTGAGCACGCGATGGCCGCCGAAGCGGCCGACGAGGCGCGGCATCAGCAGCGGGCTCGCGAGGAAGCCGACGCCGAGCGGCAGAATCGCGAGCCCCGACGCAAGCGGCGACCAGTGCAGGCAGCCCTGCAGGTAGATCCCGTAGCTCAGGAAGAACGCACTCAGCATGTAGAACAGGAACGCGAGCGCGAGCCCGAGCGCGACGACCGGGTTGCGCAGCAGCCGCACGTCGAGCAGCGGATCGCGGCCGCCTGCGAGCCTGCGCGCTTCGACTGCCAGCAGCGCGCCGAGCACCGGCAACGCGCCGACGAGACACGCGACCATCCATAGCGGCCAGCCGGCCTCGCGTCCGTGCGTGAGCGGATAGACGAGCATCAGCAGGAACAGCGACAACAGCACGGTGCCCGGCACGTCGATGCGCTGGCCGCGCGGTGGCCGACTCTCCGGGATGAAGCGCCAGCTGCCGAGCAGCGCAAGAATGCCGATCGGCACGTTGACCAGGAAAATCGCACGCCACCCCAGCCCGAACGGATGGAGGCTGATCAGCGCGCCCCCGCCGAGCTGACCGATCACGGCCGCGAGCCCGAACACGAAACCGTAGAAGCCCATCACGCGCACCTGCTCGTGCGGGCTGAATACGCTGCGGATCGTCGCCAGCACCTGCGGTGCGAGGATCGCCGCAAACACGCCTTGCAGTACGCGACCGCCGACCAGCACCGCGCCGCTGCCGGCGAGCCCGCACAGCGCGGACGCGACGACGAAGCCGGCCATCCCGACCATGAACATCCGCTTGCGGCCGTACAGATCGCCGAGACGCCCGCCGGTTATCTGCACGACCGCGTTCGCGCATGCATAGGCCGACACGACGAGCTGCAGCTCGGCCGGCCGCGCGCCGATGCCGTCGCGAATGGCCGGCAGCGCGAGATTCACGATGAAGTAGTCGAGCGGCGGCAGAATGGCGCCGACCAGCAGGACCACGAGCGCCCAGCCGTGATGGCTGCGCGGCGGCGCCGCGGCAGCCGCGCCGGATGCCGCGCAATGGGCGAGAGTGTTGTCGGTCATGAGCGAAGATCCGAAAAATTGAGGGCCGCAATGTACGAGACGCTTCCCGGATCAGGCCGTGACCGCGTCCGGGCGACGGTTGAACCGATATTGTGCGAATTGCCGATGATTCGGAAAAGCGGGAATTGGTGGTAGCATCCATCGGGTTATTAGATGGATGGAGGGCGCTGTGCGCGGTTTCGACCTGGATCAATTACGCACATTCGCGACAGTGGCGGATGCCGGCAGCCTGACGGCAGCCGCGCCGCGGCTGCATTTGTCACAGTCGACCGTCAGCGAGCAGGTGCGCAAGCTCGAGTCGCGGGCCGGCGTGCCGCTGTTCGTGCGCAGCAAGCGCGGCGTGGAACCGACGCCGGCCGGCGCGCGGCTGTTGCAACATGCACGGCGCATCGTGGCGCTGAACGAGGCCGCGTTCGACGAATTGCGCGGCCAGGCGATCAAGGGCGAGTTGCGCGTCGCGATCACCGACTACTACCGCACGCACGAAGTCGCGGGCCTCCTTGCGCGGCTGCGCGAGTGCTACCCGCAACTGAGCCTGCACGTGAGCGCGATGAAGAGCGCGGACATCGAGATTGCGCATGCGCGCGGGCAGATCGATCTCGGCGTCGTGATGAATCTGTCGAGCGGCCCGTTCCGGCCTGCGTCGGCCGATACGCGCTGGGTGCTGCGGCGCGAGCCGCTGTCGTGGGTCGCGTCGCCGGCGATCGCCGAGCAGTTGCCCGAGCCGTTGCCGCTCGTGCTGTTGCCGGACGACTGCATGATGCATCAGATCGCGGTGCGCTCGCTCGACGAACAGCATGCGCCGTACGTGCTGGTGCACAGCGCGTCGGGTGTCGCGGGGCTCCAGTCGATGCTGGCGGCGGGGCTCGGCGTCGGGTGTTTGTGCGCGTCGGCGATCGGCGACGGTCTCGTGCGGCTCGGCGCGAAGTACCGGCTGCCGGCGCTGCCCGACGCGGTGTTTTCGCTGACACCGCCGATGCCGGGCGAGCGCGATACGGTCACGCAGGCGCGCGAGGTGTTGTCGCGGCAGCTGCTGATGTGAAATCGTACCGAGCGCTCGGCACGTTGCCGGGGAACCGGCGGGGGACGATGCGCATGAACGACGAACGGAAGCGCCGGATGGCCGAGCGGCTGCAATACGCGCTCGACCGGTGGCCGACGCGCGCTCGCTGATCCACTTCCCGCGCGTGCTCGCCCATGACCGGCACAACGCGGGCCAGCTCGCTGGCCGACGCGCCGCAGTCGCCGCATGCGAGTTCCGCGCTCGGCCAGGAAAATCGCGCGATCGGCGAGTATGAGGAGGCGATGGTCGACTGGGCCGACGCGCCGGAAGACGCCCTGCATTGCCACGATCAGCTCGACAATCCGTGGCGCCGCATCGCCGACATCCCGTTCGCCGGCAAGCGCTGCGAACAGCGCGCCGCGGCAATTGACGCAAGCGGTGTAGCGAGCGGCCTACTCGGCGGTCCCTTCTGCATACGCGCGCAGCCCGTTCGCCAGCGCATCGAACACGGCCCGGCAACGCGGGCTCGTGCGCAAATCCTCGTGCATGACGATCCAGGTTTCCAGTGCCATCGCCAGTTCGTCCGGCAGCACGCGCACGAGCCGCGCATCGCGTTGCGCGAGCCGGTTCTGGCAGAAGCCGATTCCGTAGCCCGCGCGAATCATCGCGAGATGCGCGAGATTGCTGTCGGTGCGCAACGCGAACGCATCGCGCTTCCAGAACGGCATCCCGCGCGCGGCTGAACGGATGAACGGCGTCACCGTATCGAAACCGATTAGCGCGTGATGCGCGAGTTCGTCGAGCGTTGCAGGCGTGCCGGTGCGCGCGAGATAGTCGTCGCGCGCATGCAGCCCGACGTCGATTGCGCCGACGCGTCGCGCGATGAGCGCTTCCTGCGCCGGCGACGCCATCCGCACCGCGATGTCGGCTTCGCGATTGAGCACGTCCTGAACGCGGTCGGTCGCGACCAGCTCGATTACGACCCCGGGATGGTCGCGCCGCAGCTGCGCGAGTATCGGCGGCAGCACCTCGACTGCGATCACGTCGCTCGCCGAAATCCGCACCGTGCCGCGCACGCCTGCGCCATGGCTCGCGGCCGCGCGCTCGAACGCGGCGGCCGCGCTGCGCAGCGCCTCCGCATGGCCGCGCAGCGCAAGCGCCGCCTCGGTCGGCAGCAGTCCCGACGGCGACCGGGTGAACAGTGTCTGCCCGAACGCGGCTTCGAGCGCCGCGACGTGGCGCCCGGCGGTCGGCTGCGTAATGCCGAGCGCGCGCGCGGCGCCCGACAGCGAGCCTTCGGTGAGTACGGCCAGAAAGGTGCGGTAGCGTTCCCAGCTCAAATCGATGGTCATACATAAATGTATAGCAGATCGATTATGTTCGGCAATTTATGAGTAGGGCGCAAACGGCCAGAATGCGTGCTGACAACGGTCCATTCACGGAGGATTGCAATGACGGCGAACGCAGACGGGACGCAACGACAGGCACTCGTGCTTGGCGCGAGCGGAGGCATTGGCGGCGAGGTCGCGCGTCAATTGCGCGACGCCGGTTGGCAGGTTCGCGCACTCAAACGCGGGCTCGACGCCGACACGGTGGAGCGCGACGGCATCGCCTGGATGCGCGGCGATGCGCTGGACCGCGAAGCGGTGGTCCGCGCGGCGCGCGGCTGCAGCGTGATCGTGCATGCGGTGAACCCGCCCGGCTACCGGAACTGGTCGACGCAGGTGCTGCCGATGCTCGACAACACGATCGCGGCGGCGACGCACGCACAGGCGACTGTCGTGCTGCCCGGGACGATCTACAACTTCGGGCCCGACGCGTTTCCGGTGCTGCACGAAGATGCGCCGCAGCATCCGGTGACGCGCAAGGGCGCGATCCGTGTCGAGATGGAACGGCGGTTGCAGGCGGCGACCGCGCTCGGCGTGCGGACGATCATCGTGCGGGCCGGTGACTTCTTCGGTGCGCACGCGGGCAACAACTGGTTCGGGCAGGGGCTGGTCAAGGCGGGGCGGCCCGTCGCGGCCATCAGCGTGCCGGGGCGGCCGGGCATCGGCCACCAATGGGCGTACCTGCCGGACGTCGCGCGTACGATGGTCGCGCTGGTCGAGCGGCGCGCGACGCTGGAACCGTTCGCGCGTTTCCATTTCGGCGGCCACTGGGACGCGGACGGCACGCAGATGGCACAAGCCGTGCGCCGCGTCGCGCAGCGGCACGGGATGCAGCCGGCGGTGCGGCGGTTTCCGTGGTGGCTCGTGTGGGCGGCCGCGCCGTTCGTCACGACGATGCGCGAGATGCTCGAAATGCGCTATCTGTGGCGTGAGCCGCTGCGCATGGACAACGCGCGCTTGACGGCGGAGCTGGGGCGCGAGCCGCTGACGCCGCTCGACGCGGCGGTCGAGACGACGCTGGCCGGGCTCGGCTGCTTGCCGTGACGGCGGCCGTCGCGTCGGACGGCGAAGATGCGCCGCAGGCGCGGGCGCGCCACATTCCGCCGATCGCCGGACGAGCGCCAGCGTGCGTCATGCCACGACGGGCAGCACGTCGACTGCATACCGGTGCCGCAGGCTGCGGCCGAGCACCGGATCGTGCAATTCCATCTCGAACGCATCACCGTCGTCCATCGTCGCGATCGCGCCGTGCACGGCAACCGTGCCGCCGAACATCGCGCAGCGTGCGGGCATCGTGCGCCGGTCGTCGAAGCGCTGCCACAGCGCTTCGGGAGCCAGCAATGCGCTGACTGCGCCGTGCTGGTAAGCGATGCGCTCGCCGTCGCGTTTGACGAGCCACGAACGCATTTCCAGCGCGTCCCAGTGATCGGCGACATCCGCATGGCGCCACGCGTCGCGGCCGAGCGGCTTCGCGCATACCTGTTTCGATACAGCGACGCCGTAGGCCTCGACTTCCCGATCCGTATGATCGGAGCCGACCGTGACCAGCGTGCCGATCGAGCTGTCGATCGACACGCATTCGATCTCGCCGCCCGAGCGCGCGCCGAGCACGCCGATCGACGCCGCCTGACTGAGCAGCGCGGACGACACGCGATAAAAGCACGGTGTGGTCGATGGCGGCGCGACACCGAGCGCCGCGAGTTCGTCGATGTGTGCGCGGATCGCCGCCGGGTCGCGACCGGCCCAGCCGGCGATCACGACGCGTTCGATGTCGACGTCGACGGCGGCCGGCGCGTCGTGCACGAGCATCACGTTGAACGACAGGGTTTGCATGCAGGTATCCGTTTGAAGTGCGAATGAATGAGGAGCGGCTGCCGCAACGCTCAATCGGCGAGCGGCCGATGTGCGGTCTCGCGCGCTGCGAGCAGTGCGATCGACGTCACGACGAGTGCGGCGGTCACGTACAGCGACACGGCCGTCGTCGTTCCGGTCTGGCGGAACAGCGCCGCGATCACGAGCGGCGCGAACCCGCCGCCAACGATGCCGGCGAGCGTGTACGCCAGCGACGAACCTGCGTAACGCACACGCGTCGGAAACTGTTCAGTGACGAACGCGCCTTGCGGGCCGTACATTACTGCATGGATCACCAGGCCGATCGCAACCGCTGCGACGATCGCCGCCGGCCGCGCGGAATCGAGCAGCACGAAGAACACGAACGCCCATACGATTCCCGCGATCGCGCCGGCGAGGTAGACGGGGCGGCGCCCCAGGCGGTCCGACAGCGCGCCGAAGAACGGCACGGCGAGCGCGTTGCATGCGGTGCCGATCATCACGGCGGTCAGCGCGACGGGGCGCGACAGGTGCAACACGGTCGTCACGTAGGTCAGCGTAAACACGACGATCAGCGCGTACAGCACGTCGGAGCCGATTCGCGAGCCGCCGGCGATCAGCAGGCGCCGCCAGTGGGACTTCAGCACTTCGGCGACGGGCACGTCGGCGGTCGCATGCGATTCGGCGAGCTGCTCGAACTGCGGCGTTTCATCGACGCCGCGCCGCACCCAGAAGCCGAACGCGACGAGCAGCGCGCTCGCCGCGAACGGCACGCGCCAGCCCCACGACAGGAAGTCGCCGGGCGTGGTGGACAGCGTCACGAGCGCGATGCAGCCGGTGCCGAGCAGCGTGCCGAACGACGGGCCGATCTGCGTCCATGATGCGGACAAGCCGCGCCGCTTCTGGTCGCCGTGCTCGACCGACAGCAGGACCGCGCCGGCCCATTCGCCGCCGAGCGCGACACCCTGCACGAAGCGCAGCGCGACGAGCAGGATCGGGCTCAGGATGCCGGCCTGCGCATAGGTTGGCAACACGCCCATCAGCGCGGTCGTCACGCCCATCAGCACGAGCGTGAGCATCAGCACCGCGCGCCGGCCGATGCGATCGCCGAGGTTGCCGAACACGAAACCGCCGAGCGGACGCGACACGTAGCCGACCGCATACGTCGAAAACGCGAGAATCGTGCCCGCCAGCGGATCGACCGACGGAAAGAACAGATGGTTGAAGACGAGTGCCGCGAGCGTGTTGTAGATCGTGAAGTCGTACCACTCGAGCGACGTGCCGATCATGCTCGCGGTCGCGAGTCGGCTGTTGCGGACGCGGCGGGGCGCGTGGGCGGCGGGCTGGGCGAGAGTGCTCATGGTATCGGGCATGTCGTGAAGGGATGACGGGATGACGGACGGCGCCTGAGCGGCTGGGTGCCCGGCGCCATGCGCCGGGCGCAGCGTTGCCGATGTGGGCGCGCGGCAGCGTCGGGTTCCGGTTCAGCCGGGGAGGTCTGCCGCGGCCGCGGCTTCCGCTTCGGCGTCGCGACGTGCAGCCGGCAGCGGCGCGGCGGCGCGCCACAGCAGATCGAACGTGCGCACGTCGCCGTGGCCGGCGATTGCTGCGGCGACGCGGCGCGTGGCCGCGGCGTCGCTGCCTTCGATCAGCACGAGCGCATCGGCGTCCGGACGCGTGGCCGCATCGGCGCCGATCGGCGCGGACAGTTCCGGCACGGTACGGAACAATCGCGTCGCATGGATGCCGGGTTCGCGCAGCGCCACGTCGAAGCGTTCACGCAGGTGCGGCACGTCGATGCGCTCCGGCGGCACCACGAACAGCGCGAGATGGATGCCTTCGCCGTCGCCGGCCTCGAGCGTCAGGTCGCCGACGCGCCGCTGCGTGCCCGTCATCCGTTCGAAGTTCGCGAGCGACCACGCGGTCTGCTGCGTGAACGCGCGCCGGTACGCGTCGCTGCGGAACACGTCGAGCGTCTCCGTCACGTACAGCGCGAGATATTTGCGCGGGCCGCCGTCGGTTGCGCGAAACCGCCGCGCATGCGTGAAGCCGGGAATCGCGACACGCTCCTGCATATGCTCGCGATCGTACCAAGCATTGAAATCGGCTTCGTGTGCGGGATCGATGTCCGTCCAGACGCAGAGCTGGCCGTGCGGAAGGGAAGGGCGGGTCATTGCGGGTTCCTTGCGACGCGGTGTGTCAGGAACTGCAGTGTCCCGAAGACGGGGCGCGCCCGTCCAACAAGAAAACAAATTCGCGGTGAACAGGTTTTCTTATGAGCGGCGCGGACGGCGTTTCGCAGCGGCGGCGGGCGGTGCGGATGCGGGCGCGCGCTTTGCCGCCGCGGCCACGGTGCCGGCCTTTGCGTTGGTGTTGGCCGCCGTGCGGGCACGCGTGTCGCTGATGACGCCGGCATCGGCCGTTACCACCGCCGACGGTTTCACTTGTCCCGCCGCGGCCGGCATTGCGCGCGCCACTTCGCTCGCCAGCTCCGCGATGCGCGCGGCGACCGGCAGCCCTTGCGTGCGATACGACGCGACGAGTGGCAGCGCAGGGAATTCCGGTTCGACGTCGAGCAGTTCGAGCGTGCCTTCGTGCAACTCGCGGCCGATGATCGCGGGCGGCAGTGCGGCCACGCCGAAGCCGTCGGCGACGAGCCGGATCATCGCGGCGACCGACGTGATGCAGTTGATGCTGGCCGGCCGCTCGACGGCCGCGAACAGCCGCTCGATCGTCGCATGCGGCCCCGAATGGCGCGAGAAGCTGATGATCGGATATGCGGCGAGCTGCGCGACGCCGAGCCGTTTGCCGCCGAGCCCGACGCGCGGGCTCGCGACCCAGCGCACCGGGAATTCGCACAGCGGCAGATTGGTGAAGTCGGGGCCCGGCACAGGATCGGTCTGCAGGATCAGGTCGACGCCGTCGGTACTCATCAGGCGGATCAGGTGCAGCGTGGTGTCGCTCGTGATCTCGACGTCGAGGCGCGGATAGCGCTCGCGCAGTTGCGCCATCAGCGCCGGAAACCAGCTGTGCACGATCGATTCGATCACGCCGATCCGGATCAGGCCCGCGTCGCTTGCCGCGTCGATATCGCGCCGCATCTCGCTGTCGAGCCGCACGATCCGTTCCGCGTACGCGAGCATGCGCCGCCCCGCGGGCGTGAGCGTGGCCGAGCGCGTGTTGCGGTCGAACAGCCGCACGTCGAACGCCTCTTCCAGCGACGCGATGCGGCTCGACACGGCCGCCTGCGTCGTGTGCAGTTTCTCGGCGGTGAGACGGAAGTTTTCCAGCTTCGCGAGCCAGACGAAGGTTTCCAGGAACCGGATGTTCATCGAAGTCCGAACGGTGAGGCCGTGCCGCGCTGCGGCGGGATCGGTCGATGTTAGCGGATTTCGGGCGCGGGACAGTAGCGAAGCGCGCACCCGCTCACGCGCGGGCGAACCGCCGACGGGCAGGATGCCGCCCGCCGAACGTCGCGCGTTCATGCGCCATGACGCAGCGTGCGGATAGGTGCGGTTGCCGGCATCACAGCTTGTCGAACGCGAGCGTCGGCACGTCGACGACCGTCGCGCCGCCGTCGGCGACGAGCGTCGCGCCGCTGACGAACGACGCGTCGGGCGACGCGAGGAACGCGCACACGGCCGCGATCTCGTCCGGATCGGCCGCGCGCCGCAGCGGCACGTCGGCACTGACGCGTGCATAGGCCGCATCGAGCGTATCGCCGTATGCGGACATCAGCGGCGCCATTTCCGCATCGGCCATCGGCGTGCGGACCCACCCGGGGCACACCGCGTTCGCGCGCACGCCGTGCGGTCCGTAGTCGCGGGCGAGCGAACGTGCGAGGCCGAGCAACGCGTGCTTGCCGACCGTATAGCCGCACACGCCGGGACCGGCCGCGAGCGCGGCGATCGACGCGACCAGCACGATGCTGCCGCGCTGCGCGATCAGGTCAGGCAAGCACGCGCGTGCACTGGCGAATGCGGTGTCGAGATTCGCATGGATCGCATCGCGCCATTGCGCGTCCCCGGTTTCGCCGGCGCGGCCGAGACCGTGGCCGCCCGCGCAGGCGATCAGCGAATCGATGGGGCCGAATCGCGCGGCAATCTCCGGCAGGAAACGCGCCCAGTCGGCCGCGTTCGCGGCGTCGCCGGCGAGCGCCAGCCCGCCGAGTTCGGCGGCGAGCGCGTCCAGCGGCGCCCGGCGCCGGCCGAGCAGCACGACGCGGTCGCCGCGGGCCGCGAAGCGGCGTGCGCACGCGGCGCCGATACCGGTGCCTGCGCCGGTGATCGCGATCGTACGAGGGCGAGGGTGCGTCATGTCGTTCTCCGGAAGGGACGTTTCCGGTCACTCTAGGCGGTGCCCGCGCACGCCGGTATCCGCCGAACGGATGAATGCGATGCGGCATTTTGCAAAGGCTGACGATGTTCTGCGCCGAATCGCTCTATCCTCCGTATTTTTGCGATAAGTCGCAAAAGCCCGGCAAAATAGGCGCGGGCGAGCCCGCGCATCGACGTACGGCGCGCCGGCCCCGGCCAATTCCGTCGTGCAAGCGGAGCGGCCGGCGCTGCGATCGGCGCATGCCGCGCGAGCGTGCGCGGTGCGGATCGATCGCATTGGCCGATGATGAACGTCGCGGCGACGGGTCGCCCGGCTGCGCATCGCGCGGCCGGACCATCGACGAGAACAGGGAGGGGCCGGCAATGAGGCTGGACGACGAGAGAGAAAGCATGAACGTCGAGGATCGCCGCGGCGGCGGCGGCTTCGGCGGCGGGCGCGCGACCATCGGCATCGGCACGATCGTGGTCGCGCTCGCTGCATCGTATTTCTTCGGGATCGACCCGCGCGTCGTGCTCGAAGGCGCATCGGCGCTGCAAGGGCGGCAGCAGCAGGCGCAAACCGCGCCGACGCAACGCCAGGGCGCGCAGGCGAACGATCCCGGCGCGGTGTTCACGCGCAAGGTGCTCGGCAACATCGAGCGGACGTGGTCGGGCGTGTTCAACACGCAGCTGCACGCGCAGTACGAGCCGCCGAAGCTCGTGATGTTCACGAACTCGACGCCGACCGCGTGCGGCACCGGCCAGACCGCAATGGGGCCGTTTTACTGTCCGGCCGACCGCAAGGTGTATATCGATCTCGGCTTCTACGACGAGCTGCGCAAGCGATTCGGCGCGGGTGGCGATTTCGCGCAGGCGTATGTGATCGCGCATGAAGTCGGCCATCACGTGCAGAACCTGCTCGGCATTTCCGACAAGGTCGACGCCGCGCGCCGGCGTTCGAGCGAAGCGCGCTCGAACGCGCTGTCGGTGCGGATGGAGCTGCAGGCCGACTGCCTGGCCGGCGTATGGGCGAACAACGCGCAACGTGCAAACCAGCATCTGATGGAGCCCGGCGATTTCGAGCAGGGGCTGAAGGCGGCCGCCGCGATCGGCGACGACCGGCTGCAGCAGCAAGGTCAGGGCTATGTCGTGCCGGAGAGTTTCACGCACGGCTCGAGTGAGCAGCGCGTGTACTGGCTGCGGCGCGGGATGGAGTCGGGTGAGGTCAGCGCGTGCGACACGTTCGCCGCGAACGCGCACTGATACGAGCGCGAATCTGGATCCAGACCGGCCGCGCCGTGCGCGCACGCTGCTGCGCCGTCAGCGCGATAGCGCGGGCCGGCCGCGACCCGCGCCCCGCCATCCCGAGACGAATTGCCGATTCGTGCTCACCGGTCAATTGCGGCGCCCGGTAGGCTGGCCCGAACTCAGACGCGTGCGGCCGCCGGCCGCTCCAGCCATGCAGATCCCGCTCCCGATCCCACCCGTTACTGCCGCCGGCGACTGCGCCGACTGGCCGCGCGCGCTGCGTGCATGCGTCGCTGCGTTCGACGCGTTCGCGAGCCCGTCCGCGATCGTGTTCTACCGGCTCGACCTGAGCGGCGAGCCCGCCGATTTCGAGCTGTTCGGAATGCCGGAGTCAATGCATCGCACTTACCTCGCGCGTTACCGGATGCTCGATCCGCTGCATCCGTCGCGTTGCGCGGCGGCCGAGCCCGCGGTCGTGACGCTCGCGTCCCAATTGCCTGACGAAAGACGCGACGCGTCCGCGTACTGGACCCGTTTCCTGCGGCGACACGACGTGGCCGACGTCGTCGAAGTCTGGCTGCGCGACGACGCGCGCCGCACGGTCGGCGCGTTTTCGCTATTGCGCTTCGGCACCGGCGACGCAGATGGCAACAGCCCGGCTGGCCGTTTCGCGCCGCCCGAGATCGATGCGCTCGCGCGGCTGCAGCCGGTCGCCGAAGCCGCGCTGGCGCCGCTGCTGCGCGCGCGGCGCGGCATTCACCGGATCGGCTGCGAGGAGCGGCTGACGTATCGCGAGGAACAGATCGCACGCCTGGTGCGCGACGGCCGCTCGAACAAGGCGATCGCACGAGATCTCGCGCTCGGCCAGACGACGATCAAGACGCACCTGATGCGCATGTACCGCAAGCTCGGTGTGTCGAACCGCACCGAACTGGTCGGCGCATTGTTCCTGTAATTTCCCGCGCACCGCGCACCGCGCACCGCGCACCGCGCACCCCGCACCCCGCACCCCGCACCCCGCACCCCGCACCCCGCACCCCGCACCCCGCACCCCGCACCCCGCACGCTCACGTCCACCTCGTGCCGCATTGTTAGTCCGACGATGACTCGGAGCCCATGCGCCGCCGTGCCTGCGTCAGTGTCATCCACATGTCGAGTGCGTGTCGGTTGCCGATGCGCTGCCAATTTGCGCTCACCGGGCGCGTGACCGCGTCGATACAGTGGTCCGAAAACCGCGTGCCGAAGCGCATGCGGCCCGCCACGACAACTATCGGGACGCCCATGACCACCACGAACCACGTCGCCGTGAGCGACACCGTGCGCACCTTCCTCGCACGTGACTTCGGCCTTTTCATCGACGGTCGAATGCAGCCAGCCCATGCGGCCGCGCGCGTTGACGTGTACGACCCGGCGACGGCCGAGCGTCTCGCGACGGTTCCGGATGCCGACGCGGAAGACGTCGGCCGCGCGGTCGCGAGTGCGAAGCACGCATTCGACACGCGCGTGTGGAGCGGGCTGCGCCCTGCGGACCGCGAGCGCATCCTGCTGAAGCTCGCCGACCTGATCGAAGCCGACGCCGAAACGCTCGCGCAACTCGAAACGCTGAATCAGGGCAAGTCGATCCACGTGTCGCGCGCGATCGAAGTCGGCGCGACCGTCGAATACGTGCGCTACATGGCCGGCTGGGCCACGAAGATCACCGGCCAGACGCTCGACGTGTCGATCCCGTTCCCGCCCGGCACGCGCTACACGGCCTATACGCGCAAGGAACCCGTCGGCGTGGTCGCGGCGATCGTGCCGTGGAATTTCCCGCTGATGATCGCCGTGTGGAAACTGATTCCGGCGCTCGCGGCCGGCTGCACGATCGTGCTCAAGCCGTCGCCGGAAACGCCGCTGACCGCGCTGCGCGTCGCCGAACTCGCACGCGAAGCCGGCGTGCCGCCCGGCGTGTTCAACGTCGTCACCGGCGGCCGCGTCTGCGGCGCAGCATTGTCGAGTCACCCGGCGGTCGCGAAGATCTCATTCACCGGTTCGACCTCGACCGGCAAGCTGGTCGGCGCGGCGGCCGTGCAGAACATGACGCGCTTCTCGCTCGAACTCGGCGGCAAGAACCCGATCGTGATGCTCGACGACGTCGACGTCGCACAGGCGCTCGACGGCGTCGCCGCCGGTGCGTTCTTCAATCAGGGCCAGGTGTGCGCGGCCGCGTCGCGCATCTACGTGCACCGCAGCCGGTTCGCGCAGCTCGCGGACGGCCTCGCGGGCGTCGCGCGGTCGATGAAGCTCGGCGCGGGCCTCGACACGACCGCGCAGATCAACCCGCTCGTCTCCGCGCACCATCGCGACAAGGTGCGCCAGCACATCGAAGGCGCGCGCCGCGCGGGTCTCACGTTCCTGGCGGGCGGCACGCCCGTCGACGATCTGCCCGGCTACTACGTGCGGCCGGCCGTGATCGCCGATCCGCCGCCGGACAGCGCGATCGTGCGCGACGAAGTGTTCGGCCCCGTGATCGTCGTCGTGCCGTTCGACGATGCGGCCGACGCGGTGCGTCTCGCGAACGCGTCGCCGTACGGGCTCGCCGCGAGCATCTGGAGCAACGACCTGAAGCGCGTGATGAACCTCGTTCCGCAGATCGAGGCCGGCACCGTATGGGTGAACTGCCACGTTCCGCTCGACCCGTCGATGCCGTTCGGCGGCTACAAGCAATCGGGCATCGGTCGGGAGTTCGGCCAATACGCGATCGAAGGCTTCACCGAAACCAAATCCGTCTGCATCGCGCACTGACGCGCGGGCGGATCCAGGCGCCGCAAAAAACCGCGAAAAGCCGCAAACACCGCACAAACCGATCCGAAAAGTGGAGATTGCAATGAGCTATAACGAAGCGAAGTTCTGGCACCCGATGCTGCATCCGAACGAAATGAAACAGCGCAAGCCGATCCGCATCGTGCGCGGCGACGGCTGCTACGTGTTCGACGAAACCGGCAAGCAGCTGGTCGACGGCGTCGCAGGGCTGTGGAACGTGAACGTCGGGCACAACCGGCAGGAAGTGAAGGACGCGATCGTGCGCCAGCTCGACGAGCTCGAATACTTTCAGCTGTTCGACGGCATCTCGCATCCGCGCGCGGAAGAGCTGTCGAAGAAGCTGGTCGACATGATGGAGCCGGAAGGGATGCGCCGGGTGCTGTACAGCTCGGGCGGCTCGGATTCGATCGAAACCGCGTTGAAAATTGCGCGCCAGTACTGGAAGGTTCGCGGCCAGGCCGACCGCACGAAATTCATCTCGCTGAAGCAGGGTTATCACGGCACGCACTTCGGCGGCGCGTCGGTGAACGGCAACACGGTGTTCCGCCGCAACTACGAGCCGAACCTGCCGGGCTGCTTCCATGTCGAGACGCCGTGGCTGTATCGCAATCCGTTCACGCAGGATCCCGAGGAACTCGGCCGGATCTGTGCGGAAATGCTGGAGCGCGAGATCCAGTTCCAGAGCCCCGACACGGTCGCCGCGTTCATCGCCGAGCCGGTGCAGGGCGCAGGCGGCGTGATCGTGCCGCCGGCCAATTACTGGCCGCTCGTGCGCGAGGTGTGCGACCGCTACGGCGTGCTGCTGATCGCCGACGAGGTCGTGACGGGCTTCGGCCGCAGCGGCAGCCTGTTCGGCAGCCGCGGTTGGGGCGTGCGCCCGGACATCATGTGTCTCGCGAAGGGGATCTCGTCCGGCTACGTGCCGCTCGGCGCGACGGCCGTGAACGCGCGGATCGAGGATGCATTCGCCGCGAACGCGGATTTCGGCGGCGCGATCATGCACGGCTACACGTATGCAGGGCATCCGGTTGCGTGCGCGGCCGCGATCGCGAGCCTCGACATCGTCGTGAACGAGGATCTGCCGGCGAACGCGGCGAAGCAGGGTGCGTATCTGCTCGAAGCGCTGCGGTCGTTCCCGGAGCGCTTCGAGGCGGTGGGCGAGGTGCGCGGCAAGGGACTGATGCTCGCGCTCGACCTCGTTGCGAACAAGCAGACGCGCGAGCCGATCGATCCGCTGTCCGGCTATGCAAACGCGGTCGCCGAAGTCGCGCGCGAACACGGCGTGCTGGTGCGCCCGGTTGGCACGAAAATCATCCTGTCGCCGCCGCTCGTGATCCAGCGCGAGCAGCTCGACCGGATCGTCGATGCACTTGCCGCGGGCTTCAACGCCGTGCCGTTTGCATGACGGCGTGAGCGTGTGACGACGAACCGGCGGTGGAGGGCGGGATAACCCGCTGCCCACTGCCGGTTTGCCGATTTGCGCTATGACGGGCTTATTTTGCCTGCGTATTTTTTCGACTTCGGAGCAGGATTGGACCGGGCGGGGCCGGATGGTGAAGCGCGGAAGCGCCGGCCCCGGCCGATCGTGAAGCATGGAGCCGGAGCGGCGCCGCAGCGGCGGCGCCGGCCGATACTGGAAGGAGACGAGGATGTCGGGATGGTCTGGATTGACCGGCGCCGCGGGCGATACGCCCGCCGGCGGGCCGGCTGAAGCGGGCGGCGGCGCGGTGCTGAAGGCGGGCGCGGTCGGTTTTCCGACGGCGCTCGCCAGCGCGGTGGGCCTGATCATGGCGAGCCCGGTGATTCTCACCGCGACGTCGGGTTTCGGGATGGGCGGCTGGGCGTTCGCGGTCGCGATGATCATCGCGTTCGTGATGATGCAGGCGCAGGCGACGACGTTCTCCGAAGCCGCAGCGATGCTGCCGACGGCCGGCTCGGTTTACGATTACCTGTCGTGCGGGCTCGGCCGCTTCTGGGCGATCACCGGCACGATTTCCGCGTACTTCCTCGTGCACGTGTTCGCCGGCACCGCGGAGACGATCCTGAGCGGGATCATGGCGCTCGTGAACTTCGAGTCGCTGAACGCCGCGTTCGAGAAGCACAACAGCGCGTGGCTCGTCGGCGTCGGCCTCGTGGTCACGTTCGCGATTACCAACATCATCGGCATCAAGGTGTTCAGCAAACTCGAGGTCGTACTGACCGCCGGCATGTGGCTGTCGCTGATGATCTTCGGGATTCTCGGCCTCGCGGCCGCGCCGGCCGTGCATCTCGACGGCTGGTTCGGCGGATCGGAAATCGGCACGTCGGCGCCGGCCGTGTTGTCGCTGGTCGGGATGGCGATGTTCATGTTCGTCGGCTGCGAGTTCGTCACGCCGCTCGCGCCTGAAATGAAAGCGCCGGGGCGCACGATTCCGCGCGCGATGGCGATCGGCCTCGTTGGCGTCGCGGTCTGCATGTTCCTGTACGGCGCGGCGATCCGTCGCCAGGTCGCGAACGTGCCGGTGAGCCCGGACGGCCTCACGCACCTGCTCGACACGCCGGGCGCGATTCCCGCGTTCGCGCTGCAGGTGCTCGGGCCGTTCGGGCGGATCTGGTTCGGCATCGCGTTCCTGTGCGCAGGCGCCGCGACGATCAACACGCTGATGGCCGGACTGCCGCGCATCCTGTACGGGATGGCGATCGACGGCGCGCTGCCGCGCTGCTTCGCGTATCTGCATCCGCGCTTCAAGACGCCGGTGGTTGGCATCGTCGCATCGGCGATCGTGCCGATCTTCCATGCATGGCTGATCAACGGCAATCTCGACAGCATCCTGCACCTTGTGCTCGCCGCGACCTGCGCGTGGGGTACCGCTTACCTCCTCGTCACCGCGTCGGTCGTGATGCTGCGGATCCGCCGGCCGGACCTGCCGCGTCCGTATCGATCGCCGTGGTTCCCGCTGCCGCAGATCGTGTCCAGCGTCGGCATCGTGCTCGCGATCTGGTATATCACGCCGCCCGGCATGAACGCACGCGACATCTACGTGCCGTTCGGCGCGATGCTCGGGCTAACCGCGCTGTATGCGCTGTTCTGGACGCTCGTCGTGCAGCGTCGGCATCCGTTCAAGCCGGTGCCGGTCGAGGAAGTGCTGCGCAACGAGCACGTCGCATCGTGAAGGCCGTGCTCGCGTGGTGGCGCGCGTCGCCCGATGCGCGGCCGCCCGGTTACCGGCCGGGCACGGTCGTCGCGCGCGTGCTGACCGACCTGCGCGCGGTGCGCGGTTCGAATGGCGGCGCGGGCGCAACGGCAACCGCCGTTGCTGCCCGGCTGCCGAATGGCGTGCACGTGAACATCGCGGAGCGCGCCGATCGCCAGTTTCTGATGCATACCGTCAGCGTGCAGGTATCGGCGGCGGCGCGCGGTCCGGCCGGACACGGCCACGCGCGCATCGTGCAGACCGGCTGGCTGCGGCGCACCGGAATCGCCGCCACGCCGCTGCCCGGCTGCGACCCCGCGTTCGTGCGCGCCGTGTCGGCAATCGTCGCGCAGCCGGCAGTAATCGATGCGTTGCGCCCGCTGCACGTGACCGGCTGCACCATCGCCGCGTGCGACGGCCGATGGACGCTCGACGTTGCGCCGTTCGGCGGCAGCGAGGTCGTGAACCGGATGCCGTCGTTTCGCCGCTACGTGCGGCTCACCGGCGAGCAGGCCGCCGCGCTGTCGGCCGCGTGTGCGGCATTCGAAACTGCGCTGCGCGGAATTTTGCGGGGGTAAGCTGTGACGCTGCGCGCTGCGCAACGTGGATTCAGGGTTTTACCGGAGATGCCGATGCTGTTCCAGTCACGCTCACACGAAGACGTGCACGACCACGGGCTCGCGATCGCGGGCTGGCATCAGGTCTACCGCCAGATGACGCCGGGCCGGTTCAAGGGCACCGTCACGCAGGTGCTGTACGACGATTTCCATTTCTTTCGCGAGACGACCAATCGGCGCGTCGCGCAAACCGGCCTCGCGCCGCACGCGCGCACGTCGCTCGCGGTGCCGTTGTCGGTGCCGCTCGCCGGCACGTTCCAGGGGCAGCCGGTCGACGGCTATGCGCTGCTCGCGTTGCGCGCCGGCGAGGATTTCGAATTCCATACGCCTGAAGGAATGGGACTCGTGGGGATCAGCGCCGCGTCCGACATGATCGACGAACTGTGCGAGGCCGAATTCGGCGCGGCCGGCGCGCGCAAGCTGCGGCACGTGACGCGGCTGTCGGACGCGCAGGGCGTCGCGCTCGGCGCGCGGCTGTCGTCGCTGATCGACGACGCGCAGCGCAACCCCGGCTGCCTCGAATACGCGGCCACCCGCAAGATGTTCCGCGATGCGATGCTCGGCATGTTCCTCGATGCGCTCGAGCAGGGCATTGGCGTCGAGCGCCGCGACATCACGCATGCTACGTACAGCGATATCGTCAGCCGTTGCGAGAAGCACTTGCGCGATCGGCCCGAGGAGCCCGTCACCGTGCTCGAGCTGTGCCGCGCGCTGCGTTGCAGCCGCCGCACGTTGCAGACGAGCTTCCAGCGCGTCGCCGACGTCACGCCGGTTGGCTATCTGCGCACGATCCGGCTGAACGCGGTACGGCGCCTGCTGCGCACGACGTCCGCGCAGCAGCTTGGCGTCGGCGAGGCCGCCGCGAGCTGGGGCTTCACGCATCTCGGCTATTTCGCGCGCGAGTATCGCGACCTGTTCGGCGAACTGCCGTCGCAAACCTTGCGACCCGAATGACGCCGTCGTGCCGCGACGGCGCCGCCCGGCGCCGTCACCAATCAATCGCCGCTTCACCGTTTGCTGATTTGGGATAGGGGTCCGAAATTTTCGCTGGATAAAGTCCCGTCACCCATATCGGCAACCCATCGGTCTGTAGTGCAAACCGATGACAACAGAGGGGCGGGACATGACGATCGGACGACGACTGGCCGCGACTGCGGCGGCGCTGGGCTGCATGCACGCACACGCGCAGACCGCCGGCAGCGTGACGCTGTACGGCACGGTGGACACCGGCATCATCTATTCGACGAACCAGCAGTTCACGCGCGCCGACGGCAGCACGGGCGGCGGCCATGCGTGGCAGATGGGCGGCGGCAACCTCGTGCCGTCGCGCTTCGGGTTCCAGGGTGCCGAGCCGCTCGGCGGCGGGCTCGATGCGGTGTTTACGCTGGAGCAACAGTTCCTTTCCGCAAACGGGCAGGCGCTGCAGGGCGGCTCCGCGTTCAGCCGGCAGGCGTGGGTCGGGCTGCGCCAGGACGGGATCGGCACGCTCGGGCTCGGCCGGCAGTACGACTCGTATACGGACATGCTCGGCACTTACGTGTCGAGCAACAACTGGTCGACCCCGTACGGATCGCATCTCGGCGACGTCGACAACCTGAACGCCGCATTCAACTTCAACAACGCGGTGAAGTTCACCAGCGCCGACTTCAACGGCCTGACGTTCGGCGGCACGTTCAGCTTCGGCGGCCAGGCCGGCGATTTTTCCGCAAAGCGCGGCTATGCGGTCGCCGCGACCTACGCGCGCGCGCCGGTCGCGTTCTCCGTCGGTTATCTCGACCTGCATCAGCCGCTCGATGCGGCGCTCGGCGGCGCGAACGGCTATATCGGCGACTTCGCGTGCAGCAACGCGGGCGCGATGTACTGCCTGCTGCAGGACGCCGGCTCGATGCGCGCATTCGGCGCGGGCGGCTCGGTCACACTCGGTGCCGCGACGGCCGCGCTCACTTACACGCACACGCGCGTCGATGACAGCCGCTATTTCTCGACCGGCGCGCAGCCGCACACGCAGGCGTTCACGTTCGATATCGGCGAGCTGAACGTCACGTACATGTTCACGCCCGCGCTGCAGGGCGGTGTCGCGTACATCTTCAACGCCGCGCACACCGACGGCCGCGGCACGACGCGCTTTCATCAGGTGAACGTCGGCACGAACTACAGCCTGTCGAAGCGCACCGCGCTGTACGCGGTCGCGATCGGCCAGATCGCGAGCGGCCGGGGGCTCGGCGCCGACGCGAACGGCAACGCGGTGAACTACGCGCAGATCCCCGTGCTCGCGAACAGCAATTCGAGTCGGCAGCTCGCGGTAATGGCCGGCATTCGTGTGAACTTTTGACGCCGGGTGCGGGCGGCGGCACGTGGGTCGCGTGCCGCCGCGCTGCACCCGCGTTGAGCGGCCGGCCCGTGCGTTCGATGGAAGTCGATGCTTGAAAAAAACATCCGGATGCCCGACCGAATGGGCGTGAATCCGCCGAACGCGCGCGTCGGTTTGACGAGCTTGCGGCTTGCCACAATACCTTCACGGTCTGCATGAACAATGGCGACGCTTCAGCATTGCACACGTGTGCAATGCACGACCGTTGCCTTCCATACGCCGACCGGGAGAGACCACATGACCCTGCTGAGCCGCCTGCGCGCGCTGTCCGCCGCCGTTGCGCTGTCCGTTGTCGCCACGCACGCCTGCGCGGCGGATCTCGTCATCGCAGGCCGCGACGACATCTACGGCAAAGGGCTCGCCGACGCCGTCGCCGGTTTCACCAGGCTGCATCCGGGCACCGACATCGAGCTGCTGAAGCTGCCGAACGCGAACCTGTACCAGAAGCTGAAGCTGTCGATGCGCGAAGGCACCGGCACGTACGACCTCGTGATGATGGACGACACGTGGGCGCCTGAATTCATCGGCAACGGCTGGCTGAAGCCGTTGCCCGCATCGCTGGCCGATGCCGATCTCGTGCCGTCGGCGCTCGCGCTCGGCCGGAATGCGGCGGGCGTACTGTACGCGCTGCCGATCGTCGGCAACGTCGAGATGTTCGCGTACCGGAAGGATCTGCTCGCGAAGTACAAGCTGCAACCGCCGCGCAACTGGGACGACGTGCTGAAGATCGCGCAGACCGTCGGCGGCGCGGACAAGAGCGTGTCGGGCGTCGTGTTCCGCGGCACCAAGGGCAACCCGGTCGTGACCGGCTTCCTGCCGATCCTGTGGGCGTATGGCGGCGATGTGTTCGACCGTGCCGGCAACGTGACGATCGATTCGCGCGAGTCGCAAGCTGCGCTGAAAACCTTCGTTGCGCTGAAGGCCTCGGCACCGAAGGACGTCGACGTGTATGGCGCCGCCGAAGTGCGCGACGCACTGCAGCGCGGCACCGCCGCGCAATCGATCGAAGTGTGGCCCGCATGGATTCCGGCGCTGGACGACCCGAAGCAGTCGCGCGTGGTCGGGCAGATCGCACTGCAGCCGCCGCCAGGACAGACGGCGGGTCCGGCGCCGATGCTCGGCATCTGGCAAATGGGCGTTCCGAAGGATGCGCCGCACGCGAAGCTCGCGCAGGAATTTCTCGCATACCTGAGCGCGCGCGACACGCAAACACGTCTTGCGGGAATCGGCATTCCGCCGACGCGCCGCAGTGTGTTCAACGATCCGGCGCTGGTGCGTCAGTACCGCTGGTATCCCGATCAGCTGAAGGCGCTCGAAGCCGGTCGCGCGCGGCCGCGCGTGAAGGACTGGCAGCAGGTCGAAAGCATTCTCGGCGACCAGTTGCAGCTCGCGCTGACCGGTCAGGCGGCTCCCGACGCCGCGCTGCATCAGGCGCAGCAGAAGATCGCGCAGGCAATGGCAACGGCCGCCAAATGACGGCCCGCCGTCACGCATCGTCCGCAATTCGCGCATGAAGGCGCTCGGCCGAAGCCTGCCGTTCGTCGCGCTGCTCGGCCCCGCGCTGCTGGTGCTGGCCGCGCTCGCGCTGTATCCGGTCGCGCAAGTGCTCGTGGATTCGTTCTGCCGCGTCGACTACGCGGCCGGCCGGCGCGCGTTCGTCGGGCTGGCGAACTACCGCGCGGTGCTCGGCGACGACGCGTTCGCGGCCGGCTTCGGCAACACGCTGCGCTTCACGGTCGTCGCGTCGCTGGCCGAGGTCGCGCTCGGCTTCGGTCTCGCGCTGCTGTTCGTGCGCGCGTTTCCGGGGCGGCGCATCGCGCTGCCGCTCGCGATCCTGCCGATGATGCTGTCGACGCTCGTGTGTTCGGCGATCTGGCGCAACTGGCTCAACTTCGACGGCTTCCTGAACGCGTTGCTTGCCGCGTTCGGACGCGAGGGCGTGCGTTGGCTGTCCGATCCGCATCTCGCACTGTGGTCGCTCGCGCTCGTCGACGTGTGGCAATGGACGCCGATGGCGTTCCTGATCGTGCTGGCCGGACTGCAAGCGATCCCGCACGAGCTGTACGAAGCCGCTCGCACCGACGGCGCGAGCGAATGGCAGTGCCTGCGCGACATCACGCTGCCGCTCGCGGCGCCGCAGATCGGCCTCGCGCTGCTGCTGCGCTCGATCGACACGTTCAAGCTGTTCGACAAGGTCTATGCGCTGACGGGCGGCGGCCCCGGCAACGCGACGCAGACGCTGTCGACCTACATCTACGACACGGGCTTCCGCTTCTTCAACGTCGGGCCGGCGAGCGCCGCGTCGGTGCTGATGCTCGCGGCGTCCGCACTGCTGGTTTCGGGGTACGTATGGCAGACGGTTCGCAAGCGGCGCGCATGACCGCGCGACCGGCGCGCATCGCACCCGGGCGAACGGGCGCGGTATTCGGTCGCGCGGCGCCATGGATTCTGCGCATCGTCGCGCTCGCACTGTTGCTGTTGCCGTGCCTGTGGATGGGCGGCGCCGCGTTCATGCCGACGCTCGAGCGCCTCGATCATCCGCTGCGGATCTGGCCGGTCGCGCCGACGCTCGAGCATTTCACGTCGGTATGGTCGAACGGCCTCGGTGCGCCGCTTGTCAATTCGCTGCTGGTCGGCGCGGGCACGACGGTGCTCGCGCTGACGCTCGCGTTTCCGGCCGCCTTTGCGCTCGTGCGGCTGCGCTTTCCGGCGCGGCTCGATCTGCTGTTCCTGATGCTCGTGCTTGCATTGAAGCTGATGCCTCCGATCACGATTGCGGTGCCGCTGTTCGCGCTCGCGAAGCGGCTGCATCTGCTCGATTCGACGCCCGGGCTGGTGCTCGCGTACCAGCTTTACGCGCTGCCGATGGCGATCTGGATGCTGCTCGCGTTTGTGCGCGACGTGCCCGTCGAATACGAGGAGGCTGCCTGCATCGATGGCGCGGGCCTCGCGCGGCGGCTCGTGCAGATCGTGCTGCCGCTGTGCGCGCCAGGGCTGATCGCGACCGCGATCTTCGTGTTCATCGCCGCATGGAACGAGTTCCTGATCGCGCTGCTGTTCGTGTCGACGCCGAGCCGCTTCACGCTGCCGCTCGCGATTGCAGGCTACGTGACCGAAAACGGAATCGACTGGGGCGATCTGATGAGCGCGGGGCTGCTGGCGTCGCTGCCGACGCTCGCGGTGGCCGGCTACGTGCAGCGTTATCTGCTGCGCGGTTTCGCCGGCGGGCTGAAGTGATGCGACGCGTTACGCGCAGCTATGCCGCACCACGTGCGTGACCGGGACGATCCTCGTGCGCGACGCGCCGTCGAATGCGTGGATCCGGTCGGCGAGCAGGTCCACCGCTGCGTGTGCGAGCGCTTGCGTGTCCTGGCGCAGCGTGGTGAGCCGATACGCGTTGTATTCGGCGGCAGGAATGTCGTCGAAGCCGATCACGCGCAGGTCGCCGGGCACGCGCAAGCCGTATGCGTCGCGTGCGGCATCGATCACGCCGAGCGCGAGCAGATCCGACGAGCAGAACACGCCATCCGGACGCTCGCCTGCCACGAAGAGTTGTCGCGCCGCGTCGATCCCGCACGCATGCGTGTCGGACCGCGTATCGATCGTGCGGACGAGCGTCGCGCCGAGCGTGTCGCCGTGCTGCAGCGCGTGCTCGAACCCGAGCGAGCGAGCGCGTGCGCTGTAGCTCGCGGTGCGCGGCCCGACGAACGCGAGCCGGCGCGCGCCGGCGAGCACCAGCCGTTGCGCGGCACCGGCCGCGCCTGCGGCGTTGTCGCTGACCACGACGTCCGCGCCGGGCAGGTTCGCTTCGCGGTTGATCATCACGACCGGAATCCGGTGATCGAGATACTGTTGCGCGACCGACAGCGGCGGCGATGCCGACGTCATCACGAGGCCCGCGACCCGGTAGCTGAGCAGCCGCTCGAGCGATTGCCGGACCTGATGCGGATCGTCTGCGTTGGTCACGAGTGGTGTGAACGCGCGTTGGCCGAGTGCGGCCATCAGGTCCGACAGCAGCCGCGCGCGGAACGGATTCTCGAAGCCGGCCGTCACGACGCCGATCATGCTGCTGCGCTGCGTGATCATGTCGCGTGCGATCAGGTTGACCTGATAGCCGAGTGCGCGCGCGGCCACCATCACGCGTTCGCGCGTTTCCGGCGCGATACTGGCCGTCGGCGAGAACGCGCGCGAGACCGCGGAGCGCGACACGCCGGCCCGCACCGCGACATCCGACGCGGTTACCCACGTTTTTCTTTCCTTGTCAGTCATCGATACATGAACCGTTCGCGACACGAAGAACCCGCGCCGCTGGCCGACTGGATGTCGGTGCTCGACGACGCGCGACTGCTGCACACGCTGACCTTACCAGGCAGCCATGACACCTGTGCGTATACCGTCGACGATCCGCTCGTGCGCACGCAGCACGCGCCGCTCGCGGCGCAGCTCGCGCACGGCGTGCGGCTGCTCGACATCCGCTGCCGGCACCGGAGCGATACGTTCGACATCCATCACGGCGGGATCGCGCTCGGCATGTCGTTCGACGACGTGCTCGCGGACTGCACGCGTTTTCTCGATGCGCATCCGCGCGAATGCATCGTGATGTCGGTGAAGGACGAATGGCCGGCGCACGCATGCACCCGCAGTTTCGACGCGACGTTCGATGCGCATTGCGCGCGGCATCCACGGCTGCACTGGCATTCGGGCAGTGCGTTGCCGACGCTCGGCGACGTACGCGGGGCCGTGGTGCTGTTGCGCCGCTTCCGCAGCAGCCGGCCGTTCGGTATCGACCTGACGGCGTGGCCCGACAACGCGACGTTCACGATCGATCATCCCGATGCGGCTTTCGTGATCCAGGATGAATACCGGGTGCCCGTGCCCGGTTCGATTCACTACAAGTGGCGGGTGATCGACGCGCTGCTCACCGGCATGCCGTCGCCGGACAGCGGCCGCTGGGCGATCAATTTCTGCAGCGGGACAGGGATGGGCGCGAATCCGTCGGTAGTCGCGCACGGCGATGGCAGCGTGCAGGGGATTCACTCGCGGCTCGCGCAGCGATTGCGTGAAGCGCGCGGGCCGTGCGGCGCGATGCTGCTCGATTTCTGCGACGACGACGACTGGGCGCTGGTGCGGGCGCTGGTCGAATGCAACTGGCATGTGCGTGCGGCGGGAAACACGCGCAGGCCGGCCGGGTGTTAGTGTGAAGCCGCGCCGGGCGCCGGGCGCCGCGCGATCGCGTGCGCGTTGCCGGTCACATTGCGACGCGCGATGCCGACCTAGCGCGTCGCGATCGCCACCGCCGCCCCCGCCATCGCGGTCGCACTCGTGCGGTTCGCGATCCGTTTCGCGCGGGCGGAGGTGAGGAACGCGCGCGCACGAACCGCAAGCAGCGACCAGAAGCAATCGGCGAGAATCAGGATCGCGAGCATCGTGCCGACCAGTTCGGCCCACGCGACGACGCCGACATGCGTCAGATCGACGATCGTCGGCAGTAGCGCGAGATAGAAGAGCATGATCTTGGGATTGCCGAGCGTCACAAGCGTGCCCGCGACGAACATCCGCCACGGCGACTGACCGCGCGGCAGCTCGCCGGCTTTCGTGTCGGTCGGCGCGGTCCACATTTTCCATGCGAGAAACAGCAAATACGCGACGCCGAGGAGCTTCAGCACGAGAAGCCCCGTCTCGAACGTGCGCGCGAACGCGGACAGCCCGGCGACGGCCAGCGTGAGCCACAGTGCTTCGCCAAGCCACATCGCGGCGAGGAACGGCAGCACGTCTCGCACGCCGTTCGTCAGCACGCGCGCGACGAGCGCGGCGACGCTTGGCCCGGGCGTGCCGGCGGTGACGAGCAGGGCGATGGCGAACACGGCGAGCGCGGACGGCGTCATGGCGAACCTCGTGGGCAGGGCGTTCGAAAGGTGTGAGGTTTCGATTATAGTGACGGCCGTCCCTGCTTGCCTGCTACGTCGTCGTGATGACAGTACCGATCCGGATTCGTCCCGCCACGCGGGAAGACGCGGCCGCGATGGCCGCCGTCGAAGTAGCCGCCGCCCGGCGGTTTCATGACGTCGGCATGCCCGACATCGCCGACGGTGAACCGACGCGTGCTGCCGACTTGCTGGCGCGCATCGCCGACGGCCACGCGTATGTCGCGACGGATGAAGCCGGCACGTGCGTGGGCTTTGCGTTCTACCGGCTGCTCGACCCGCAGCGGCTGTATCTGGAAGAACTGGATGTCGCGCCGTCGCACGCCGGGCAGCGGATCGGCGCGCGTCTGATCGAGCGGATCATGACGCGCGCCGCGCAAGACGGCATTGCACAGGTCGTGCTGTCGACGTTCCGCGATGTGCGGTGGAACGCGCCGTACTACGCGCGCCTGGGCTTTCACATCGTCGACGACGCATCGCTCGACGACACGCTGCGCGCGATCCGCGCACACCATATCGCGCTTGGCCTCGACGAAACGCAGCGTGTGTTCATGCGCGCGGACGTGCGCGCATGAACGCGGCGCAGGCCGTCAGGCCGCGTCGCTGAGCGCCGGGTAGTCGGTGTAGCCCGTTTCGCCTTCTGCGTAGAACGTCTCCGGCACCGGCTTGTTCAGCGGCGCGCCGAGTTCGAGGCGGCGCGGCAGGTCGGGGTTCGCGATGAACAGCTTGCCCCATGCGATCGCATCGGCGTCGCCGTTCGCGAGCGTGTGCTGCGCGGATTCGAGCGTGAATTGCTCGTTCGCGATCAGCGGCCCGCCGAACGCCTCCTTCAGGCGCGGGCTCAACTGGTCGCCCGAATAGGCTTCACGCGTGAAGATGAACGCGATCTTGCGCCGGCCGAGTTCGCGCGCGACATAGCCGAACGTCGCGGCCGGGTCGGAATCGCCCATCGTGTGCGCGTCGCCGCGCGGCGCGAGATGCACGCCGACGCGGCCCGCGCCCCACACGTCGATCGCCGCGTCGACCACTTCGAGCAGCAGGCGCGCGCGATTCTCGATCGGGCCGCCGTAGGCGTCGGTGCGATGGTTGGTGCTGTCCTGCAGGAACTGGTCGAGCAGGTAGCCGTTCGCGCCGTGGATCTCGACACCGTCGAAACCGGCCTTCTTCGCGTTTTCCGCGCCGTGGCGGTACGCGGCGACGATGCCCGGAATTTCATTGAGTTCGAGCGCGCGCGGCGTCACGTACGGACGCTGCGGGCGCACGAGGCTCACGTGGCCGCCCGCGGCGATCGCGCTCGGCGCGACCGGCAGGTCGCCGTTCAGGAACACCGGATCGGAAATCCGGCCGACATGCCACAGCTGCAGCACGATGCGGCCACCGGCCGCGTGCACCGCCTGCGTCACGCGCTTCCAGCCTTCGACCTGTTCGTCGGACCAGATGCCGGGCGTGTCCGCATAGCCGACGCCTTGCGGCGTCACCGACGTCGCTTCGCTGATGATCAGCCCGGCCGACGCGCGCTCGGCGTAATAACGGGCCATCAGGTCGTTGGGCACGCGCGTGCTGCCGGCGCGGGCGCGGGTGAGCGGAGCCATCACGATGCGGTTCGGCAGTGTCAGGTCGCCGAGGGTGACGGGGTCGAACAGGGTAGGCATGGCGGAAAACCTCTTCACGAAAGGCGGGATCGCGCCGCGTCGTGCGCGGCGTGCGGCCCGCATGGCCTGAGTCAGAGTTCGCGACGCAGCGCGTCGAGAAATGCGTCGATGACGGCCTCGTTGCGCCGGAAGAACGCCCACTGGCCGATCCGCGTCGACGTCACGAGCCCCGCGCGCTGCAGCGTGGCGAGGTGCGCGGAGACGGTCGACTGCGACAGCCCGCAGCGCGCATCGATCTGCCCCGCGCAGACGCCGTGGTCAAACGGCAGCGTCTGGTCCGGAAAATGCGCGCCCGGCGTTTTCAGCCAGACGAGAATTTCCCGGCGCACGGGGTTCGAGAGCGCTTTCAGGATCGCATCGATGTCGAGTTCGGTCGGCATGGAAAGGCGGAAGGTTCAGCCGGAAAATCCGGGCAACCAGGTATCGTCGATGGCCGAATCATATATCGTAAAAACACGATATCTTCGATGACACTGTCGGTGGTGGGGTTTATTGCGCTCGATATCGGTAAATCGGCAACACGCGCGGATGCGAGCGGGGCGCGATCGGACGCGGGAAAAACGGCTGCGTGCGCGCCGAATCACGCGTTTCCATACTGCGCGAACAGCCACCGGCGCATCGCGCCGAGTGCGTACGACTCCGCATTCGCCCGCGGAAAGACGACGTAAAAGCCGAGCGACATCGGAAACGAGAAATCGAACACCCGCCGCAGCCTGCCTTCCGCGATGTCGCGTTCGACGAGCGGCTCGCTGGTCAGCGCGATGCCCTGTCCGGCGACCGCCGCGTCGATCGCGAGCAGCGACTGGCTGAATCGCGGTCCCTTCGTCGGATCCGCGCGGCCTTTGCCGCCGAGCTTCCCGATGAATTCGGGCCACAGGTCGTGCGCGTCGTGCAACAGCACGTGCTTGGACAAGTCCGCGGGCTTGCGGATTGGCGCGCCGCCGTCGAGCAGCGCCGGGCTCGCGACGGCGAAGACGTCGAGCGGAAACAGCAGTTGCGCGACCAAGCCCGGCGGAAACGGCGGTTTGCTCAACCGGATCGCAATGTCGACGCCGTCGGCCCGGAACGTGGCCAGCCGTTCGTCTGCGATCACGCGCACCTCGATGTCCGGATGCAGCCGGCTGAAGTCCGCCAGGCGCGGAATCAGCCACTTCGACGCGAACGATGGCGTCGTGCTGACCGCGAGGACCGTCGGGCGTTCGCCGAGGGCGTCCGTCGCATCCGAGATGATTTGCAGCGCGCGCTGAACCGACGAGAAATACTCGAGCCCGCCGCGAGTCAGCGCGAGCCCTCTGGGCAGGCGCCGGAACAACTGCACGTCGACGACATCCTCCAGATGCCGGACCTGCTGCGCGACCGCCCCCTGCGTCACGCCGAGTTCGTCGGCGGCCAGCCGGAAATTCAGGTGCCGCGCAGCGGCCTCGAATGCGCGGAGCGCATTGAGCGGCGGCAACCGGCGGGTGCGGGATAAAGCGTTCATGCAGTAGAAATTCTACAGTCTGGATGGAGAAATCATCGTTCGACAAGGCGATTATAGAGCCCTAAAGTGGCGCTTTGGATCGACGATCACGGCGTTGAGCCGATCTATCGGGAGAGCGGTATGACTGTAGAGAAAGTGGCTTTGATCAGCGCGGCGGGGAAGGGCATGGGGGCGGCGATCGCGCGCGATCTCGCGCACAACGGCTATCGCGTCGCGCTGATGTCGCCGTCGGGCAGTGCGGTCGAGCTCGCGAAGGAGTTGGGCGGGTTCGGCATCGCGGGGTCCGTCACCGAAGACGCCGACATCGCGCGCTTCGTGGACGAGACGCTCGCGAAGTACGGCCGCATCGATGCTGTCGTCAACAACACCGGGCATCCGCCGAAGGGCGACCTGCTGTCGATCGACGACGACAAATGGCACGAAGGGCTCGACCTGATCGTGCTCAACGTCGTGCGTGTGCTGCGCCGCGTGACGCCGGTGTTCCTGAAGCAGGGCGGCGGCGCGGTGGTCAACATTTCGAGCTTCGCGGCCGACGCGCCGGAGCAGCCGATGCCGGTGTCGTCGGCGCTGCGCGCGGCGCTCAGTTCGCTCACGCGCCTGTACGCGGAGCGCTATGCGAAGGACAACATCCGCATCAATTCGGTGCTGCCCGGCTTCATCGACAGCTGGCCGGAGACGCCCGAGATCGTCGCGCGCATTCCGGTCGGACGTTTCGGCAAGACGCAGGAGATCGCGCAAACCGTGACGTTCCTGCTGTCTGAAGGCGCCGGCTACATCACCGGGCAGAACATTCGCGTCGATGGCGGCATCGTGCGCGCGCTGTAAGCGGGCGCGGCGTCGCGACGATGCGCGCAACCGGTCGCGCGGCGGCATCGGCTCAGTTGTGCCGCTCGCCGATCCGGTTCTCTTCGGGGCTCCACACGCTCAAGCCCTCCGTCGGATCGAGCGGCAGTTCCCACGGCCGCGCGGCGATCGCCTGCATCGTCGCGTCGAAGCCGGCCTGGCGGCGCGCGGCGATCCCGTCCGGCGTGAAATCGATGTCCTTCCACTGATCGTCACCGTCGAGCCGCGGCGCCGCGAGCTTGATGACATGCATCGTCGTCTGGCAGCCCCACGCGGCGAGCGCCTGCACGTCGGCCGACGCGCGCTCCGCTTCCGGCAGCCGCATCACCAGTTCCTTGATCACATGGCGCAGCCGGTGAATCTGTTGTTGCCGCGCGATGTTGCTGTCGGTGCGGCTCGCGTACTGGATGTCCTTCTGCCGCTCCGACACCTGCCAGATGCTTTGCGGCTCTGGCCCGACCGGATTCCACATCTGCACCGAGAAGATGATCGAGCTGCGGCGCGGCGCATCGTCGAGCACGACCTCGACCGGCGTGTTCGAAAAGATGCCGCCATCCCAGTACGGCGCACCGTCGATCCGCACGGCAGGGAATGCGGGCGGCAGCGCGCCCGAGCTCATCACGTGTTCGATGCCGAGCGGCCGGTCGCGCGAATCGAAATAGCGCATCGTGCCGGTGCACGCATTGACCGCGCCGACCGTCAGTCGCGGTCGCCCCGCGTTCAGCAGCTCGAGATCGATCAGCGACGCGAGCGTGTCGCGCAGCGGCTCGACCACGTAGTACGACGCGTGCTCGACGCCGACACGCGCGAGCGGCCCGAGCCATGCGGCCGGATTCGGCCGGAAGAAGCCTGGAATGCCCGCGCCGATGACCGCGAGTTCGGCGCCGATCTTGTCCCAGCTCGTCGGGAAGCCCGGCACGTTCACGGCCGCGTGTTCGGTCACGTGGCGCCAGAATTCCGCCATCCGCTGCGCGCGGCGCGCGGGCGCGTTGCCGGCGATCAGCGCGGCGTTGATCGCGCCGATCGACGTGCCGATGACCCAGTCGGGCTGGATGCCCGACGCGTCCATTGCTTCGAATACGCCGAGCTGGTACGCGCCCAGTGCGCCGCCGCCCTGAAGCACGAGCACGGCCTGCCCGGGCAGTTTCGGATGTGCGGGTTGGCTTGCCGTCATCGCTGTCCTCACGGTCGATGCCGGCCGGCGAGTGCCGGCCGGTTGCAACCAGTGTAGGCGATCGGCGTCGGTCGGTGCCGGGTCGTCGCGCGCCGTGCGGCGCGCCGCGTCACTCCACCGTGATGGTTTCCTTCATGTAAGGATGGATGCCGCAGAACACCTTGTACACGCCGGGCTTGTCGAAGCGGAACGAGTAGGTTTCGTCCTGGTCGAGCGCTTTCGAATGAAAGATGCCCGCGTCGTTGACGACCGTATGCGGTTCCGCGTCGAGGTTTTTCCACGTGAGCGTCGTGCCGGCCTTGATCGTGGTCGACATCGGCGAAAACATGAAATTGCGGATCGTCACGAGCGGGCCGGCCGGCGTCTGCGCGAATGCTGCGAGCGGCGCGCCGGCGGCCGCCGCGCACATGAGCAGCGCGGCCGTGCGCATCGAAGGCTTGAGAAAGGTCATGTCGGTCTCCTTGCGTATCGAAAGCAGCCGAGGAATCACGCGATCGTCGTGTCGTGCAGCGACGCAGCGACCGGATGGCCGGTGAAGTCGACGGTCGTCACGCCGAGCATTGCGGGCAGGCGGTCGCGCGGCACGGCAAGCGGCACCGGCCCCGGTCCGTTGCCGGCGGTCGGTTGCGGGAATGCGGTGGAGCGCGCGGTATGGAACGTCACGTTGCCTTCGACTTTCGACACGATCTGATGGATGTGTCCGTTCAGCACCGTGACCGAGCCGAAGCGGCGCAGCAGCGCCATCGCCTGCGGCGCGTCGCCGGTGCCCCAGCCCCACGGCTCGTAGATCGTCCACATTGGCATGTGCGAAAACACGACGATCGGCGTACTCGACGACTGGCCCTTCAGATCCTGCGCGAGCCACGCGAGCTGTTCGTCGCCGAAGCTGCCGAGCCCGTTCGGCTTGAAGTGCATCACGTTGACGAGCGCGACGAAGTGCACGCCCGCGTGGTCGAAGCTGTAGTAGCCGCGGTTGTTCGATGCGTTGCCGAACCGGCTGAAGTATTCGGCGCCCGAACCGTCGGTCACGTCGTGTTCGCCGGGCACCGTGTGCAGTTCCGGCACGCGCAGCCCGGACAGCAGCTGTGACGCATGGTCGAACTCTTCGGCCTTCGACAGATGCGTGATGTCGCCGGTATGGATCGCGAGCGCGGGCGTCGCCGGCATCGCGTTGACGAGATCGATGGTTTGCCGCAGCGTGGCCGCGACGTCAGGATTCGCGTCCTTGTTGAACCCGATGTGCGTGTCGCTGATCTGCACGAACAGCGGCCGGCCCGCATTCGCGGGAAGTGCGGTGCCGCTTTGCGCGAGCGCGAGATCGAACGGCGTCAGAACGCCGCCCGACAGCGTGAACAGCGTGCCGAGGCCGCCGAACGCCATGCATTGCAGGGCCTTGCGGCGCGACGGGCGAGTGGGATTCGATGAAGACATGTGAGCCTCGCATTCGTATGACGGAACCGGACGGCCGGGTCGTCCTGGATTAAGCCGGCGCTTTCGCATGCGATACCGATGCGGCGGCGGTTTTATTCCCGCGTGTTGCGACGCCGTGCCGGGCCGGTGACGGCCGGCCGATGACCCGTCAATGTCCTGTAAGTGACACGACATATGTGCGTCACGCCCGCCAGATAGCCTGCGACACCGAATCACGTGTCCGGAGCCCCTCATGCCGAATCCCGCGGCAACGGAAACCCGCGGTGCGGCTCGTCGTCGCCGGCCCGCCGTCAGACTCGCGCTGCCTTTCCCGATCGCCGTCGATCGTCCATCCGGTTCGCGGGCTCAAGCTCATATCCGCTGACGCACCTGTCGGCCGCGCGGCGTGCGGCCGGCCCCATCGATCTTTCAATTCGACCAAGACGCTACCGATGGATATCAGTTTCTTCGACCCGAACCGCACCGCCAACGCGTCCGCGTGGCGCGTGCTGCCCAACCGCTGGGATGCGGTCGCGTTTCCGCTGATCATCGGCATCCTCGCGATGGCGATCGTCGGCTTTCACGAAACGATGGCGCCGATCGCCGTGCTGCAGACGCAGAAGATCTCGCTCGATCCGTCGAACCTGCCCGAATACGCGCTGCGCACCACGCTGCGGATGCTCGCCGCGATGGTCGCGTCGCTCGCGTTCACGCTCGTGTACGGCACGCTCGCCGCAAAAAGCCGCCGCGCGAGCATGGTGCTGATCCCGATCCTCGACATCCTGCAATCGGTGCCGGTGCTCGGCTATATCTCGTTTACGGTCACGTTCTTCCTCGCGCTGTTTCCCGGGCGCGTGCTCGGCGCCGAGTTGGCTGCGATCTTCGCGATCTTCACGAGCCAGGCATGGAACATGACGTTCAGCTTCTATCAGTCGCTGCGCACGGTGCCGCGCGATTTGAGCGAGGTGTCGCGCGGCTTCCATCTGACGCAGTGGCAACGGTTCTGGAAACTCGAGGTGCCGTTCTCGATGCCGGGGCTGATCTGGAACATGATGATGTCGATGTCGGGCGGCTGGTTCTTCGTCGTCGCGTCGGAGGCGATCACCGTCGGCAACCAGACGATCACGCTGCCGGGCATCGGCGCGTATCTCGCGCAGGCGATCGCGGATAAGAACCTCGGCGCGGTGGGTTGGGTGATCGTCGCGATGTCGGTCGTGATTCTTGCGTACGACCAGTTCCTGTTCCGCCCGCTCGTCGCGTGGGCCGACAAATTCCGGATGGAGAACACCGCGTCCGGCGACGCGCCGCAATCGTGGCTGCTCGACATGATGCGTCGCACGCACCTGATCCATCAGTTGCTGGTGCCGGCCGGCTGGTTGCTGTCGCAGGCGGCGCGCATTCCGTTGCGCGCGCCGTCGTTCCGCGTTACCGGCGCGCGCGGCGCGGAGAGCCGTCGATCGTCGCGCATCGGCGACATCGTGTGGGGCGCATTCGTGATTGTGCTGACCGCATACGTTGCGTGGCGCGTCGTCAGCTTCGTCGCGACCGGCGTGACGATGGCGGAGGTTGGGCACGTGATCATGCTCGGACTGATCACGCTGCTGCGCGTGCTGGTGCTGATCGCGATCGCGTCGGTAATCTGGGTGCCGCTCGGCGTGCTGATCGGGCTGCGCCCGGCACTGGCCGAAAAGATCCAGCCGCTCGCGCAATTCCTCGCCGCGTTCCCGGCCAATCTGCTGTTCCCCGTGTTCGTGATCGTGATCGTGCGGTTCCATCTGAACGCCGACATCTGGCTGTCGCCGCTGATCGTGCTCGGCACGCAGTGGTACATCCTGTTCAACGTGATCGCGGGGGCGATGTCCTATCCGAACGACTACAAGGAAGCGACGAAGAATTTCCGTATTCGCGGCTGGCAGTGGTGGCGTCAGGCGATGCTGCCCGGCATCTTCCCGTACTACGTGACCGGCGCGATTACCGCGTCGGGCGGCGCGTGGAACGCGAGCATTGTGTCCGAGTTCGTGCAGTGGGGCGACACGAAGGTCGTCGCGCACGGTCTCGGCTCGTACATCGCCCAGACCACCGCGGCTGGCGACTTCCCGAAGATCATCCTCGGCATCGCCGTGATGTCCCTGTTCGTTACCCTGTTCAACCGCGTGCTGTGGCGTCCGATGTACGCGTATGCGGAATCCCGGCTCCGTCTCGATTGAGAGTAAGCGCGATGCAAAATTCGACTGTAATCAACGCCCCTGTCCAGACGTCCCAGCCGCTTCAGCCGCCGCGCCTCGGCGACGAAATCCTGCGCGTCGACCACGTGAGCCGCGGCTTCAACAAGACGCAGGGCGAGCTGCTCGTGCTCGACGATGCGA
>NZ_JAGSTV010000018.1:0-107352 GCF_018148075.1 Burkholderia sp. AU19243
GGCTCGAACCCGGCCGGAAGCGGAGCCGGACTGGGGCGCGGCGTCTGGGCGTTCGCGGCGGCGCGCGCGAGGCTCGCGGTGCTGCCGGTCGGCGGCGGCGGCATCGCGCTCGCCGCGCCCGGTGCGGGAGGCGTCGGCATGCGGCGCCCCGCCGTCGGCTTCAGCCAGCCGGATGGCGCGACGGGTTCCGCGAGCGGACGCGGCGTCGCCTTGCTGCGCGGCTTCGGCCTCGCGTGGGGATCCGGTTTCCACAGCGTCGGGCGCGAATACCGGCCGTTCTGCCGCGGCGCCATCGAGTTCACGGTGTGCGCGGTGGTCGGTTGCACGATGTCGTCGTCGCGGTGCAGCGCGCTGCGCGGCAGATCGGCGACGCCCCGCACATCGTCGTCGCCGACGTCGCGCGCGAGCTTCACGCCGAACGACGTGTCGACCCACGCGGCGAACTGGCGCCAGCCGATGCCGGTCAGCCACGGCAGGCCCGCGAAAAACAGTACGACCATCGCGACCGGGGTGCCGATCGGGCCGAGCAGATGCGCGAAGCCGTTCGAGAATGCGTGGCCGAGCGCGTTCGTGTCGGGGCCCGACAACGGGCTCGTCAGCGCGCAGCTCGCGACGAACACGGCCGCGAAGCCGAGCCACAGGCGGATCGAGCCGCGGCCGGCGAGGCCGCCGCCGCCGGGCAGCATCGCCTGAACGAGACGCCAGATGAGAAGGAGGAACCAGACGGCGGAGATGCCGAACCAGCCGAAGACAACCGTGTGCATGCTTTGATGAAACAGGAAAAGGGCGGGGAGCGCGGTGCGCGACCCGCCGAGTTTAACCGGCCGGCGAACGGGACTGACGGGACTCCGGGCCGCGCGAACCCGGCGGTGCGCGTTCAGGCCGCGGGGCGTGCGTCCGGCATCCATGCGCGGCGAAGGCGGCCGGTCGGCCCTCGCCCGCGCACTGCGTCAGCGGCTGCGGCGCGTGAAGGTCAGCGTTGCGCCGGCTTCGGTCACGATCTGCAACTGCTGCGGATCGCGCATCTGCACGCCGGTCTTCCGGATGTGGGCAAGCGCATCGAGGTACGCGTGTTCGAGCTCGCCGCCGAGCGCGTTCGGGCACGCCATGCGCGTGCCGGCGAGCGGGCCGAAGCTCAGCAGGCCGTTCTTGATCGCGTAGGTGCCCATGTAGCGGTTGCAACCGGAAAAACCGCTCGCTCGCCGGACGCCCGATTCGGTCGACAGCGCCAGCTTGATCGGTTCGCCGTTGTCGCCGTGCGGAATCGTGCGCGGCGTGCCGTCGGCGTTCAGCCAGCTCGTGAGCTCCCAGCTCGTGTCGTCGAGCAACTGGACGGCGGCGGGATTGTACGGATCGGGTGCGGGGGCGGCGGAGTCGGGATGGGTCGGCATTGCGCAGGCGGCGAGAAGCGTGGCAAGCGTCAACGCGCAAAGCGGCGCGCGCAACGGGCGAAGCAGGCCGGTGCGTGCGCGTGCGGCCGCGGACAGGTGGGACATGAGCCTCGTTCCTCATCGGATTCTGATCAAGGCGTAAGAGTAACGCACCCGTGCCGCGCGAGGCGAGCCGACACTTCGCGCGTGAAAACGTTCGCAGCATGCCCGCGGCCCTCGCGTGGTGCTCGCGTGGTGCTCGCGCGGCACGGCGCCGGCGCGGCGAAACCGCCCGAACCGGCCGCGGTGCGCGTGTTAACATCGGAGCCGTTTTCGTCCTCCAACAGAAACAGAACCAGCGGGAAATCACATGCAGATCGGTCAGCGGCTCGGTACGCCGCTTTCACCTTCGGCCACGCGCGTCATGCTGCTCGGCGCGGGCGAACTCGGCAAGGAAGTCATCATCGCGCTGCAGCGGCTCGGCGTCGAAGTCGTCGCGGTCGACCGCTATCCGGACGCGCCGGGCCACCAGGTCGCGCATCGCGCACACGTGATCGACATGACCGACGCCGCGGCGCTGCGCGCGGTCGTCGAGGCCGAGCGCCCGCACCTGATCGTGCCGGAGATCGAGGCGATCGCCACCGACGCGCTCGCGGCGATCGAGGCGGCCGGCCTCGCCGAGGTGATCCCGACCGCCCGCGCGACGCAGCTCACGATGAACCGCGAAGGCATCCGCCGGCTCGCAGCCGAGGAGCTTGGGCTCGCGACGTCGCCGTACGCGTTCGCGGAATCGTTCGACGCGTTCAGCGCGGCGGTCGCGAAGATCGGCATGCCGTGCGTCGTGAAGCCGGTGATGTCGTCGTCGGGCAAGGGCCAGTCGGTCGTGCGGACCGAGGCCGACGTGAAGCCCGCGTGGGAGTACGCGATGGCGGGCGGGCGCGTGAACCACGGCCGCGTGATCGTCGAGGGCTTCATCGATTTCGACTACGAGATCACGCAATTGACCGTGCGTGCGATCGATCCGTCGACGCTCGACACGCGCACCTACTTCTGCGAACCGGTCGGCCACGTGCAGGTGGCGGGCGACTACGTCGAATCGTGGCAGCCGCAGCCGATGAGCGCGACCGCGCTGGCCAGGTCCCGCGAGATCGCGCACAAGGTGACCGAGGCGCTCGGCGGGCGCGGGCTGTTCGGCGTTGAACTGTTCGTGCGCGGCGACGACGTGTGGTTCTCCGAAGTGAGCCCGCGGCCGCACGACACGGGCCTCGTCACGCTTGCGTCGCAGCGCCAGTCGGAGTTCGAATTGCACGCGCGCGCGATTCTCGGGCTGCCGGTCGATCCGGCGCTCGGCTCGCCGGCCGCGTCGGCGGTGATCTACGGCGGCCTCGACGAGCGCGGCATCGCGTTCGAAGGCGTGCGCGACGCGCTCGCGGTGCCGGGTGCCGACCTGCGCCTGTTCGGCAAACCGGAGAGCTTTGCGAAGCGACGCATGGGCGTCGCGCTCGCGACCGGTGCGACTGTCGACGAAGCCCGCGAACGCGCGAAGCGCGCCGCGGCGGCCGTGCGGCCCGTATCGGCACGCTGACGCGATCAGGAGAGCACGATGGCATCGACATGGCGGCGCATCGGCCGTTTCGGCAAGGTGGGTGCCGCACTGGCGCTGATCGCGAGTCTCGCGGGGTGCGGCCTTGCGGCCGCGCCGTGCCGGGTCGCCTCGGCCGGGCTGAAGATCGTGCCGCTCGTCGGCCATGTCGCGGCCGCGCCGACCGACGCGTGCGCCGACGTCATCGATCCCTGAACGTCGAACGCTCGACCGATGATCAACGATAACCGCGCGCCCCGCGAGGGCGCGCTTCCACCCGTCTCGTGAGAGGACCTGCATGATTCGCCAAACCTTCGCCGCGCTCGCGCTGGCCGGCGCCGCCGTCTCCGTCGCGCATGCCGCGCAACTGACCGTCGAGGAGATCGACGCCGATGCCCGCGTGCAGACCGTCTATCAGTGCGCGAACCAGAAGCAGCCGGTGCGCGTGTCGTACTGGCGCGCGGGCAACGGCCAGAGCTTCGCGCTCGTGCCGGTCAACGGGCAGCAACTGCTGTTCGTCGATACCGTTTCGGCGTCGGGCGTGCGCTACCAGGCCGGGCGCTATACCTGGTGGACGAAGGGCAAGGAAGGGACGTTGCGCGACGAGATTGCCGACCAGAATGCGGCTCCGCTGCTCGGCGACTGCGTGCAGGTCGAGAAGAAGAAAAAGAAGAAGGGCTGAGCGCCGCGCGCGTTTCGCACCCGCAGCGCGGCCGTGCCGATTGCCGCGATCGATGCGGGCCGCCGAGTTCGATCCCGGGCTCGGCCGAGCAGGCGACGCTCGGGCTCGTCGGCCGCTTGCCGATTTCCCTGAAGCATATGTCCGACATGTGGCCCCGATTTTTTCTCATCGGCCGATCGGCATAGCCCGGTCGCTCGACGCATTTCCCCGCGCCCGGGCCGGCCGGAGGTCGCCGCGAACCGCCGCCGGGGGCGTTCGCGGCGTTGTCACGGACAGATTGCTGCGCAGTGCTACAATACGGCCCTTTCCGCCGGCATTCGCGCCGAACGGAGTCCGCACGGCCTGTGGCGCCCGATGTTCGAAATGAACCGGTCCCAAGCGCCAGAGCGGCGCCGCGCGGCGCGCCGCGGCTCCGTCTACTTCCGAAATGTGATGAGCGCAGGCCCGGCCGGCCTGACGCACGATGTCCCCGCCGCGCCTTTTGAGCGAAACGCCACCATGTCCGATTCTGTCGCCAAGCCAGTCGACGCAACCTTCGATCAATTCGGCCTTGCCGCCGATATCCTGAAAGCCATTGCGGAGCAGGGCTATACGACGCCGACGCCGATCCAGGCGCAGGCCATTCCGGTCGTGCTCGCCGGCCGCGACGTCATGGGCGCCGCGCAAACGGGCACCGGCAAGACCGCGAGCTTCTCGCTGCCGATCCTCCAGCGGCTCCTGCCGCAGGCCAACACGAGCGCGTCGCCCGCGCGCCATCCGGTGCGCGCGCTGATCCTCACGCCGACCCGCGAGCTCGCCGACCAGGTCGCCGCGAACGTGCATGCGTACGGGAAGCACACGTCGCTGCGCAGCGCGGTCGTGTTCGGCGGCGTCGACATGAACCCGCAGATGGCCGAGCTGCGCCGCGGCGTCGAGATCCTGATCGCGACGCCGGGCCGCCTGCTCGATCACGTGCAGCAGAAGACGGCGAATCTCGGGCAAGTCCAGATCCTCGTGCTCGATGAAGCGGACCGGATGCTGGACATGGGCTTCCTGCCCGACCTGCAGCGCATCCTGAACCTGCTGCCGAAGGAACGCCAGACGCTGCTGTTCTCGGCCACCTTCTCGCCGGAAATCAAGAAGCTCGCGTCGACCTACCTGCGCAACCCGCAGACGATCGAGGTCGCGCGCAGCAACTCGACCAACGCGAACGTCACGCAGATCGTCTACGACGTCGCCGAAGGCGACAAGCAGGCGGCCGTCGTCCAGTTGCTGCGCGATCGCGGTCTCAAGCAGGTGATCGTGTTCTGCAACAGCAAGATCGGCGCGAGCCGGCTCGCGCGCAACCTCGAGCGCGACGGCGTCGTCGCATCGGCCATCCACGGCGACAAGTCGCAGATCGAGCGGATGCAGGCGCTCGACGCATTCAAGCGCGGCGAGATCGAGGCGCTGGTCGCGACCGACGTGGCCGCGCGCGGCCTCGACATCGCCGAGCTGCCGGCCGTGATCAACTTCGACCTGCCGTTCAATGCGGAAGACTACGTGCACCGGATCGGCCGTACCGGCCGTGCGGGCGCGACCGGCGATGCGCTGTCGCTGTGCAGCCCGAACGAACGCAAGCAGCTCGCCGATATCGAAAAGCTGATCAAGCGTCCGCTCGACGTGCAGACGCTTACCCTCGACAAGCCTGCGCGTCCCCGCCATGACGAGCGCGGCAGTGAACGCGGAGACCGCGGCGACCGCGGCGGCCGTCGCGATCGCGACGAGCATCGCGGCGCGGCGGGGCGCCGTGCGGGCGGCTCCGAGCGCGGTCACCACCGTCGCCACGAAGCGCCGGTCGACGATTTCTTCCTGAAGCCGTACGAGCCGTCGGCGCCGGCGAAGCAGCCGGAGGAGCCGACGTCCGCGCAGCAGCCCGAGAAGAAGGGGCCGAAGCGTCAGGTCGCGGCGCTGCTCGGCGGATTCGGGATGCCGCGCAAGCCGTCCGCGTAAGCGAACGGCTTGCGAACGGTCGATGTGGCGCGCAAGCGCCGCTGCGCAAACGGGTGCATGTGACGAGCATGTGCCCGTTTTTTATTGGGCGCGATGATTCGAAGGACGTGCGCGGTGCGTCATTGCGTGCCATGCGGGGTGATTGCGATGCCTGGAGCGGCATCGCGACGGCGTCGTCGCCGGCACGCTGGTCGCCGTGGCTGCCAGTGGGCGGTCATGCGGGATGATTCAACGCGGACGCCGCTCGCCGGCGCGGCAAGGAAGCGGCCGGCACGCACCGGCGCGTGTGCGACAGCGGCGGCGGTTCAGCGGTCGAGCGGGTTCAAGCCGATTCAGGCGGCCCGCGGCCCGAAGCATCGTGCCCACGCGCCGATCGCGGCCGCCAGGAACGCGTCGATCGTATCGCCCGATATGTCCCCATCGGTCGCGAGACCGAGATGCGCGGCTGCGGCCCGCAGCGCCGGCAAGGGATCGTCGTCGCGTTCGAGCGCGAGCGCGCCCGTCTGCTTGCTGAGCTTTTCACCGTTCGCATCGACGACGACGGGCACGTGCAGGTACTCGGGCGTCGGCACGCCCAGACAGCGCTGCAGATAGATCTGGCGCGCGGTCGAATCGAGCAGGTCGGCGCCGCGCACGACGTGCGTGATGCCGGCGTCGGCATCGTCGACGACGACCGCGAGCTGGTACGCCCATTGGCCGTCTGCGCGCTTGAGCACGAAATCGCCGACCTCCGTCGCGAGGTTCTGCGCCTGCGTGTGCTGCCAGCGGTCATCGAACGCAACGACCGCGGCGTCGCCGTCCGGCACCCGCAGCCGCCACGCGCGCGGCGGCTTGCCGTGCAGGCCGCTGCGGCAGGTGCCCGGATACGCGAGCGTCGTGTGGCGTTCGTGCGCGGAGCGCAGCGAATCGGCGATTTCCTTGCGTGTGCAGCCGCACGGATAGACGAGCCGCGCGGCGGCGAGCCGTTCGAGCGCGGCCGTGTAATGCGCGTCGCGCGTGCTTTGCCACACGGGCGGCTCGTCGGGCGTCATGCCGAAATGTGCGAGCGTCGCGAGGATGTCGTCGGCGGCGCCGGGCACGGTGCGCGGGCCGTCGATGTCCTCGATGCGCACGAGCCACGCGCCGCCATGCGCACGCGCGTCGAGCCAGCTCGCGAGCGCACCGACCAGCGAGCCGAAATGCAGCGGGCCGGTGGGCGACGGCGCGAAGCGGCCGCGGTAGCCGTTCATCGGGGCGCGACGCGACGCGCGCTTATGCGGCGCTGGCTGCCTGCGCGCAGGCCGGGCACGACTTGCCGGGCACGTAGCTCGGCGATTGCTGGGCTTCCGGCGTGACGACCGCGCGGCACGCGAAGCACGTGACGTTGGCGGTCGGCTGCAGCTGCGGGTTCAGCGCGGTGCGGTAGTCGAACACGAAGCAGTCGCCGTGGTAGTGCGCGCCGCCGACTTCCTCGAAATACTTCAGGATCCCGCCCTCGAGCTGGTACACGTTCTCGATGCCGATTTCCTTCATGTGGATCGCCGCCTTCTCGCAGCGGATGCCGCCCGTGCAGAACGACACGACCGTCTTGCCCTCGAGATCGGCGCGGTTCGCGTCGATCACTTCCGGGAACTCGCTGAACTTGTCGATCCGGTAGTCGAGCGCGTCGTCGAACGTGCCGACGTCCACTTCGAATGCGTTGCGCGTGTCGAGCATCACGACCGGGCGGCCGGCATCGTCGTGGCCGCGGTCGAGCCACGCCTTCAGCGTGCGCGCGTCGACCGACGGGGCACGGCCGAGCTCCGGCTTGATCGCGGGCTTCTTCATCGTGATGATCTCGCGCTTCAGGCGCACGAGCATCCGGCGGAACGGCTGCGAGTCGGACAGGCTCTCCTTGAACTGCAGCGTCGCGAACTTGCCTTCGAACAGCGGATCGTGGCGGATGTAGTCGATGAACGCGTCGGTCGCCTCGCGCGGGCCGGCGATGAACAGGTTGATGCCTTCCGGCGCGAGCAGGATCGTGCCGCGCAGGCCGAGTTCGTTGCAGCGGGCGGTGACGAGCGGGCGCCATTGCTCGGTCGCGTCGAGCGACACGAAGTGGTAGGCGGCAAGGTTGACGATGGTCATGATGGTCCGACGGGAAAACGGCCGCGGCCGTGCGCCTGGCGCACGGCGGCCCCGCAAAAAAGGGTGCGAAGCCGGGGCGATGATTCGAAAACCCGTATTATCCCGCAAACTGCGCATGCGCCGGCACCTGACCGTTCGGCCGACGTCGCGCGCATCGGCCGAACGGCCGGGCGCGGGGATTTTTTGGGCAGCCGGCGCGACGACGCGGCTACAATATCGCCCATGTCAGATCCCCGCTTCGTCCATCTTCGCGTTCACTCCGAATTCTCGATTGCCGACGGCATCGTGCGTCTCGACGACATCGTCAAGGCGGCGGCCGCGGACGGTCAGGGCGCGCTCGCCCTGACCGATCTCGGCAACGCGTTCGGCCTCGTCCGTTTCTACCAGGAAGCCCGCGGCAAGGGCATCAAGCCGATCGCAGGCTGCGACGTCTGGATCACCAATCCGGACGATCGCGACAAACCGTCGCGGCTGCTGCTGCTGGTGAAGGACAAGGTCGGCTACCTGAACCTGTGCGAGCTGCTGTCGAAGGCGTGGCTCACGAATCAGTACCGCGGGCGCGCGGAGCTCGACGCGAGCTGGCTCGACGGCGAGCTGTCGCAGGGGCTGCTCGCGCTGTCCGGCGCGCAGCAGGGCGACATCGGGCTTGCGCTGGCCGCCGGCAACGAGGAAGCCGCGCGCCGTCATGCGCAGCGCTGGTCGAAGCTGTTTCCGGGCGGCTTCTACATCGAGTTGCAGCGTTACGGCCAACCGGGCGCCGAGGCGTATATCCAGCAAGCAGCGACGCTCGCCGCGTCGCTGAAGCTGCCGGTCGTCGCGACGCATCCGACGCAGTTCATGACCGACGACGATTACACCGCGCACGAAGCGCGCGTGTGCATCTCGGAAGGCGACATGCTCGCGAATCCGCGGCGTCAGAAGCGTTTCACGACCGATCAGTATTTCCGCACCCAGGACGAGATGGTCGCGCTGTTCGCCGACCTGCCGTCGGCGGTCGCGAACACGGTCGAGATCGCGAAGCGCTGCAACCTGAAACTCGAGCTCGGCAAGCCGAAGCTGCCGCTGTTCCCGACGCCGGACGGCATGTCGCTCGACGACTATCTGGTGCAGTTGTCGAAAGAGGGGCTCGAGAAGCGCCTCGAGCAGCTGTATCCGGATGCGGCGGAGCGCGACGCGCAGCGCGACACGTATTACAAGCGGCTCGAATTCGAGTGCGGGACCATCACGAAAATGGGGTTCCCTGGCTACTTCCTGATCGTGGCCGACTTCATCAACTGGGCGAAGAACAACGGCGTGCCGGTCGGCCCGGGCCGCGGTTCGGGTGCGGGCTCGCTGGTCGCGTATGCGCTCGGCATTACCGATCTCGACCCGCTGCGCTACAACCTGCTGTTCGAGCGATTCCTGAATCCCGAACGCGTGTCGATGCCCGACTTCGACATCGACTTCTGCCAGCACGGCCGCGATCGCGTGATCCAGTACGTGAAGGAAAAATACGGTGCGGACGCCGTGTCTCAGATTGCCACGTTCGGCACGATGGCCGCGAAGGCGGCCGTGCGCGACATCGGCCGCGTGCTCGATCTCGGCTACATGTTCACCGACGGCGTCGCGAAGCTGATCCCGTTCAAGCCGGGCAAGCACGTGACGATCGCCGACGCGATGAAGGAAGAGCCGCAACTGCAGGAGCGCTACGACAACGAGGACGAGGTCCATCAGTTGCTCGACCTCGCGCAGCGCGTCGAGGGCCTCACGCGTAACGTCGGGATGCATGCGGGCGGCGTGCTGATCGCGCCCGGCAAGCTGACCGACTTCTGCCCGCTGTACACGCAGGGCGACGAAGGCGGCGTTGTCAGCCAGTACGACAAGGACGACGTCGAAGCCGTCGGCCTCGTGAAGTTCGACTTTCTGGGTCTGACGACGCTGACAATCCTCGACTGGGCCGAGCGCTACATCCGCCGCCTCGATCCGACGAAGGCCGACTGGTCGCTCGCGCAGGTGCCGCTCGACGATCCCGCGTCGTTCCAGATCCTGAAGAAGGCGAACACGGTCGCCGTGTTCCAGCTGGAAAGCCGCGGGATGCAGGGCATGCTGAAGGACGCGCAGCCCGACCGTTTCGAGGACATCATCGCGCTCGTGTCGTTGTATCGTCCGGGCCCGATGGACCTGATCCCGAGCTTCTGCGCACGCAAGCACGGGCGCGAGAAGGTCGAGTATCCGGATCCGCGCGTCGAGCCCGTCCTGAAAGAGACCTACGGGATCATGGTCTATCAGGAGCAGGTGATGCAGATGGCGCAGATCATCGGCGGCTACTCGCTCGGCGGCGCCGACCTGCTGCGCCGCGCGATGGGCAAGAAGAAGCCCGAGGAGATGGTCAAGCACCGGGAGATCTTCGCGGAGGGTGCGGCGAAGAACGGTCTCTCGCGCGAGAAGTCCGACGAGATCTTCGACCTGATGGAGAAGTTCGCGGGCTACGGCTTCAACAAGTCGCACGCGGCCGCGTACGCACTGCTTGCGTACTACACCGCATGGCTGAAGGCGCATCATCCGGCCGAATTCATGGCGGCCAACATGACGCTCGCGATGGACGACACCGACAAGGTGAAGATCCTGTTCGACGACTGCGTGATGAACAACTTGGTCGTGCTGCCGCCGGACATCAACCAGTCGCACTACCGGTTCGAGCCGGTCGCGGAACCCGACGGCAAGCGCTCGCGCACGATCCGCTATGGCCTCGGTGCGGTGAAGGGCAGCGGTCAGAACGCGATCGAGGAAATCTTGCGCGCGCGCGAGGAAAAACCGTTCACCGACCTGTTCGACTTCTGCGAGCGGATCGACCGTCGGGTCGTCAACCGCCGCACGGTGGAAGCGCTGATCCGCGCCGGTGCATTCGATTCGCTGAATGCGAACCGCGCGCAGATGCTCGCGTCGGTGCCGCTCGCGATGGAAGCGGCCGAGCAGGCCGCGGCGAACGCGATGCAGGCCGGCCTGTTCGACATGGGCGCCGAGTCGCCGCACGCGCATGCGCTCGTCGACGAGCCCGCGTGGGACGACAAGCGCCGGCTGCAGGAAGAGAAGGGCGCGCTCGGCTTCTACCTGTCCGGCCACCTGTTCGACGCGTATCGCGACGAAGTGCGCCGGTTCGTGCGGCAGAAGCTCGGCGACCTGAAGGAAGGCCGCGACAAGCTCGTCGCCGGCATCATCGCGTCGCTGCGCACGCAGATGACGCAGCGCGGCAAGATGCTGATCGCGTTGCTCGACGACGGGTCGGGCCAGTGCGAGATCACGATCTTCAACGAACAGTTCGACGCGAACAAGGCGCTGTTCAAGGAAGACGAGCTGCTGATCGTGCAGGGGCAGGCGCGCAACGACGCGTTTACCGGCGGCATCCGCTTCACGGCCGACACGGTGATGGACCTCGAACGTGCACGCAGCCGCTACGCGCAGGCGGTTCGGCTCACGATGAACGGCAATGCCGATGCGGCGGCGCTGCGCCGCGTGCTCGAGCCGCACGTGTCGAAGGACGACCCGGCGGCCGCGCCGGCATTCGATGCGCCCGCGCCGCGCGGCGGCGGCCGCGACGGAGGCCGCCGCCCGCAGGCGCCGCTGCCGAACGGGCTCGCGGTCCAGATCCACTACAGCAACGCGCGCGCGCAGGGCGAAATGCGGCTCGGCGACGCATGGCGCGTGAAACCGAGCGACACGCTGCTCGCGGAGCTGCGCGCGGCGTTCGACGGCAGCGTCGTCGAGATTACGTACTGAACGCGCTGAGTATGCCGATCCGATAGCCACCGGAGACCAACGAGGCTCAGCCGATTTATGAATCAAGTTTTGCACCTGTTTCCCACGGACCGCCCTCCACGCACAATACTGGTCGTCTGCACGCGACGCATCGGCGACGTGCTGCTGACGACACCTCTCGTGCGCTCGCTGAAGGAGCGCTGGCCCGCGGCGCAGATCGACATGCTGGTGTTTCGCGGTACCGAGGGTGTGCTCGAAAACAATCCGGATATCCGCCGCGTAATCACGGTCGCGCAACGTGCCCGCATCGGCGAGCGTTTCGCAGATGCTGCGCGGATCTGGCGCCGCTATGATCTGGCATGCGCCGCGATCAGTTCGGATCGCGCACGGTTCTACAGCTGGTTCGCCGGCCGAAAACGCATCGGTCTGTTGGCGCGTGAGCGGGTCACGTGGTTCAATCGCTGGATGCTCGACCGTCATGTCATTGACGACGGAGATCTTCACACCGTCAATAGTGTTCTGTCATTGGCGCGCGCGATCGGCATCACGCCCGTCCCGCACGTGGTGCCGCCTGCCGTAGGCAGCGACGCCGCGGCAGTTGCGCGGTTCGAACAGCGTTTTGACGGCGCGGACGAACTGCTGGGGCGGCCGTACGTCGTGCTGCATCCGTACCCGATGTTCGCGTACAAGTTGTGGCACGTCGATGGTTGGGTCGAGCTCGCTACGTGGTTGCATGCCCAAGGGTTCGCGGTCGCATTGAGTGGCGGCCCCGCAGCGGCCGAGCGCGAATATGCGGAACATATCGCCGCCCGTCTTCCGGGCTTCGTGCTGAATCGGGTCGGACAACTTTCGTTGGCGGAATGCGCGGAGATGATTCGACGGGCGCGTCTGTACGTGGGCCCCGATACGAGCGCCACGCATATCGCGGCGGCGACCGGTACGCCGACGCTCGCGCTGTTCGGCCCGTCCGATCCCGTGCGCTGGGGGCCATTGCCTGCCGCATGGGCTGCGACAGTCAACCCCTGGCAGCGCAAGGGGACGGCGCGACAAGGAAACGTCTATCTGCTTCAAGGCGAAGGCAATTGCGTCCCGTGTCTGAAGGAAGGGTGTGAGCAACACGTGGAGAGCAGCAGCGAATGCCTCACCACGCTCAGCGCGACCCGCGTGATTCGGGCCGCCGGCGAATTGCTGAACGTGCCCGTGGCCACGGCGCTGGTGCGCGTCGATTCAATAGCGAGAGAAAACAAGCATGTTTAGCATCCTGATTCCAACCTGGAACAACCTGCCTTATCTGAAACTGTGTGTCGACAGTATTCGGCGGCATTCGGCCTACGAGCACGAGATCGTCGTGCATGTCAACGACGGCAGTGACGGCACGCTCGACTGGGTGCGCGAACAAGGCATCGCCCATACGTGGAGCAGGGGGAACGTCGGCGTGTGCATCGCGCTGAATGACGTGGCGAGGCTCGCGACACGCGACTGGATCGTCTTCATGAACGACGACATGTTCTGCACGCCGGGCTGGGATCTCGCATTCGAAACGGCGCTGCGCGGACTCGATCACTCGTGCGCGTACTTGTCGTCGCATCTGATCGAGCCGACGCAGACGGGGAATGACCTTGTCTCGGTAGGCGCATTCGGCACCGGCCCCGAGACCTTCGACGAAGCCGGCTTGCTTGCCCATGCCAGGCAGCTGAAGAGCGTCGATCGCGACGGTGTCGCATCCCAGCCTACGCTCGTGAGCCGCGAGCTGTGGCATCGCGTCGGCGGCTACAGCATCGAGTTCGGGCCCGGCATGAGCAGCGACGACGATTTCCTGATCAAGCTGTGGCTGGTCGGCTGCCGCGTGTTCCGGATCGTCGGCGACAGCCGCATCTATCACTTTAGCTGCCGGAGCACCGGACGCATCAGGCGCAATCGCGGCGGGCGCGAATTCCTGATGAAGTGGGGCATCTCTCCACGCGAATTCAAGAAGAAGTACATGCGCGACGGCGCCGGCATGCCGCGCGACGCGCTGCCAAACGTGCCGGTGCCGAGCTTGAAGAGCCGCCTGAAGCGCCTGATGTATGCGTTCGGTCGTTACCCCACCCTCGATCTAGATGCGTGGGAGCCGAACCTTCCCGGCCAACTGCAGTTCGCCCCGTTTGCGGAGCGCGACGCTCGATCAACCGACAAGAGCAGCGTCTGAAGTATGTTCGGGGCCGCTCAGAGCGGCCTCAGCCATCGCGCGTAACGTTCACTGTGCGCGGCGAGGTAAGGGGGGAAGCGGTCGGCATCGGGCGCTTGCGCGACGTAGCGGCTGTTCGGATTGAGCAGGTCTCGACCGGCGTGGATCTGCGTGTCGATATATGCCAGATCCTTGAACTCGTCGCGCACGAACTCCTGCTCGGCAATGCTCTCCATTTTGAGCAAGATTTTCTCCGGCGGCAGCACCCATGTGAAATGCCAGCCGCCCGGCGTCAAACGCTGTACTTCGAAGCGCCGGAACCAGGCGCGACGCAGCGAGCGCAGCGGTCCGGACGATTTGTATGAACGGACTGCGTTGATGTTGCCGAAAAACCGTTCGACCTGGCGCATGGTCGTGATCTTCGACCCTGTCCAGATCGCGGGCCGGCCGTCTTTCTCCACCAACTGATTGTTCAGGAAATACGCATATGCGTGCTGCTGAAAATCACCGCGGCGGTAGCGCGGATCGTACGTGCGAATCGAGGCCGGGTGCGGAATTTCGTCGAGGTCCGACACCAGGATCCAATCATCAGGTTGTGCGTCGTGCAGCCCGTGAATAAGATAGTTCCGCTGATAGTTCTCGTTCGTCCAGGCGCTACGCGCGCCCGGTGCAAAATGATCGACCACCAGGTACCGAATCTTGTCGCGGTATTTGGCAAATTTGTCGATGTCGAAATTCAGCGGTTTAGGGTTGCCCGTCTGCGTGTAGACGGCCTCCGAAATCACAAAGTAGTCGACGTGGTCCCACAGCGTTTCGAGCCGCAGCTCGAGCAACATGTCCTCGTTGAAATAGCAGAAACAATCGTAGATCTTTGGGCGGCTCATGTTCAGGTTTGCGGGTGATTGTCGCGTTCGTCGGCGAGCAACATCATTTTCAGATAGCGATAGTACGAAGCCTCGGCATTCGATACGGCGAGAATGAAACCCATTTTGCCGTCGAGAAAGCCAAGCTTGATCACGTAGGTACGGATGAACGTCCACAGGCCATGCAATATCGCGTGGCGCAGACCGCCGGATTTGCCGCGCGCCACCTTCTGCGCGGCGCCATAGCTCGAATAGCTGTCGATCTTGCCCAGCACTTCCGAAAAATCGCGGTACGTGTAGTGGAGCAGCGGGGCAGCAAGCCGTGCGCTCCGCGCGCCGTCGTCGCCCACTACGCGCTCGTGAACGAGATCGTCGGAGAAGCGCGCACGGCCGCGCATGAACAGGCGCCGCACGTAATCGGGATTCCAGCCGCTGTGGCGAATCCAGGTGCCGCAATAATTGGACCGCCGCGGGAGATCGTAGAGCTCGGCACGCGGCGACGCAATGCAAGCGAGAATCTCGTCCCTCAGCTCGGGTGGAACGCGCTCGTCGGCATCGATCGAAAGCACCCATTTTCCGCGAGCCTGGTCCAGCGCGCGCTGTTTTTGCACGCCGAAACCCGGCCAGTCGGTTTCGTGAACGATCGCGCCGTACTCGCGGCAGATCGCCTGCGTGCCGTCGGTGCTGCCGGAGTCGAACACGACGATCTCGTCGACCCAGGGGCGCAGCGATGCGAGACACGCACCGATATCACGAGCCTCATTCTTGGTGATTACGATGGCGCTGAGAGTGGGGGCGGCGAAACGGTCGCTCATGAGACGTGAGGGGTGGGTCGGGCGGGGCTGGAGGATCGATGCAACTCGCGCAAGTATAGCAAGCGCCGATATGGGCGATGCCTGCGTGCTCAAGGCTGCGGGGACGAGCGTGCCAATTTCGGTACTCGGCACGACGCTGGCTCCACGGGGGCGCGGCGTGCCCCGGTGCCGATTCGTCGCCCCGAAGTCCGTGTGCTATTCTCCGGTTGGCAATTTCACGCAATAATTCCGCGATATCCGAAATCAATGAGCATGTTGTTTGATCGTCTGCTGCCTGGCGCTTCGCGCCGAGAGGGGCCGCAGCACGACTTCGCACCCCGTCGCCGGTTGGTGGACCTCGCGACCGTGCTGGCAGCCGGACTGGGTGTAGCCGGATATTTGAGCTGGCGTGGCGCGACCAATACCGCGCTCTTCGTCATGTCGCTGCTGGCCGTGCTGCACGGCCCGGCATGGTGGGCCGAAGCGCGCGGTCAATGGCGCCGCTTCGCACCTTTGATGGTCGCCTTGGCCGCGCCGATCGTCGCGCTCGGGATCGGGCAGCTGTTTCGGCAAGAATGGGTGCTGAAGGCGTTTGATGCGCCCATGCGGATGTTGCTCGCGATTCCGATTCTTCTGCATTGCTATCAACGCCGCGTTGACTTCGCTCGTATCGTCGGCTATGCGGCGCCGCTCGCTTTGTTCGCGATGCTAATCGAAGTGTGGCTCGATCCGACGGCCTCCCGGCAGTGGGGCGGCCGCTATGCGACGTATTTTGTCGATACGGACACCTTCGGGGTTTATGGGCTGGTGCTGACCGGCTTTTGCTTGTTTTCCATCCGCGTCACGTCCGAACGTGCCGGCAAGCTGCTGGTTGCGTGGCAGTCGGTTGGCGTGCTGGTGGGCATCGCGCTGATCATCGGTTCCGGAACGCGCACCGCCTGGTATGTGATACCGGTCGTATTTGCGCTGTGGCTGTGGCTGAACCGGCGCTCCGTCAGACTGTGGTGGCTTCTGGCTGGTTTCGCCGCACTGGTTGCCGTGCTTGTGCTCAATCAAGAAATAGCCGCGCGCCTGGTGAGCGGTTACGACGAAATCCGCCAATGGCTGACCGGTACACAGCGCGACACGTCGGCTGGCTTGCGGCTCACGATGTGGCACATGTCGTGGGAACTGTTCAAGCATCGCCCGTGGGGCGGCTACGGCGATACCGGCTATCTGGCATTGCTGAACCAGCCGTGGATCACGTCGATTGCGCCCCCATCGCAGGCGATCGCGATCGAGCATGGACCGCATAACGAACTCTTGGCGAACCTGCTGCGCTCAGGCGTGGCGGGCGGGGTTGCGGTGCTGTGCCAATTCCTGATTCCGCTCGTGTTCTTCGCGCGGAGGTGCCATGCTGCCAACGCTTCCGTCAAGCAGGCGAGCCGACTGGGCCTGATTTATATCATCTGCGTGATGGTGATGAGTATCGGTTTTGAAATGTTCACACTTAAATATACCGCGTCGTTCTATGGTCTGATGATCGCGTGCCTTGGTGCGCAGGCTTTGGCGGGCGAAGATACGCGGCGGCGCGACGCGCACCCGCTGAACGGGGCTGCAAGGGGATGAATCGGTATACCAAAATCAGGGTCGTTTGCCCGGGCGGCGCGATGACGGCCGGCCCCGAGGCGCTGCATCAGCTCGTCGCCGAATTGAACCGGTTGGGCCAGCCGGCAGCGATTGTGTACAGTCCTTTCAGCCGAACATTCGAAACGCCCGAACCGTATCGCAAGTACGCGGCGCCGGTGGAGGCGTATGCGGACAATCCCGGCGAACTCGTCGTGTTTCCCGAGATCATGCCGACCGACGCGCTGCACGTCCGACACGCCGACGCGGCGATTTGGTGGATGTCGTTGAACAATTACACATGCGTGCGCTACGGAAACCCGCTGCGTGACCGCTTCCGCTATTTCAAGGCGTGGATCAAGGGCAAGCGGCCGTTGGGTGGAATTGGTGCATTACGGCATCTGAAGCACTTCGCCCAAAGCCATCACGCGCAGTCATATCTTGCGGCACGTGGTTTTTCCGTGCTGCCGCTGACTGATTCGATCCCGGTTTACACCTCGCCCGATTATCTGGCGGCGTTGCCGCGGCGCCTGGCCGCCGCTCGGCACGACGACGTGATTCTGTACAACCCGAGCAAGGGACGGGCGACTACCGAGCGCCTGATGCGTGCATACCCGCAGTGGCAATTCAAGCCGTTGCGCGGCCTGAACCGCGAGCAACTTGCCGATGCGTTTTGCGCCGCCAAGGTCTATATCGACTTCGGGCACCATCCGGGCCGGGACCGGCTGCCGCGCGAGGCGGCCGTGCACGGCTGCTGCGTGGTCACGGCCCGGCACGGCTCCGCCGGCAACCCGGTGGATGTGCCGATACCGGACACATACAAGCTCGACCCAAAGGCGAGCGGATTCGTCGAGCAGTTCGGCCAGGTCATCGGTACGATTTTTGGCGATTTCGCTCGCTGTTCGGCCGAATTCGAGCCATATCGGCAGATGATTCATCAGGAAGCTGACGTATTCATCGCGCAGATCCGGCGCGCGTTCGAGCTGGAGGAGCCGCGAGCCTTATAATTCGCTCCGTTTAACAAACCATCCCGGGCTCGTCCCATTCGCATCAAAGGATCGTCTTGAGCAAGCACCAAACAGGCCTCAGAAGGCCAGTCGGCGACGGACATACACAAACCTCCGCGGTCGGCAAGCGGCTGTGGGTCTACGTTCGTCCGCTGGTGGGCGTGCTGCTGCTCGGCGTGCTGGCGATGGCGATCAGTTCGGCGACCGACGCCGGCATTCCGGCCCTGCTCAAACCGCTCCTCGATCATGGTTTCGGCAGCAACGGAAGTCATCAGGCGGTATGGTTCGTGCCGATCGCCGTGATCAGCCTTGCGTTCGTGCGCGGCGCGGCGCAGTACGCATCGCAGTATCTGCTCGCCTACGTGTCGAACCGGATCCTGCTGCAGATGCGCCTTGACATGTTTTCCCGGATGGTCAACACCAGCGCATCCTTTTTTCAGCGTGAAACGGCGAGCACGGTGATCAACGCGATCGTGTTCGAGGTCAATCAGATCCTCAACGTGTTGGTCAGCGTGATGGTCACACTGGTGCGCGACTCGCTGACCGTCGTGTTCCTGCTGGGCTACTTGTTCTATCTGAATTGGCGGCTCACGCTGATCATTGCCGTGATCCTGCCGGGCATCGGCTGGCTCGTCAGCAAGATCAATCGGCGTCTGCGCAGGCTCGGGCGCGATCAGCAGATGCTCACCAACGACCTTTCGTACGTCGTTGAGGAGGCCGTCGCCGGCTACAAGGTCGTCAAGGTGTATAACGGCGAGCCATACGAAATCTCGCGCTTCAGCGAAATGGCCAAACGCCTGCGCGGCTATGCGATGAGGATGACCGTTGCCGGCGGCCTCGCGCAACCTTTGACGCAGTTTCTCGCGTCGATCGCGCTTGCGATCGTGATCACGGTTGCGGTCGTGCAGTCGAAGCACGATCAGACCACGGTAGGCGGCTTCGTCGCGTTCGTCACGTCGATGCTGCTGATCATTTCACCGCTCAAGCACTTGATCGACGTGAATCAGCCGCTGCAGCGTGCGGTGACCGCCGCCGAGCTGATCTTCGGCCTGATCGACGAACCGGCCGAGCCGCAGGGCGGCGGCCGCGCGCTGCCGCACGCACGCGGCGAGATCGAGTTCCGCGACGTATCGTTCGACTATGGCGCATCCGAGCGGCCGACACTCGACCGCATTTCGTTCAAAGTCGCACCGGGCGAGATGATCGCCCTCGCGGGCCCGTCAGGCAGCGGCAAGACGACGCTCGTGAACCTGCTGCCGCGCTTCTTCGATCCCACCGGCGGCGCGATCCTGGTCGACGGCGTGCCGGTGACCGACTACGACATCCACGCGCTGCGCGCACAGATGGCGATGGTCAGCCAGGATGTCGTGCTGTTCAACGATACGATCGCCGCGAACGTTGCATACGGGCAGACGCCCGATCGGGCCCGCGTGCAGGCGGCGCTCGAGGCCGCGAACCTCGCCGATGCGGTCGCTGCAATGCCGGACGGGCTCGACACGGTGGTGGGCGGCAACGGAATGCGCCTGTCGGGCGGCCAGCGCCAGCGGCTCGCGATCGCGCGCGCGATCTACAAGGACGCGCCGATCCTGATCCTCGACGAGGCGACCTCCGCGCTCGATTCGGAATCCGAGCGTCACGTGCAGGCCGCGCTCGAGCGGTTGATGGAAGGTCGCACGACGCTCGTGATCGCGCACCGGCTGTCGACCATCGAGCGTGCGGACCGGATCCTCGTGCTCGAGGCCGGCAAGATCGTCGAAGAGGGCAGCCACGACGAACTGCTTCGCCACGGCGGGCTGTACGCACACCTCCACCGGATCCAGTACCAGCAGCAGGCGGCCTGACGCTGCGCCACGCGCGTGTGCTAGGCTTGATCGTGCAGTCCAGTTGTTTCCGATTCGACGTGACAACACGGAGGGAAGAACGATGAGGAAGATGCACGGGATGATGCTGGCCGCGCTGCTCGCCGCGACGGTCGCGGCACCGGCCGCGATGGCGCAGGGGCATGGCAACGACGACGATCACGGCGGCCCGGGCATGCACCGCGGCCATGGCCCGAAGCACATGCCGCCGGGCCACGCGATGCATCGCGACGACGACGTGCCGCCGCGCTGGGCCGACCAGCCGCGCCGAGACTGGCACAAGGGCGACCGCCTGCCCGACGAATTCCGCGATCGCCAGTACGTGGTCGACGACTGGCGCGGCTATCACCTGAGCCCGCCGCCGCGCGGCTATCACTGGGTCGGCGTGGGCGGCGACTATCTGCTCGTGCAGATCGGCTCGGGCATCGTGCTGCGCGTCGGTCCGTAACGCTTTCGCCACCGATCCTCGGTTCATCCGGTTGCCGGGCTTGCGTCCGGCAACCGCGTCAGGTATTCGCGTCCTTGCGATGGTCCGCCGCCCGCCGGTACCAGCATCGCTCGATCCGCGACATCAGCCAGCACACGCCGAGCGCGCACACGGTGCCGAGCGCCACTTCCGCGAGCCGCATCAGCGGAATGTCCCACAGGGGGCCGTTGCCCGGGAACAGCAGCACGATCGTTGCGGTCACGCCGCCGAGCCGTGCCGCGCTGCCGACGTTCAGACACCAGCACGCGACGATCGCAACTGCGACCGCAATCGCATACGCAACGACGCGATCGCCGCCGAGCGCCGCGCCCGCGAAGCCGACGAGGCCGCCGATCATCGCGCCGATGAACTGATCGCGCGACAGCGACATCGTGTCCGAGTAGTTGTGCTGCGTGACGGCGATCGCGGTGATCGCCGCCCACACGGCTTGCTCGGTGTGCAGGGCGCGGCCGATCGCGTACGCGAGACACGCGCCGCAGACGGCCTGCAACGCCATCAGCGCGCCTTGCGCGAGCCGTTCGCCGAAGGTGAGCCCCTTGAACAGATCGAAGATCGATTGCTGGATCTGCTGGCGGGCTTCGTTGAGGGTCCTGATCGTGTCCATCGTCTGCGTGACCTCAGGCGGATGCGGCGTGCGAGTGCGTCAGTGCGTCTGCTCCGACGGCGCGGCGGCCGGCTCGCCGGCAGTCGCGTCGCCATTCTCGACGCGCGTTTCCGGCATCGCAAGCCAGACCAGCAGCACCGCAAGCGCACCGGCGGCGGCGAGCCCGAAGAAGCTGACCGCGTTGCCGAAGTGATCGGCGACGTAGCCGGCCACGGCCGTGCTGAGCGTCGCGCCGATCCCGGCCGACAGACCGAACAGCCCGATGCACAGGTTGTAGCGCCCCTTGCCGGCCGCAACGTCGGCCGCAATGAGCGGCAGCATGACGCCGAACACCGCCGCGCTGATGCCATCGAGCATTTGCACCGGTACCAGCAGGTACGGGCTGCTGACGCCGGCGAACAGCAGCGCGCGCACCGGCAGCGCGGAGAAGCCGAGCAGCAGGATCGGCCGGCGCCCCCAGCGTTGCGCTGAGCGGCCGACCCATGGCGACAGCATTGCCACGATCGCCTGCGGCACGATGATGCACGCGGCGATCACGAGTTGCACGTTCTCGCCCATTCCGGCCGTTACTTCGCCGGCCGCGAGGTTGAGCATCGCCGCGTTCGACAGGTGGAACAGCACGACGCACGCCGCGAAGGTCAGCATTCGGCGATCGCGCAGCAGTTCGATCAGCGTTTCGCGTTCCTCGCCTTCGTCGTGATCGTCGCGGTCGTCCGGCTTCTGCGCATGCGGGATCACTTCGTGCGTCGGCTGAATCATCGCGAGCGCGAACAGCGCGGGCAATGCGAGCACGGCGGTCAGCCAGAACACCGCGCGCGCGGAGAAATACTCGCCGGTGAGTCCCATCAGCCCCGCGGCGACGGCACTGCCGATCGATGCCCAGCGCGCGTTGCGGCCGAGCCGGTCGCCGAGATCCGCGCGGCCCACGAGCGAGAACGAGATCGCGGCCATCGCCGGCACGAGCATGCAGCTCGCGAAGCCGTGAAACACCTCGGCCGCGATCACCGGCACGATCGTCGGGCTCGATGCGAGCAGCACTGCGGACAGGATGATCGCGGCGATCGCCCATGCGGCCGCGCCTTTCTTGTTCTTGAGCGCGTCAACGGCGGCGCCGCCCGGCACCTGACTGACCATCGCGCTGATCGTGCCGATCGACAGCACCATGCCGATCTCGCCCTGCGTCCACTTGTGCGATGCGAGGTAGGACGCGATGAACGGACCGAAGCCGGTTTGAACGTTTGCAACGAAGAAGTTGAGCCAGTCGAGAGCGCGGAGACTGCGAACGCTGACGGAATGCTTGATCGTCATCGGGCAGCACTCGCAGACGAAGCCGGCGCGGCGGCGGAAACCGGGGGCGAGACCACGACGATCGGCTTGTCGGCCGCATAGGGCGGGGCGGCCTTGATCTGCGCGTCGTTCAGGTCGAGCTGCGGATGCAGCGCCTTGTCGCGCGTGACGAAGCGCAGCGCGCCCCAGCTCGCGGCAATCGAACGGCGGTCGGTATTGACGAGCCCGCCGAGGTCGAGCACGACGGCCTGCGGCTGTGCGGCGCGGTCGATCAGCACGTCGACGACGCGGCCGATCTTCGTGCCGTTCGGGCGCTCGATGTCGCTGTCGAGCATCGGCAGCCGCGTCGTGGGCGACGCCGCGGCCGAACCCGACAACGGCACGGCCTTGGGTCGAGCGGCCGGGGGCAGCTCGCCCGACGGCACGTCGAGCACGATCGGCTCCTGCTTGCCGCCCGGCGTGAAGCGGAACACGTTCCACGGGAAGCTGACCTTGCGGTCGCCGACGCCCATGAAGCCCTGCAGGTTGACGATCATCTCGCGCGGCTTGCCGCCCGCATCGACGACCATGTCGACCGCGCGACCGATCACCTTGCCGTTGCGGCGCGCGACTTCACTGTCGAGCAGCGCATGGATCTGGCTGCGCTCGACCGGGCGCGTCGCAATCAGCGGAGGCGGTGGGGGCGGCGCCGGCGTCGGCGATTCGGGGCGCTGCACCGGTTTCGGCCGTGGCGCCTCGCGGTGCGGTTTTTTCGGCGCTTCGGGTTCCTCCGGCTGCACGAGCGGCGGCACGGGCGGCATCGTCAACGGTTCGCCTGCGGTTTCACCGACGGGCTCGACGAGCGCCTCGCTGATCGGGGCAGGCGGATTCTGCGTCGGCAGCAGCCCGCAGCCGGACAGCAGCGCAGCGGCTGCGAGAACGAGGAAGACCGTCGACGACGGAAACGGCATGCGGGATGCGGGAAACGGAAGTCCGCCGCTCATTGACACTCACTCCATGGGTCGGGGGCGTGCCCGAAGGCTCGCGCTGGCGATGGATGGCGGGTGCGGGCGGCGCACCACGCGAGGTGAGAGTTTAACGTGTCTTCCTTTCAGGACCGATTTCTGCGGAGGAATGGGCGAGGGGTGGCGGGCAAATGGCGAGGATCGACCGCCGAAACTGCGTCGGCGGCGGCTCCAAAGAACACGGCGCCCGGCCGTCGACGACGGAGCGGGCGCCGCATGAGGCGCGGAGCAAGCGGAACGTCAGGCGTCCGGATACCACGCGTCGCTGAATTCGCTGACCTGGACGTCGGTCAGCTCCGGACGTGCGGCGAGCCATGCGCGCACGGCCTCGCGGTCGGCGTCGGTCGTCGTGCCGCGCGGGGCGCCGGAGATCACGTACGCGCCAATGCCTTCGTCGGCGGATGCGACTGTCAACAGCCCGTTGGCTTCGACGAAATCGATGAACGCGTCGATCAGCTGACCGCGCTCGAGGTCGGACAGCTCGTTGCGGTACTGCGCGGTCGCGTTGAACGCGAGTTCCTGGAACTCGGCGATGTGGAGTTTCTTGCGCTGGCGGCGGTTGTGGCGTTTGCTCATGGTGTGTGACGAACGGGAAGGGGGGAAGGAAGCGGCGGCGGGCGCCGCATTGGACGCCGCGCGGCGGGGCCGGCGGCGGTCGGCTCAGAGCGTTACATCAGCACGATATCGTATTGCTCCTGGCTCAGATTCGACTCGACCTGCAGCGACACAGGCTTGCCGATGAAGTCGATCAGCATCGCGAGATGCTGCGATTCCTCGTCGAGGAACAGGTCGATCACCTGCTGCGCGGCGATTACGCGGAATTCGCGCGGATTGAACTGGCGCGACTCGCGCAGGATCTCGCGCAGGATGTCGTAGCAGACGGTGCGCGACGTCTTCACCTGACCCTTGCCCTGGCAGGTCGGGCAGGGTTCGCACAGCACGTGCGCGAGCGATTCGCGCGTGCGCTTGCGGGTCATCTCCACGAGACCCAATTGCGAAAAGCCGTTGACCGTCACGCGCGTGCGGTCGCGCGACAGCGCCTTCTTCAGCTCGGACAGCACCGCGTCGCGATGCTCGGCGTTCTCCATGTCGATGAAGTCGATGATGATGATCCCGCCGAGGTTGCGCAGCCGCAACTGCCGCGCGATCGTGTGCGCGGCCTCGAGGTTGGTCTTGAAGATCGTGTCGTCGAAATTGCGCGCGCCGACGTAGCCGCCGGTATTCACGTCGATCGTCGTCATCGCCTCGGTCTGGTCGATCATCAGATAGCCGCCGGACTTCAGATCGACGCGGCGCGACAGCGCACGCTGGATCTCCGTCTCGATGTTGTACAGGTCGAACAGCGGCCGCTCGCCGGTGTAGTGATGCAGCTTCGGGCTCACCGCCGGCGTGAACTCGGCCGCGAATTCCGCGAGGCGCTGGTAGGTTTCGCGCGAGTCGACCTGGATGCGTGTGGTGTCGTCGTTCGCGAAGTCGCGCAGCACGCGCTGCGCGAGGTCGAGATCCTGATACAGCAGGCTCGTCGCCGGCATCCGCTGCGCCTGCGCGACGATCGTCGCCCAGGTCTTGCGCAGGTACGCGACGTCGCCGGCCAGTTCGTCGGACGTCGCATCCTCGGCGATCGTGCGCACGATGTAGCCGCCTTTCTCGTCCGGCGGGATTACGGCGGTCAGCCGCGCACGCACGGCCTCGCGCTCGGCTTCGCTCTCGATCTTCTGCGAAATGCCGATGTGCGGCTCCTGCGGCAGGTACACGAGCGTGCGGCCCGCGATGCTGACCTGCGTCGACAGCCGCGCGCCCTTCGTGCCGATCGGATCCTTGATCACCTGGACCATCAGTGTCTGGCCTTCGAACACGGTCTTCTCGATCGGCTGGTGCGGCGCGCCCGACTGCGGCTCGCCCGCGAGGCGCGGATGCCAGATGTCCGCGACGTGCAGGAACGCCGCGCGTTCGAGGCCGATGTCGATGAACGCCGATTGCATGCCGGGCAGCACGCGCACGACCTTGCCGAGGTAGATGTTGCCGACCCGCCCGCGCGACAGCGTGCGCTCGACGTGAAGCTCCTGCACCGCGCCTTGCTGCACGAGTGCGACCCGCGTTTCCTGCGGCGTGAGGTTGATCAGGATTTCTTCGTTCATGGTGGGATTCAGAAGGCGACGCGCGCGGCGCGCAGCAGCGCGGCAGTCTCAAAAAGGGGCAGACCCATGATACCCGAATGGGAGCCGTCGATTCGCTCGATGAACTCGGCCGCGCGGCCCTGGATCGCGTATGCGCCGGCCTTGCCGAACGGCTCGCCGGTGTCCACGTAGCGCGCGAACGCGTCGCGGGATGCGGCGCAAACGCGCACCGACGAGCGCGACAGGGCGGGCGGCAGGAGTTCGCCGTCCGCGCCGATGACTGCGACGGCCGTCAGCACCTCGTGTTCGCGGCCGGCGAGGCGCGTCAGCATCGCGAGTGCCTCGTCGGCATCGGCCGGCTTGCCGAGAATCTTCCCGTCGATCGTGACCGTGGTGTCCGCGACCAGCACTGGCGCGGCGGGCTTGCCGCTCGCCACCAGGCGCGCACGCGCGGCCTCGGCCTTCAGGACGGTCACGCGGCGTACGTATGCATCGGCGGCTTCGCCGGGCAGCTCGGCTTCGAGTGCCTCGGCATCCTCGTCCGGGCGCGGCAGCAGCAGTTCGAAGCGCACGCCGATCTGCTGCAGCAGCTCCTGGCGGCGCGGACTTTGCGAGGCGAGGTAAAGGGTCTGGAAAAGCGGGGCCGGAAAAAGTGCGGACGGGGTGCTGGACGGCATGGTGTCGTTATCTCGTTGAGCGCGCGCGGCGCGCGTCCCGAGGGCGACGCGTCATGCGCGATGATAGGGGTGATTCTGCGTGATGCTCCACGCCCGGTAAAGCTGTTCGGCAAGCAGCACGCGGACCATCCCGTGCGGCAGCGTCATGCTGGAGATGCGCAGCAACAGGTCGGCGCGCGCCTTGAGCTCCGGATCGAGGCCGTCGGCGCCGCCGATCACGAACGCGACGTCGCGACCGTCCTGCTGCCAGCCGGGCAGCGCCTGCGCGAGCTGCATCGTGGTCCAGTCGCGGCCGCGCTCGTCGAGGGCCACGATGCGCGCGCCCTTCGGCAGCGCAGCGTCGATCTTCTGCCGCTCGGCCGCCATCACGCTTTCCGCGCTGCGGCTGCCCGAACGCAGTTCGGGCTTGATCTCGCGCAGCTCGATGCGCAGCTCGGGCGGCATCCGCTTCGTGTATTCGTCGAAGCCGGACGCGATCCAGCCGGGCATCTTGTGGCCGACCGCGAGGATGAAAAGCTTCATCGGAACGACTCGCGGCAGCTCAGCGGCGACGGGCCGCCGTCTTGCGCGCCGGGCGGGCGGGGGCTTCTTCCTCGTCGTCGTCCTCGTCGTCGCCGGCCGTGGCGGCGCCGTTCGGGCCCTTGCCGCCGCCGAGCTTCATCCGCACGGGCTTGTCGCCCCAGATTTCCTCGAGGTTGTAGTACTGGCGCAGCGCCGGCTGCAGGATGTGCACGACCGCGTCGCCGCAATCGACCAGCACCCATTCGCCGGTGTCTTCGCCCTCGGAGCTGACGATGTCGCCGCCGGCTTCCTTGACCTTGTCGCGCACGCTGGACGCGAGCGCCTTGGTCTGCCGGTTCGACGTGCCCGACGCGACGATCACGCGGTCGAACAGTTCGGTCAGGTGGCTGGTGTTGAACACCTTGATGTCTTGCGCCTTGATGTCTTCGAGAGCGTCGACGATCACGCGCTGCAGTTTGCGGATATCCATGGAATCAGGAATGGTAGAGGCGATGTTGAAGAATATAGGCCCAGACGGCGGCCGGCACATGCTCGGCCGACGCGTCGGGCATTTGCGCATGACGCGCGATGCATTCGCGCAGGTGCGCACGGATGTCGGTTGCCGCGATATCGAACGCGAGCGCCGTGTCGATCAGCAGATGGCCGGCCGGCGTCGCTTTCAGCACGTCGGCGCCTGCCTGGCGCCGCGCGATTTCCTGCGTGACGGCGGCCGGCGCCGCGCCGAGGTCGAAACCGGGGCGCGTCGACACGCACACGTGCGCGTAGTCGAACAGCGCGCGCCAGTCGCGCCACGTGTCGAGCCGCACCAGCTGGTCGGCGCCGATCAGCAGCGACAGCGATGCATCGGAGCCGATCCGCTCGCGCCAGCGCGCGAGCGTCTCGACGGTGTAGGTCGGCCCGTCGTGTTCGATTTCGTCGGTCGCGACGGTGACCGTCACGCCGGGCAGCGACAGCGCGCCCGCAGCGGCGCGCGTCATCGCGAGGCGGTGCTCGGCGGCCGACACGTCGCGCTTCTGGTACGGCTGTCCGGCCGGCAGCAGGGCGAGCTCGGTCAGGCCGAGCACGTCTGCGAACCGCCGCGCGAGCGCGAGATGGCCGTCGTGGATCGGGTCGAACGTGCCGCCGAGCAGGCCGATGCGACGCGACAGCGGACGCGGCTGCGGGGCGGGGCGGGCGGTGGTGTTCAGAAAAACGTGTCCTGTTCTTGAGGCGGCCGCGCGGGTCAGACCCAGTCGCGCGGCACGAGGAATTCGGCGAGGCGCGCTTCCGGCGAACCCGGGGCAGGCTGCCAGTTGTAGCGCCAGTTCGCGACCGGCGGCATCGACATCAGGATCGATTCGGTGCGGCCGCCGCTTTGCAGGCCGAACAGCGTGCCGCGGTCGAACACGAGATTGAATTCGACGTAGCGGCCGCGCCGGTAAGCCTGGAACTCGCGTTCGCGCTCGCCGTACGGCAGCGTGACGCGGCGTTCGACGATCGGCAGGTACGCGTTCAGGAACGCGTCGCCGACGCTTTGCATCATCTCAAACGAACGTTCGAATCCGGGCTCCGAGAAATCGTCGAAGAAGATCCCGCCGACGCCGCGCGTCTCGTTGCGGTGCTTCAGGAAGAAATACTCGTCGCACCACGTCTTGAAACGCGGATACAGCTCGGCGCCGAACGGGTCGAGCGCGTCCTTGCACGTCTGGTGGAAGTGTCGCGCGTCATCCTCGAACGGATAAACCGGCGTCAGATCCATGCCGCCGCCGAACCAGAAGACCGGCGCGTCGCCCGGTTTCGTCGCGATCAGCATCCGCACGTTCATGTGCACGGTCGGGCAGTACGGATTGCGCGGGTGCAGCACGAGCGACACGCCGAGCGCCTCGAAGCCGCGGCCGGCCAGCTGCGGGCGCGCGGCGCTCGCCGACGGCGGCAGCGCGTCGCCCGCGACGTCGGAAAAGCCGATTCCCGCACGCTCGAACACGCGGCCGCCTTCGAGAATCCGCGTGCAGCCGCCGCCGCGCAGGCGCTCTTCGGGGCCGCGTTGCCACGCGTCGGTCGCGAGCGGCGTGCCGTCGAGCGCGCCGAGCGCGTCGGCGATGCGTGTCTGCAGGCCCTGGAGGTACGTGCGCACGCGCGTTACGTCGTAGGTCGAATCGGTCATGTCTGAACTGGGCGCCCGCGCGCGAGGCGCGGGCCGTAAAAAAGGCATCTGCCGGGCATTCTAGCGAACCCCGGCAGAGGAGCGGGCGCGCCCGGCGCGATCGTCACGCGCTCTTGCGGTTCAGCGCGCGGAAGCCGATGTCGCGGCGGTATTGCATGCCTTCGAAATTGATCTGGTTGATCGCATCGTACGCATGCTGCTGCGCTTCGCGCACGGAATCGGCGAGGCCGACCACGCACAGCACGCGGCCGCCCGACGTGACGAGCTTGTCGCCGTCGACGAGCGTCGTGCCCGCATGGAACGTCACCGCCTGTTCGGTCTCGGCCGGGATTCCGTTGATGCGGTCGCCCTTGCGCGGCGCGTCCGGATAACCGTGCGCGGCCAGCACGACGCCGAGCGCGGTGCGGCGGTCCCAGTCCAGCTCGACCGTATCGAGCGTGCCCGCGATCGCCTGCTCGACGACCTTCGAGAAATCGCTCTTCAGGCGCGCCATGATCGGCTGCGTCTCCGGGTCGCCCATCCGGCAGTTGAATTCCAGCGTGCGCGGATTGCCGTCCTTGTCGATCATCAGGCCCGCATACAGGAAGCCCGTGAAGCGGATGCCGTCCTTCTCCATCCCGCGCACCGTCGGCATGATGATTTCGCGCATCACGCGTGCGTGCATCTGCGGCGTGACGATCGGCGCGGGCGAGTACGCGCCCATGCCGCCCGTGTTCGGGCCGCGGTCTTCGTCGAGCAGACGCTTGTGGTCCTGACTCGAGGCCAGCGCCAGCGCGTGCTTGCCGTCGACCATCACGATGAAGCTCGCTTCCTCGCCGTCGAGGAATTCCTCGATCACGACGCGCGCGCCGGCGTCGCCGAGCTTGTTGCCCGACAGCATCATGTCGACTGCCGCATGCGCTTCTTCCAGCGTCATCGCGACGACGACGCCCTTGCCGGCCGCGAGGCCGTCGGCCTTCACGACGATCGGCGCGCCTTTCGCGTCGATGTACGCGTGCGCGGCCGCAGCGTCCGAGAAGGTTTCGTAGTCGGCGGTCGGAATGCCGTGACGCTTCATGAACGCCTTCGCGAAATCCTTCGAGCTTTCGAGCTGCGCGGCCTCGCGCGTCGGGCCGAAGATCTTCAGGCCGCGCGCGCGGAACAGGTTGACGATGCCGGCCGCGAGCGGCGCTTCCGGCCCGACGAGCGTGAACGCGACGCCTTCGCTTTCCGCGAAATCGGCCAGCGCGTCGAGCGACGTGATGTCGATGTTCTTCAGACGCTCGTCCTGCGCCGTGCCGCCATTGCCGGGCGCGACGTAGACCATCTGGACGCGCGGCGATTGCGCGAGCTTCCACGCCAGCGCATGTTCGCGGCCGCCGGAACCGACGACGAGTAGTTTCATGGGATTCCCCGCAGACTAGAAAACAGGGCGGCCGGCACGCTCAGGCGCGCCGGCCGCGAAATCGGTCGGGCCGCCGCCGCGACGATGCGCACGGCGGCCTGCATGTCATTCCTCGACGATGACGGCGTTCGTATACACCTCCTGCACGTCGTCGAGGTTCTCGAGCGCGTCCAGGAGCTTCTGCATCTTCACCGCATCGTCGCCCGCGAATTCGACTTCGTTCTGCGGCTTCATCGTCACTTCGGCGAGCTCGGCCTTGAAGCCCGCGGCTTCGAGCGCGTCCTTCACCGCCGAGAACGCCTGCCAGTCGCACAGCACTTCGATCGAGCCGTCGTCGTTCGTGCTGACGTCGTCCGCACCGGCTTCGAGCGCCGCTTCCATCAGCGCGTCTTCCGACGTGCCGGGCGCGAACAGGAACTGGCCGACGTGATCGAACATGAACGCGACCGAACCGTCGGTGCCCATGTTGCCGCCGAACTTCGAGAACGCGTGGCGCACTTCCGCGACCGTGCGGGTGCGGTTGTCGGTCAGCGTGTCGACGATGATCGCCGCGCCGCCGATGCCGTAGCCTTCGTAACGGATCTCTTCGTAGTTCGCGCCGTCCGCGCCGCCGACGCCGCGGTCGATCGCCCGCTTCACGTTGTCCTTCGGCATGTTCGCGTCGGCTGCCTTGTCGACCGCGAGACGCAGACGCGGGTTCGAGCCCGGGTCGCCGCCGCCGAGGCGGGCCGCGACCTGGATTTCCTTGATCAGACGGGTCCAGATCTTGCCGCGCTTCGCGTCGGCCGCTGCCTTCTTATGCTTGATGTTGGCCCATTTCGAATGACCAGCCATACCTTTCTCCGTGCCCGGGCGTGCTTGCGCGGGCGTGTGTGCCAATGTGTCGTTGAATCGGCGGCCGTGTCGGCGGGCGTGATGCCGCGGGGCCGCGCGTGTCGAGTGGAACGTGATTTTATCACGCGGCGACCGCCGCTTCGGGGCCGCCGCGCATGGCCGAACGGCCGGGCGGGCCATCGCGGCGCGCCCAGTGCGCGCCGTCAGTTCTTCGTGCCGAACAGGCGATCGCCCGCGTCGCCGAGGCCCGGCACGATGTATGCGTGCTCGTTCAGGTGCGAGTCGAGCGATGCGACGTACAGCTTCACGTCCGGATGCGCGTCCTGGAACACCTGCACGCCCTCGGGCGCGGCGACGAGCGCCACGAACATGATGTTCGCGGCCGGCACGTTGCGGCGCTTCAGCACGTCGACCGCGTGCACCGCCGAATAGCCGGTTGCGACCATCGGGTCGCACAGGATGAAGATCCGGTCTTCCAGATCCGGCAGGCGCACCAGGTATTCGACCGGGCGGTGGTCGTCGGCGCGGTACACGCCGATGTGGCCGACGCGCGCGGACGGCACGAGGTCGAGCAGGCCGTCCGACATCCCGACGCCGGCACGCAACACCGGCACGATCGCGAGCTTCTTGCCGGCGATCACCGGCGCGTCGATCTCGACGAGCGGGGTTTCGACCCGCTTGGTCGTGATCGGCAGGTTGCGAGTGATCTCGTACCCCATCAGCAGCGTGATCTCGCGCAGCAGCTCGCGGAACGTGCGCGTGGACGTGTCCTTGTCGCGCATGTGGGTCAGCTTGTGCTGGATCAGCGGGTGATCGAGGATGAAGAGATTCGGGAAACGGCTGTCCTGTTTCATGACGGGGCGCCTTGGCGGCAAAAGAGGATCGGGGGCGGCGCCGGCGCAAGGCAGGCCGCCGCTTATGGCGGCAATTTTACCAAGGCGCGCCGCGCGATCCGGATATTATCGATGTCTGACGACAATCCGCGCGCCGCGTTCGCCTGTCCGGCGGCACGGCAGGCAAGCGCCGGCGCGCGCCGCCACAAAGGAATCGACGATGGATCTCGGCATCGCAGGAAAGACCGCGCTCGTGTGCGCGGCGAGCAAAGGGCTCGGACGCGGCTGCGCGGAAGCGCTGGCCGCGGAGGGCGTGAATCTCGTGATCGTCGCGCGCACGCGCGACACGCTCGAGGCAACCGCGGAAGAGATCCGCGCAGCGTCGGACGTGTCGGTCACCGCGGTCGCCTGCGACATCACGACGCCGGACGGGCGCGCGGCCGCGCTCGCCGCGTGCCCGCAGCCGGACATTCTCGTGACGAATGCGGGCGGGCCGCCACCCGGCGACTTCCGCGATTTCTCGCACGACGACTGGATCCGCGCGCTCGACGCGAACATGCTGACGCCGATCGAGCTGATCCGCGCGACCATCGACGGGATGATCGGGCGCGGCTTCGGCCGGATCGTCAACATCACGAGTTCGGCCGTGAAGGCGCCGATCGACGTGCTCGCGCTGTCGAACGGTGCGCGCTCGGGGCTCACCGGTTTCGTCGCCGGCCTGTCGCGCAAGGTCGCGGGGCAGGGCGTGACGATCAACAACCTGCTGCCGGGGCTGTTCGACACCGACCGGATCGCGACGACGCTCGCCGCGTCGGCGAAGGCGCAAGGCGTGACGGTCGACGAGATGCGCGCGCGGCGCACGAAGGACATCCCGGCCGGCCGGCTCGGCACGCGCGCGGAATTCGGCGCGGCCTGCGCGTTCCTGTGCAGCGTGCATGCCGGCTACATCACCGGGCAGAACTGGCTGCTCGACGGCGGCGCGTATCCGGGCACGTTCTGACCCGCCGCCGCGCCGCACCATTCACGATGACGACAACCACTGAACGACGAAGGAACCGGAGATGAGCAAACCCCGCATCGCATTGATCGCGCACGACGCGAAGAAGGACGAGATCGTTGCGCTCGCGGGCCAGTACCGCGAGACGCTCGCGCAATGCAGGCTGGTTGCGACCGGCACGACGGGCGGCCGCATCGCCGCCGCACACGGGCTCGACGTCGAGCGCAAGCTGTCGGGGCCGCTCGGCGGCGACTTGCAGATCGGTGCCGAACTCGCCGATGGCCGGGTCGACATCGTCGTGTTCCTGCGCGATCCGATGACCGCGCAGCCGCACGATCCGGACATCACCGCGCTGGTGCGTGCATGCGACGTGCACGACGTGCCGGTTGCGACCAACGTCGCGACCGCGCGGATGCTGCTCGACGATCTGGCGCGCAACATGCAGGACGTGTGCTAGGCAGGCAGCGGTGCACGAATTCGGATCCGGCGGATGATCGGGTTGGCAAACGGCCACGTTGCGCGGCCGTCATCTCGTAAATGTGCGCGGCAGGACGCGGGTCAACCGACCGGCCCGTCGCAAGCTGTGGATAACCTGACCACGTGCGGCGATGCGCTGTGTTGGACTTGTCGCGCGCCGACTGCCACGCGGGGACCCGCGGCGGCAGTCAGGCCAGGCCGTCGCAGGCAAAGTCGACGTTCGTCCGGCTCGGCAACGCGATGAATCCCGCAAGTCGCAGTGCGACGACCGTCATTGGCGCGAATGCGATTTCGAACGAATCCAGCGACCTGCTCAAAGCTGCGGCCCCGCGCGCATGGTTTGTCGGCGCCATTGATCGCGAAAACCCTGACGATGTGAAGGGATTGCGGTGACACGGTGCATGACCGCGCAGCACGCGCGAGAATCGTTCGCTACGTCCGCCGCTCGCATGCATCGAGCGGCGACGATGTAGCCGTATTTGCCGAACACGATTTCCTGACCAACAAGGAGCGAAACGATGCCGAAAGCAATCCGATACGACCATCCCGGCGGCCCGGACGTGATGAAGTGGGTCGACGTCGAAGTCGGCGCGCCGAAGGCGGGTGAAGTCCGCATCCGGCAGCATGCGGTCGGGCTCAACTACATCGACGTCTATTTCCGCACCGGCCTTTATCCGCAGCCGCTGCCCGGCGGGCTCGGGATGGAGGCGGCGGGCGAGGTGACGGCCGTCGGCGATGGCGTGACCGCGTTCAAGGCCGGCGACCGCGTCGCCTACGTCGGCCAGCCGCCGGGCGCATATGCGCAGGAGCGCGTGATGCCGGCCGAGCGCCTGGTCAAGCTGCCGGACGGGATCAGCTACGACGACGCGGCATCCGTGATGCTGCAGGGACTGACCGCGCACTACCTGCTGCGCCGCACGTATCCGGTGAAGGCAGGCGACACGATCCTGATTCATGCGGCCGCGGGCGGCGTCGGCCTGCTCGTGTGCCAATGGGCGAAGGCGCTCGGCGCGACCGTGATCGGCACGGTCGGGTCCGACGAGAAGGCCGCGCTCGCGAAGGCGCACGGCTGCGATCATCCGGTCGTCTACACGCGCGAGAATTTCACGCAGCGCGTAAAGGAGATCACGAACGGTGCAGGTGTACCGGTCGTCTACGATTCGATCGGCAAGGACACCTACATCGGTTCGCTCGACTGTCTCGCGCCGCTCGGCTACTTCGTCAGCTTCGGCAATGCGTCGGGCCCGCTGCCGCCGATCGACTCGAAGGAGTTTTCGTCGCGCGGCTCGCTGTTCTTCACGCGGCCGACGCTGTTCTCGTACATCGCGAAGCGCGCCGATCTCGAAGGCGCGGCTGCCGAGCTGTTCGACGTGATCCTGTCGGGCAAGGTGAAGACCAGCATCAATCAGCGCTATCCGCTCGCCGAAGTCGGCCGCGCGCATGCCGACCTCGAGTCGCGCAAGACGACCGGCTCGACGATCCTCGTTCCCTGACGCACCCCGCTCGTGCCGGCATCACGCCGGCACGTCCCGTTGCGGGCGGCACCGGCGTGCCGCCCGTCCGTCGCTGCGCACGCAGTCCCGCCGGGCATTCCGCCAGCCGCCCTCCGCCGCGTGCGTTTACGCGTTTTTTATACGCGCCCGAGCACCTTTGACCCGCCCTTTACGCGCATTCCCATAACGTTCGAGTCGTCAGATTTCGACGACGGAGAACAAAAATGGATGGGGTTTTCATCGGCGCACTGGTGGTCTTCACCGCGCTGATCCTCGGTTTGATTGCCGGTTGCGACAAGCTTGCGCAATACGGCCGCGGGGGGCGCGCATGAGCTGGATGCTTTGGCTGGCCGGCGCCTCGACGGCGCTGCTGTTCGCGTATCTCGTGTTTGCGCTGCTGCGCGCGGAGGACATCGAATGAACGCGAACAACCTGTTGCAGACGTTGCTATTCATCGTCGTGCTGCTCGCCGCGGCCGTGCCGGTCGCGCGCTACCTGACCGCCGTGATGGACGGCAGCTCGCGCGCGGTGCGCGTGTTCGGGCCGCTCGAGCGCGCGCTGTACCGGATCGCCGGCGTCGATGCCGGCACCGAAATGACGTGGAAGCAATACGCGCTCGCGACGATCGCGTTCAATGCGTTCGGCGCGCTGTTCCTCTACGGCCTGCTGCGGCTGCAGGGCGTGCTGCCGGGCAACCCGCAGCAGTTCGGCGCGATGACCGTCGACGGTGCATTCAACACGGCCGTCAGCTTCGTCACCAACACGAACTGGCAGGACTACACGCCCGAGCAGACCGTCAGCTACCTGACGCAGATGCTCGGCCTGACCGTGCAGAACTTCCTGTCGGCGGCGACCGGCATCGTCGTCGTGATCGCGCTGATCCGCGGCTTCGCACGTCACACGGCGCAGACGATCGGCAACTTCTGGGTCGACCTCACGCGCGTGACGCTGTACGTGCTCGTGCCGATGGCGGTCGTGATCGCCGGGCTGCTGATGAGCCAGGGCGTGATCCAGAACATGAAGGCGTACCAGGACGTGCCGGTGCTGCAGGCGAGCACCTACGCGGCGCCGAAGCTCGACGCGCAGGGCAATCCGGTGAAGGACGACAAGGGCAATCCGGTCACGGTGCCGACCCCGCTCGTGAAGCAGACGCTCGCGATGGGCCCGGTCGCTTCGCAGGAAGCGATCAAGATGCTCGGCACCAACGGCGGCGGGTTCTTCAACGCGAACTCCGCGCATCCGTACGAGAACCCGACGCCGTTCACGAACTTCGTGCAGATCTTCGCGATCCTGATCATTCCGGCCGCGCTTTGTCTCGTGTTCGGCCGGATGATCGGCGACCGGCGGCAGGGCATCGCGGTGCTCGCGGCGATGACGGTTGCGTTCGCGGTCGCGGTCGGCGTCGAGATCGGTGCCGAGCAGCGCGGCACCCCGACGCTCGCCGCGCTCAACGTCGACCAGTCGGCGAGCGCGCTGCAGCCGGGCGGCAACATGGAAGGCAAGGAAACGCGCTTCGGGATCGCGCAGACCGGCATCTTCACGGTCGCGACGACGGCCGCGTCATGCGGCGCCGTCGACACGATGCACGACTCGCTGACGCCGCTCGGCGGTCTCGTGCCGATGCTGTTGATGCAGCTCGGAGAAGTGATCTACGGCGGCGTCGGCTCCGGCCTCTACGGGATGCTCGTGTTCGCGCTGCTCGCGGTGTTCGTCGCCGGCCTGATGATCGGCCGCACGCCCGAATACGTCGGCAAGAAGATCGAGTCGTACGAGATGAAGATGGTGTCGATCGTCGTGCTGCTCACGCCGCTGCTCGTGCTGGTCGGCACGTCGATCGCCGTGCTCGCCGATGCGGGCAAGGCAGGCATCGCGAACCCGGGCCCGCACGGCTTCTCGGAGATCCTCTATGCGTTCAGCTCGGCCGCCAACAACAACGGCAGTGCGTTCGCGGGCCTGACGGTCGGCACGCCGTTCTACAACTGGATGACCGCGATCGCGATGTGGTTCGGCCGCTTCGGCACGATCGTGCCGGTGCTGGCGATCGCCGGCTCGCTCGCCGCGAAGAAGCGCATCGCGGTGACGGGCGGCACGCTGCCGACACACGGTCCGTTGTTCGTCGTGCTGTTGCTCGGCACCGTGATGCTGGTGGGCGCACTGACCTACGTGCCGGCGCTCGCGCTCGGCCCGGGCGTCGAGCATTTGATGATGTGGCTGGGTGCCTGACCCGTCCGCATGGCGATACATTGAAAAAGTTGAAGAGATCGCAATGACTCAACATTCCGCAACACGATCCATGTTCGATCCCGCGCTGCTGCGTCCGGCGATCGTGGATTCGTTCAAGAAACTCACGCCGCGCACGCAGTTTCGCAACCCGGTGATGTTCTGCGTGTACGTCGGCAGCATCCTCACCACGATCCTGTGGGTCGCGGCGCTGTCGGGCCAGGCCGAGGCGCCGGCCGGCTTCATCCTGGCGATCGCGCTGTGGCTGTGGTTCACCGTGCTGTTCGCGAACTTCGCCGAAGCGCTCGCCGAAGGGCGTTCGAAGGCGCAGGCTGCGTCGCTGCGCAGCGCGAAGAAGGACGTGATGGCGAAGAAGCTGAACGAGCCGCACCCGAAGTCGCCGATCCGCATCACGACCGCGTCCGAACTGCGCAAGGGCGACGTCGTGCTGGTCGAGGCCGGCGACGTGATCCCGGCCGACGGCGAAGTCGTCGACGGCGTCGCATCGGTCGACGAATCGGCGATTACCGGCGAATCCGCGCCGGTGATCCGGGAGTCGGGCGGCGACTTCTCGTCGGTGACGGGTGGCACGCGCGTGCTGTCCGACTGGATCGTCGTGACGGTCACCGCGAACCCCGGCGAGGCATTCCTCGACCGGATGATCGCGATGGTCGAAGGCGCGAAGCGCAAGAAGACGCCGAACGAAGTCGCGCTGACGATCCTGCTCGTCGCGCTGACCATCGTGATGCTGCTCGCGACCGCGACGCTGCTGCCGTTCTCGATGTTCTCGGTCGAGGCAATGAAGTCCGGCCACGTGGTGACGATTACCGCGCTCGTCGCGCTGCTCGTGTGCCTGATTCCGACGACGATCGGCGGCCTGCTGTCCGCGATCGGCGTGGCCGGGATGAGCCGGATGATGCAGGCGAACGTGATCGCAACGTCGGGCCGCGCGGTGGAAGCGGCTGGCGACGTCGACGTGCTGCTGCTCGACAAGACCGGCACGATCACGCTCGGCAACCGGCAGGCGTCGGCGTTCGTGCCCGCGCCGGGTGTGACCGAGGAAGCGCTCGCGGACGCCGCGCAGCTGTCGTCGCTCGCCGATGAAACGCCGGAAGGCCGCAGCATCGTGGTGCTCGCGAAGGAGCGCTTCAACATCCGTCAGCGCGACATGGCGCAACTGCACGCGACGTTCATCGGCTTTTCCGCGCAGACGCGGATGAGCGGCGTCGATCTGGCTCCGCAGGGAACTTCGTCCGGGGCGCCCGGCCGCGAGATCCGCAAGGGCGCGGCCGATGCGATCCGCCGCTACGTCGAGACCCACGGCAGCCGCTTCCCCGAAGAAGTGCGCCGCGCGGTGGACGACGTCGCGCGCCGCGGCAGCACGCCGCTCGTCGTGGCCGAGCTGCAGGACGGCGTTGCGCGCGTGCTCGGCGTGATCGAGCTCAAGGACATCGTGAAGGGCGGCATCAAGGAGCGCTTCGCCGAGCTGCGCAAGATGGGCATCAAGACGGTAATGGTGACGGGCGACAACCGGCTGACGGCCGCGGCGATCGCGGCGGAGGCGGGCGTCGACGACTTCCTCGCGGAAGCGACGCCGGAAACCAAGCTCGCGACGATTCGCGAGCACCAGGCGGCCGGGCGCCTCGTCGCGATGACGGGCGACGGCACCAACGACGCGCCGGCGCTCGCGCAGGCCGACGTCGCAGTCGCGATGAATACCGGCACGCAGGCGGCGAAGGAGGCCGGCAACATGGTCGACCTCGATTCGAATCCGACCAAGCTGATCGAGATCGTCGAGATCGGCAAGCAGATGCTGATGACGCGCGGCTCGCTGACGACGTTCTCGATCGCGAACGACATCGCGAAGTATTTCGCGATCATCCCGGCCGCGTTCGTGACGACGTACCCGCAACTGAAGGTGCTCGACATCATGCATCTGACGTCGCCCGCGTCGGCGATCCTGTCGGCGGTGATCTTCAACGCGCTGATCATCGTCGCGCTGATCCCGCTCGCGCTGAAGGGCGTCACGTACCGGCCGCTCGGCGCCGCGTCGCTGTTGCGCCGCAACCTGCTGGTGTACGGCCTCGGCGGCATGCTGCTGCCGTTCCCGTTCATCAAGCTGATCGACATGACGCTCGCCGCCCTGGGCTGGGCCTGATGCGCGGCACCTGAAGGAAACACCACCATGAAAACGCTGATTCGCCCCCTCGTCGTGATCTTCGTCGTGCTGACCGCCGTGACGGGGCTCGCTTACCCGGCCGTGATGACCGTGTTCGGTCAGGCCGTATTTCCATCGCAGGCGAACGGCAGCCTGATCGAGCACGACGGCAAGGTCGTCGGTTCCGCGCTGATCGGCCAGCAGTTCGACGCGCCGAAGTACTTCTGGGGCCGGCTGTCGGCCACCTCGCCGATGCCGTACAACGCGACCGGCTCCGGCGGCTCGAACCTCGGGCCGCTGAACCCGTCGCTCGCCGACCAGGTGAAGGCGCGCATCGCCGCGTTGCGCGACGCGGGCACCGATCTGTCGAAGCCGGTGCCGGCCGACCTCGTGACGGCGTCGGCGAGCGGCCTCGATCCGGAGATCACGCCGGCTGCCGCCGCGTATCAGGTCGAGCGCGTCGCGAAGGCGCGCAAGCTCACGACCGACGCGGTCGCGCAACTCGTCGCCGAGAACACGACGGGCCGCCAGTTCGGCGTACTCGGCGAGCCGCGCGTGAACGTGCTGAAGCTGAACCTCGCGCTCGACGCGGCGCAAGCCGCGCACTGAGCGCGGGCGCCGCGGCGCGGCGCGGCATGCTGCGCGCCGCGCCGGCATCGACCGGCGGCGCATGCGCCGTCTTTGCGTTTTGCAGCGATTTGGAACCACAATGCGTGTATCTCGCGCGCCATCCGGCGCTTTGCCATCCTGACGCATGAACCGCCCCGATCCCGACCAACTCCTCGACAAGCTGCAGCGCGATGAAGAAAAGCAGCGGCGCGGCCAGCTGAAGATCTTCTTCGGCGCGTCCGCCGGTGTCGGCAAGACCTACGCGATGCTGCAGGCCGCGCGCCAGCGGCTGCAGGACGGCGTCGACGTCGTCGTCGGGATCGTCGAGACGCACGGCCGCGCCGAAACTGCGGCGCTGCTCGACGGCTTCGACGTGCTGCCGCTCGCGCACATCGAATATCGCGGCCGCACGCTCACGGAGTTCGATCTCGACGCCGCGCTTGCGCGTGCGCCGCAGCTGATCCTCGTCGACGAACTCGCGCATTCGAACGTGCAGGGCGCACGGCATCTGAAGCGCTGGCAGGACGTCTACGAACTGCTCGACGCGGGCATCGACGTGTACACGACGGTCAACGTCCAGCATCTCGAAAGCCTGAACGACGTGGTCGGTGCGATCACCGGCATTCGCGTGTGGGAAACCGTGCCCGATCGTGTATTCGATGCGGCCGACGAAGTCACGCTGGTCGACCTGCCCGCCGAGGAACTGCTCGAGCGGATGCGCGACGGCAAGGTCTATCTCGCGCAGCAGGCCGAGCGCGCGGTGCGCAATTTCTTCCGCAAGGGCAACCTGATCGCATTGCGCGAACTCGCGCTGCGGCGCACGGCCGATCGCGTCGACGCTCAGATGCGCGAGTACCGCGCGGACCGTTCGATCCAGCGCATCTGGCAGGCGCGCGAGCGGTTGCTCGTCTGCGTCGGGCCCGGCCCGGAAGCGCCCACGCTCGTGCGCGCGGCCGCGCGGCTTGCAGCGAGCGTGAAGGCCGACTGGATCGCCGTGTACGTCGAGACGCCGCGGCTGCAGCGGCTGCCCGACGCGCGCCGGCAGCGCACGCTCGACGCGCTGAAGCTCGCGGCCGAGCTGGGCGCCGAGACGGCCACGCTTGCCGGCGACGACGCGCTCGCCGCGCTGATCGGTTATGCGAAGGTGCGCAACGTGTCGAAGATCGTGGCCGGCGGCTCGTCGAAGGTCGGGCTCGCCCGCCGCTTCGCTCGGCCGTTCGGCGAGCGGCTCGCCGAGCGCGCGGGCGACGTCGACCTGATGCTGATCCGCGCATCCGCGACCGACGACGCACGTGCGGCGCCGCGCGACGCGCGCGCCCGCGACTGGCGCGACGCGTTCGCGCAGTTCGGCATGCGGCGTTCGCCGCCGCGCCATTATGTGTATGCGGCCGCGATCTGCGCGGCGATCACCGGTGTCGCGAGCATCGTGTCCGCGCGGCTGGACCTGACGAACCTCGTGATGCTGTATCTGCTTGGCGTCGTGTTCTCGGCCGTGCGGCTCGGGCGCGGGCCGGGCGTGCTGCAGTCGTTCCTGTCGGTGGCCGCGTTCGACTTCTTCTTCGTGCCGCCGCGGATGTCGTTCTCGGTCAGCGACACGCAATACCTGCTGACCTTCTTCGGGATGCTGCTCACGTCGCTCGTGATCAGCCATCTGACGTCGACGCTCACGCGTCAGGCGAGCGTCGCGCAGCATCGCGAGCGCCGCACGGGCGCGATCTACGCGATGGCGCGCGAACTCGGCGCGGCGCTGACGACCGAGCAGATCGTCGAGATCGGCAGCCGGCACGTCAGCGAGGTGTTTCGCGCGCGCGTCGCGTTCCTGCTGCCGGACAGCGCTGACCAGGTGCGGCAGAAGATCGAAGAGCCCGACGCGGCCGTGACGCTGACCGGCCCGGAGCTCGACAGCGATGTCGGCCAGTGGGTGTACGACCAGCAGAAGCCGGCCGGCCGCGGCACCGACACGCTGCCCGCGACCGCTGCGTTGTACCTGCCGCTGAAGGCGCCGATGCGCACGCGCGGCGTGCTCGCGGTCGCATCGCGCGAGCCGCGCGAACTCGAGGTGCCGGAACAGCAGCGGATGCTCGATGCGTTCGCGGCGCAGATCGCACTTGCACTCGAACGCGTGCACTACGTCGAGATCGCGCGCGACGCGCTCGTCAACATGGAATCCGAGCGGCTGCGCAATTCGCTGCTGTCGGCGATCTCGCACGACCTGCGCACGCCGCTCACCACGATCGTCGGTTTCTCGTCGATGCTCGCGAACGGGCGCGCGGCCCGTGCATCGACTGACGACGCGGCGGCGGAACGTGCCGCGCAACGCGAAGCCGAGCTGGTCGACGCGATCCACGACGAGGCGCTGCGGATGACCGGCATCGTCACGAATCTGCTCGACATGGCGCGGCTGCAGGCCGGCAGCCTGCAGCTCAAGCGTCAGTGGTCGGTGCTGGAGGAAACCGTCGGCGCCGCGCTCGCCGCGTGCAAGCGCGTGCTCGCGCGCCATCCGGTGCGCGTCGCGCTGCCGGCCGACCTGCCGCTGCTGCAGACGGATGCGGTGCTGATGGAGCGGCTGTTCGCGAACCTGTTCGAAAACGCGGCGAAGTACACGCCGGCCGACACGCCGATCGACATCGGCGCCGAACGCGTGACCGACGACGGCCGCGCGTTCGTGCGCGTGCACGTTGACGATTACGGCCCCGGCCTGCCGCCCGGGATGGAAACGCGGATCTTCGACAAGTTCACGCGCGGCGAGAAGGAATCTGCGACGCCCGGTATCGGCCTGGGCCTCGCGATCTGTCGCGCGATCGTCGACGCGCACGGCGGTACAATCGGCGCGCTCAACCGTACCGGGCCCGACGGCCGCGTGGCCGGCGCGCGCTTCTGGTTCACGCTGCCGGTCGACACGCCGCCGCCCGCGCCTGCGGTACCCGACGACGACCTCGACGCGCCCGGCGCGTCGCCTTCTTCCGAGCCGTTGCCAGACCATGAGTGAACCGAGCCTGACCGTCGTCCTGATCGAGGACGAAAAACAGATCCGCCGCTTCGTGCGCGCCGCGCTCGAGGAGGAGGACATTGCCGTGTTCGACGCGGAGACGGGCAAGCAGGGGCTGATCGATGCGGCGACCCGCAAGCCCGATCTCGTGATCGTCGACCTCGGGCTGCCCGATACCGACGGCATCGACGTGATCCGCGAATTGCGCGGCTGGTCCGACGTACCGGTCATCGTGCTGTCGGCGCGCACGCAGGAAGAGGAGAAGGTGGCCGCACTCGACGCGGGCGCCGACGACTATTTGACGAAGCCGTTCGGGGTGTCCGAGTTGCGCGCGCGGATTCGCGCGCAGCTGCGCCGGCGCAACCAGGGGGGCGCCAACGAGTCGCCGAAGGTCGGTTTCGGCAACGTGACGGTCGATCTCGCGCTGCGCCAGGTGTGGCGCGACGGCGAGATCGTGCATCTCACACCGCTCGAGTACCGGTTGCTCGCGACGCTCGTGCGGCACGCGGGGCGCGTGCTTACGCACCGCCAGCTGCTGCGCGACGTGTGGGGGCCGTCGCACGTCGAGAGCCCTCACTATCTGCGCATCTACATGGCGCATTTGCGCCAGAAGCTCGAGCGCGATCCCGCGCAGCCGGAGCACATCGTCACCGAAACGGGCGTCGGCTACCGGCTCGTCGGCGCCGCATGACGTGCGCGGCGTGCGGCGCGATGCGGCCGGAATGTCACGCCGCACGGCGGTGCAGTGGCTTCGGCGCGACATTGCGGCCGCCGGCACGGCTGCTTACACCGCTTGCGCATTCCCCGCTATGCTGATCGTTCCGCGAACGCATCCGAGGAGCGTGCAATGTCCGTCCGTCTGATCGTTATCGCTGCGCTGGCGCTTGCTGCATCGGGCGCGTTCGCGCAGCCGCTGCCGCCGGGCCAGCAGCCTTCTGCGCCGCGTGCGGCGCTCGCCAATCCCGCGTCGGTCAATTGCGAGAAACTCGGCGGCCGTCACGTGATTCGCGACCTGCCGCGCGGGCAGGTCGGCATGTGCGTGTTCAAGGACGGCCGCGTGTGCGACGAATGGGCGCTGTACCGCGACGATCGCTGCGTCGGCGGTGTCGGCGCGAAGCGCGCGTCGAAGAGCGGCTGAACCAGGCGGGCGGGCGCTTTCCCCGCCATGACCTGCCCAGGCCCGCAGCGGCCGGCGCCGGCGGCATCCGGCGCCGCCGTAAGCGCCTTGTTATACTCGCCGCCGCCCGGGGACGGCCCCGGGCCATTCGCTTCAACGGGGACGGCCCCATCCGATACGGAGTACGTCGCGATGGCGTGGGTATTGTTGTTGATCGCCGGTTTGCTGGAAGTGGCCTGGGCGGCCGGCATGAAATCGTCCGAGGGCTTCACGAAACTCGGACCGTCGGTGTTGACGATCGTGACGGCGCTCGCCAGCTTCGCGCTGCTCGCGGTCGCGATGCGCCAGTTGCCGCTCGGCACCGCCTATGCGGTATGGACGGGCATCGGCGCGATCGGCGCGTTCGTGTTCGGCATCGTGGTGATGGGCGAGGCGTTGACCGTCGCCCGCGTCGCGAGTGCATCGTTGATCGTGATCGGGCTGATCGGCCTGAAACTGTCGTCGGCCACCTGAGGCCGCCTGACATGGCATGCCGGCGCGCCGGACAACCGGCACGCATCCGGCCCTGACGCACTGCGGAATTGCGCCGGCCGTGCCGATAGCCTGTCTATAATGGAACGCATTCGGGCCTGAATGCCGTCGTGCCGTTCGCGGCACGCGGTGCTGGTCGCCACGCGCCCCGCGGCCGGTCATACCGACTCGATCCGATCAATCGGCAAAACGCACGGAAAGTGCAAGGAGAGGGCCATGATCGAAGCCATTTCGCTCGGCGCGGGGCTCGCGTGGGCGAGCGGGCTGCGCCTTTATCTGACGGTGCTGATCGCCGGCGTGCTCGCGCGGGTCGGCTGGCTGCATCTGCCCGATACGCTCGCGGTGCTGACGTCGCCGTGGGTGATCGGCGCCGCCGCGGTGCTCGCCGTCACCGAATTCCTCGCCGACAAAATTCCCGCGTTCGACTCGCTGTGGGACGCCGTGCACACGTTCATCCGCATTCCGGCAGGCGCGGTGCTGGCCGCCGGCGCGCTCGGCCATGCCGATCCGACCGTGCTCGCGGTCGCGGGGCTGGCCGGGGGCTCGCTCGCCGGTGCCGCGCACGTCGCGAAGGCCGGCACGCGCGCGTTGATCAACCTGTCTCCCGAGCCGATCTCGAACTGGGTCGCATCGTCCACCGAGGACGGGCTCGTGTTCGGCGGCCTCGCGCTCGCATTCTTCGTGCCGCTCGCGTTCCTGGTGCTGCTCGCGGCGTTCATCGCGGCGTCGGCGTGGGCGTTGCCGCGTCTGTGGCGTGGCGTGTCGGGCGGTTTCCGCGGGATGGCGAATCATATGGTGTCGCGGCTCAATTCGATCGGAGGCAAGCGCGATTGAAGGCGCCGCCATCCGTCGAGCGGCAGTACGCTGATCCGTCGGCCGGGCGTCACGCCCATGCCGGCCGCTTCGGCTGGCACGATCTGATCCGGCAGGCCGCGCGCATGACCGCACGCGACTGGCGCGCCGGCGAACTCACGCTGCTCGTGCTGGCACTGGTGCTGGCCGTCGCCGCGCTGACGAGCGTCGGCTTTCTCGCCGATCGCTTGCGCCAGGGGCTCGAGCGCGACGCGCGCCAGATGCTCGGCGCCGATTTCGTCGTGCGCGCCGATCATCCCGTCGACCCGTCGTTCGATCGCGAGGCTCGCTCGCTCGGGCTGCGTACCGCGACGACCGCGATTTTCCCGAGCATGATCGCGCCGGCCGCCCCGGGGCCCGCGGGCGGCGCGGCGCCGTCGCGCCTCGCGGCCGTGAAAGCAGTGTCTGCCGGCTATCCGTTGCGCGGCGCGGTCGAGATCGTGCCGGCCGGCGCGCAGGCTGCGCTGAAGGCGGACGCGATCCCCGCGCCCGGCACCGTATGGGCCGATCCCGCGCTGCTCGATGCGCTGCATCTGAAGGCGGGCGACACCGTGCGGGTCGGCCTGCGCACGTTCACGGTCGCCGCGTCGATTTCCCGCGAACTCGATCGCGGCTTCTCGTTCGTCAATTTCTCGCCGCGGCTGATGATGCGTGCGGACGAGCTCGCGGCCACCGGGCTCACCGGGTACGGCAGCCGCGTCACGTACCGGCTGCTGGTTGCCGGAAACGCGCAGGCCGTTGCGCGCTTCGAGGCCTATGCGCACGGTCGCGTCGACGGCGGCAAGCTGCGCGGCGTCGGCCTCGAATCGCTTCAGGAAGGCCAGCCGCAGGTGCGCCAGACGCTCGACCGCGCGCGTCATTTCCTGACGCTCGTCGCGCTGCTGACCGCACTGCTCGCGGCGGTCGCGATCGCGATGGCCGCGCAGCGCTACATGCGGCGCCATCTCGACGGCTGCGCGACGATGCGCTGTCTCGGTGTGAGCCGCCGCACACTCGGCGCGCTGTTCGCACTCGAATTTGCCGGCATCGGCATCGTGTCGGGCGTCGCGGGCGCGGTGCTTGGCTACGGCGGCCACTGGGCGCTGCTTGCCGCGCTCGGCAGCCTGATCGACGTCGTGCTGCCGTCGCCGACACCGTGGCCGGCGCTCGTCGGAATCGGCGCCGCGCTCGTGCTGCTGCTCGGCTTCGCTTTGCCGCCGCTGGCGCCGCTCACTCGCGTGCCGCCGGTGCGCGTGCTGCGCCGCGACTGGGGCGATGCGTCGCGCACCGCGTGGGCCGCGTATGCGCTCGGCGTCATGCTGTTCGCCGCACTGCTCGTCATCGCCGCGGGCAACCTGAAGCTCGGCCTGATCGTCGCCGGCGGGTTCGCGGGCGCGCTGGCCGGTTTCGCGCTGATCGTGCGGCTCGTGCTGTACGCGGCCGCGCGCGCGGTACGCAATGCACGCGTGGCGGCCGGTATCGGATGGCGCTACGCGCTCGCGTCGCTGCACCGGCGCGGCACGGCGAGCGCGCTCCAGATCACCGCCCTCGCGCTGGGACTGATGTGCCTGCTGCTGATCGCCATCACGCGCAACGACCTGGTTGCCGGCTGGCGGCAGTCGACGCCGCCCGATGCGCCGAACCAGTTCCTGATCGACATCCAGCCCGACCAGCGCGACGACGTCGCCGCGTGGCTCGCCGCGCACGGCGTGCGCGACGCGGTGCCCGCGCCGATGGTGCGCGGGCGGCTCGTCGCGATCAACGGCAAGCCGGTGAACCCCGATGCGTATCCGTCCGACGAAGCGCGCCGCCTCGTCGACCGCGAGTTCAATCTGTCGTATACGACCGAGTTGCCGTCCGACAACCGGATCGTCGAAGGCGACTGGTTCGGCACGTCGTCGCGTCCGCAGATTTCGATCGAGGCCGGGCTCGCGAAGACGCTGAACGTGAAGCCTGGCGACACGCTGCGTTTCGACGTGACGGGGCTCACGGTCGACGCGCCGATCACCAGCGTACGCAAGCTCGACTGGGGCTCGTTCCGCGTCAATTTTTTCGTGCTGATGCCGCCGCCGGTGCTGAAGGACTTCCCGGCCGTCTATCTCACGAGCTTTCATCTGCCGGCTGCGCAGGCGGCGCTGCTCGATCCGCTGATCGCACGCTACCCGAATCTGACCGCGATCGACGTCGCGCCGATCCTCGCGCAGTTGCAGCGGATGATGCTGCAGGTGGTCGGCGCGGTGCAGTTCCTGTTTGCGTTCACGCTCGCGGCCGGCGTGCTCGTGCTTTTCACCGCGCTCGCCGGCTCGCGCGACGAGCGCGTGCGCGAGGCCGCGCTGCTGCGCGCGCTCGGCGCGTCGCGCGCGCAGGTGAATGCGGTGCAGCGCGCCGAATTCATCGTCGTCGGCGCGCTGGCCGGCCTGCTGGCGTCGTTGGGCGCGATCGCGGTCGGCTCGGTGCTCGCGTCGCGCGTGTTCGACTTCCAGCTCGCCGTCGATCCGTGGCTCGTGCCGGCGGGCATCGCGGCCGGCGTCGCGTGCGCCGGTGCGGCCGGCTGGCTGAGCCTGCATAATGTGCTGCGGCGCCCGGCGCTGCAGTCGCTGCGCGACGCATGAGCGTTGCCGGCGACCCCGACCATCCCGTTTCCGATTATCCGTATGACCGATGTGAATGATGAGGCGCCGTCGCAGCCGACGGCGTTCGAGCTCGTGGGCGGCGAAGCCCGCGTGCGCGACATGGTGGACCGCTTTTACGACCTGATGGATCTGGAGCCCGAGTTCGCGCAGATTCGCGCGCTGCATCCGGCGTCGCTCGACGGCTCGCGCGACAAGCTGTTCTGGTTCCTGTGCGGCTGGCTCGGCGGCCCCGATCACTACATCAGCCGGTTCGGCCATCCGCGGCTGCGCGCACGGCACCTGCCGTTCCCGATCGCGTCGGTCGAGCGGGATCAGTGGCTGCGCTGCATGGCGTGGGCGATGGAAGACATCGGGCTGCCCGAGCCGCTGCGCGAACGGCTGATGCACTCGTTCTACGATACGGCCGACTGGATGCGCAACCGGCCCGGTTGATCGACCGGTACGCTGCCGTTCCGGTGCAGGACGATGTGCGTCTGGGCGGCAGCGCCACGCGGCGCGACACTGACTGTTTCCGATCGATACGAGGCGAGTCCGATGACCACCCAGGCTTTGTTTCGCGAAGACGCATACCTGACGCAATGCGACGCGATCGTCGTTGCCGTCGGCGACGACGGCATCCGGCTCGACCGCACGGTGTTCTATCCGCTCGGCGGCGGCCAGGCCGGCGACAGCGGCACGCTGACGCGGCCCGACGGCATTGCGATCACGATCGCCGATACGCGCAAGGCGAAGTTCGACGGCGCGACGCCCGACGATGCGGTGCACGTGCCTGCGGCCGGCCAGGACGCGCGCGTCGCGTCGCTCACGCCCGGTATGCGTGTGGTCGCGGCCATCGACTGGCCGCAGCGCTACCGGCGGATGCGGCTGCATACCGCCGCGCACCTGATGTGCGCGGTGCTGCCGTATCCGGTCGACGGCTGCAGCGTGACGGCCGACTACGTGCGGCTCGATTTCGCGACGTCGGACGCGATCGACCGCGTCGACGTCGAACGTCGCCTCGCGGCGCTGGTGCACGGCGCGCATCCAGTCACGACCGAATGGATCACCGACGCGGAGATGGCCGAACGGCCCGAACTCGTGCGCACGATGAGCGTGAAGCCGCCGATGGGGCTCGGGCGCGTGCGATTGTTGCGGATCGACGGCATCGACCTGCAGCCGTGCGGCGGCACGCACGTGCGCAACACGTCGGAAATCGGCGGCCTGCGGGTCGCCAAGCTCGAAAAGAAGAGCGCGCGGACACGGCGCCTGGTACTGGAGTTTGCATGACGGTCGACAACCCGGGGCGAGCGGACGCCGCCGCCGCGCTCGATCCGCAAGCGCGCGAGATTCTCGATTTCTGGTTTGGTGCGCCGGATTCGGCGGCGTTCGGCCACGCACGCAGCGTGTGGTTCAACGGCGGCGCGGCGTTCGACGACGTGCTGCGCGCGCGTTACGGCGCGCTGCTCGACGCCGCATGCGACGGCGCATGCGATCACTGGGCCCGCACGCCGCTCGGCGCGCTCGCGCTGATCGTGGTCCTCGACCAGTTCTCGCGCAACATTCATCGCGGCACGCCGCGCGCGTTCGCCGCCGATCCGAAGGCGCTGGCGCTCGCGCGGCGCATCGTCGCCGCAGGTTGGGACGCGCAGTTGCCGAGCGGCCACCATCGTGCGTTCGCATACCTGCCGTTCGAGCATGACGAGTCGGACGAAAGCCAGCGCGAGGCGGTGCGGCTGTGCGCAGGCATTCGTCGGGAGGCCGGATGCGAAAGCTATCACGACTTCGCGTTACGTCATGCGGCCGTCGTCGAGCGCTTCGGCCGGTTCCCGCACCGGAACGCGATCCTCGGCCGCGCGTCTACCGGCGACGAAGCGGCCTTCCTGCGGCAGCCAGGGTCGTCGTTTTGACGCGGGGACAGCGGCGAGCGGCGCGGCCGGCATGAGTCCCCGTTCTGGCGTCGCGGGCGGCGGCCTTCGGCCCGCGCGTGGCCGAGCGGCGACGTCGCCGCCGCGCGGCGCCGCGTTCGGTTACGGCGCGTTGTGTTGCTCGGGCGTGCGCACGTAGACGCGCAGCATTTCCTTGTCGTCGCCCGGGCGCGCGCCGCTCCAGAACAGCTTCCATTCGTTGCCCGGCGACGGATCGACGGTCCGCACGCCCTGGACGATCATCCACGTGCAGCGCGTGGTCTTCGCGTCGTCAATCGGCGTGTGCTGGATGCCGGAGAAGTAGTACAGCATTGGTGCTTCGGATTCACCGAGCCCGTGCAGACTCGCCATGCAGTCGCCGTCGTTCCATTCGAGCGCGAGATGCGCGTTCAGGTCGTCGAACACCGACCGGTAGCTCTTCGCGACGTCGAGCCACGGCAGCAGCAGCGTGTACACGAGCCCCCACGCGGCCAGCGCGCCCGCACTCCACGACAGCGCGCCGCGCCACGGGCCCGTTGTGCGCAGCTTCGGCAGCAGCGTCAGCCAGCCGATCGTCAGCACGAGCGCGCCGAGCACGAGCGCCGGCACGATCGGCATCGTCCAGTCGAGCGGCAGCCAGCGGCCGAGCGGCGCGATGCTCGCACGCGACGCGCCCGGATCGGCCATCGTCGCCCAGATCGCCCACGCGAGCACGACGACGGTGCCGAACAGCAGCCGGCTCAGGTAGTCCCACGCGAGATGCAGCCCGCGCGGCAGGCGGTCGATCGCCTGCGCGGCGACCAGCGAGAGCGGCGCAAAGAACGGCAGGATGTAGAGCTGGCGCGAGGTCGCCGATACCTGCAGCACCGCGAGGCCGATGCCCACGAACAGCACCGGCAGCCCGATGTGCGGCGTGCGCCAGTCGCGCCATGTGCCGCGGGCGAGCGCGACGATCGCGAGCGGCGCGACCGGGAAACCGACCAGCAGGAATGCTCGCAGGATGAAGAGCGGCTTGTCGTTTTCGGCGCCGAGTTCGGGCACCGAGAAGCCGAAGAAGCGGCCGACGTTGTTGTCCCAGAACCACGTCATGAACAGCGTCTCGGAGCGCAGGAACAGCACGGTCGGCCAGATCAGCGCGAACGGCGCGAACACGAGCGCGGCGACGCCGAGCGAGCGTGCGAACGCGCGCGTCCGGCAGGCGGGGTAGAGCACCATCGTACCCACGACGGTGGCCGCGAACACGAGCGGCACGAACAGCCCCTTCGCCATCAGCGCGATGCCCACGCCCGCGCCGAACATCGGCGCGGCCCACCGGCCGGCCGGCCGCACCGGCAGCCCGTGCTGCACCTGCCGCCCGCGTGCCACGTGCTGCATCACGAGTTCGAGCAGTCCGCAAAAGCCGATCGCGGCGCCGGCGAACAGCGCGACATCCGTGATCATGTCGTGCACGTGCTTGATGACGACGAGCGTGCCGGCGCTCAGCACGACCGGCCCGATCACGCGCAGGTCCAGCCAGCTGTCGGCGCGGCTCGCACTGCGCGCCGCGCGTGCGATGAAGCCGAATGCGAGCGCCGCGAACAGCGCGCTCGCAAGCCGGGCGGCATCGTGCAGCGGCATCACGCGCTGCAACAGCCATGCGAGACTCGTCGCGACCCATGCGTAGAGGGGCGGCTTTTCCATGAACGGCAACCCGGCGTTGGTCGGCACGACGAAGTCGCCGGTCTCGAGCATGTGCTGGATGATGCCGAACGTATAGGTTTCGTCCTGCTTCCACGGATCGTGGCCGAGCACGCCCGGCAGCGTATAGGCGCAGAGCAGCGCTGCCACCAGCATCCACACGCGCCAGCCGAGCCGCAGGATGCGATCGCGGGCTGCGCCGGGCGCGGCGGTATCGGCCGCGGCGAACGGGCCGGCGGCATGGAGTGTCGTGCTGAGGTCGGGATCGGCGGGGGATCGGGCGTGCGCCGAAGCGGGCGCGGACGTGCGTCGCCGGCCGGGCGCTGCGGTTCCTGGCATGGAAAAGATCTCGTTCGGGTCAAGCTGGTCCGGCGGCATGGGCCGGCACCATTAGGGTCACATCGACGCGACATGACAGCCGGATGACGGCTGCTGGCGTTCGGCGCTAGTAAAGCACGGAACTGTTACGGATGTTTACCTGGACGCTCACGATTTTGTGGAGATTTGTGGTGTCGTGACCGCGTGGCGGGTCGCGGCGGCCCGCCGGGACACTTTACGGGTGCGATTACCGTCCGCCGCCGACGTCGAGCAGCGCACCGGTCGTATAGGACGCCGCGTCGCCGAGCAGCCAGACAATCGCTTCGGCGACCTCGTGCGCGGCGCCGGCCCTGCCAAGCGGCGTCTGCGCGCCGAGACGTGCCGCGCGGCCCGGCTGGCCGCCGCTCGCATGGATGTCGGTCTCGATCAGGCCGGGGCGCACCGCGTTCACGCGCACGCCGTGCGGGCCGAGTTCCTTCGCGAGGCCGATCGTCATCGAATCGACCGCACCCTTCGAGCCCGCGTAGTCGACGTACTCGTTCGGCGACCCGAGCCGCGACGCGATCGACGATACGTTGACGATCGCGCCGCCGCGCCCGCCGCGATCGGTCGACAGCCGGCGCGCGGCTTCGCGCGCGCACAGATACGCGCCGAGCACGTTGGTGTCGAACATCCGGCGCAGTCGGTCGAGCGGCATGTCGGCGAGCGGCGTCGACGGTGCGACGATCCCCGCATTGTTGACCAGCGCGTCGAGGCGGCCGAACGCAGCCGTGACGGTGTCGAACATCGCGATAACGTCCGCTTCGTTCGCGACGTCGCCGGCCACCACGCACGCGCGGGCGCCGGCGTCGCGCACGGCCTCGGCGGTCAGCTCGGCCGCCGCCGCGTCGCGTGTGTAGTTGATGCCGACGTCCCAGCCGCGCGCGGCCGCCAGCACCGCGGTCGCGCGGCCGATGCCGCGGCTCGCGCCGGTGATGAGGACGACTTTGCGCTCGGACGGTGCGGGCATCGCGGGCGGTTCCGGAATGGTGTTACTTGGCTGCGTCCGGCGCCCACTTGTCGCGGGCGGGCGGCTGGTAGCCGCGCAACTGCTCGATCAGCGCGGCGGGCTCGGAAGCGATGCACAGTGCGTCGAAGTAGGTGGGGCGCATGAAGCCTTCGTCGACGGTATGGCGCAGCAGCGCGATCAGCGGATCGTAGAACGAATCGATGTTGTACAACGCGACCGGCTTGCGGTGATAGCCGAGCTGCGCCCACGTGTAGACTTCGAACAGCTCTTCCAGCGTGCCGGCGCCGCCGGGCATCGCGACGAATGCGTCGGCGAGGTCGGCCATCATCTTCTTGCGGTGGTGCATGTCGGGCACGACGTGCAACTCGGAGAGCCCCGTATGGCCGACTTCCTTGTCGACGAGGAGCTCGGGGATCACGCCGACCGCACGGCCGCCGGCCGCCATCACTTCATCGGCAATCACGCCCATCAGGCCGACGCGGCCGCCGCCGTAGACGAGCGTGAGGCCGGCATCGACGAGCGCGCGGCCGAATGCACGCGCGGCATCCGCATAGACGGGCCGCACGCCGGACGACGAACCGCAATACACGCAGACTGCCTTCATTGTTTCGTATCCTTCGCGGCGGGCTTGGCGGCGACCGGACTGCCCGCCGGGCGCGGCGAACCGTCGCGCGGCGGCAGGTAGTCGGCGAACTGGCGCTTCGGCAGCTTGCCGGAGACGAGATCGTCGAACAGCTGGCGCGACCGGCCGCGCAGGTACGGGGCCATGATCGAGATCACGTGCATGCTGACCTGGTGCAGCTCTTCTCGGATCGCGTCCTGGTCGTTGTACTTGCGCGGATGCATCACGTACTGATACGACAGCCAGTACGTCGAGATCACGGCCATGTTCGTCGCGATGACCTCGATCTCGGCCGGCGTCGCGACCATTTCGGCGTCGGACACGAGCAGCTCGCACATGTCGTGCGCGAAGCGCACCTTGTGGCTGATGATCTGCTTGAAGTGCGTCTCGAGCGTGCGATTGCGCGCGAGCAGGTCGTTCAGGTCGCGATACAGGAACCGGTAGGTCCACATGAAATCGGCCATGTACTGCAGGTAAGACCAGGTTTCGTCGATCGTCGGACGGTGATCTTCGGGGAAGCGCAGCCGCCGTTCGATCTGCTGCTCGAACTGCGCGAAGATGCTGTTGATGATGTCGTCCTTGTTGCGGAAATGGTAGTACAGGTTGCCTGGACTGATTTCCATTTCCTCGGCGATCGTCGTGGTCGTGACGTTCGGCTCGCCGATCTCGTTGAAGAGTTTCAACGACAACTCGAGAATCCGTTCGCGGGTGCGGCGGGGAGGTTTCGCTTCCATGTCGTCCGGCCCTGTGTATGCCGGACTGGCGGGCGCTGCAATCGATGCTGCGAGATTCGTCCGGCGCGGGTTGCTGTTCTAAGTCTGGCCGACGATTATAAACCGCTGTTTCCTCGCATCGGGCGCATTTCGTGTGCGCAATGCATGCGCCCGCGTGCTGCACCGCCGCATGCGCGCGTCGCGGCGGCTCCGTGAATGCGGCTAGAACCCGAGCCAGCGAGCGACGACCGGACCGAGCACGAACCCCCACGTCGTCACGCATGCGAACAGCGCGACCGTGACTGCCGCGCTGCCGAGGTCCTTCGCGCGCTTCGAAAGCTCATGGCGCTCGAGCGAGATGCGGTCGATCGCGGCCTCGACGCTCGAATTGAGCAACTCGACGATCAGCACCAGCAGCACCGAGCCGATCAGCAGCGCGCGCGAGACGGCAGGCACCGGCGAGAACGCGCCGATCGGCAGCATCAGCGCGGCGAGCGTGAGTTCCTGGCGGAACGCGCTTTCCTCGCGGATCGCGACGCGAAAGCCGTTCAGCGAATGCTTGAGCGCGTACCACGCGCGCGTGATGCCGCGGTGGCGCTTGTACGGATTCGCCGGCAGCGGCGCCAGACGGTCGTCCGGGCCGAGCGGTTCGTGCGCGTGCAGGTCCGCATCGGCGTGCGGCTCTTCCTCGTCGAACGGGCGATGCGGTTGCGCCGTCGCGGCAGGGGATGGATTGCGGTCGTTCAGGTCTCGTTTCAAACGGGTGCACCTTCGGCGGGCGAGTACGCAGTCTTCGGCAGCGGCTTCAGGTGGGAGGCGAACTGCTCGGACGCCGCGCGCCACGAGAAGCGTTCTGCCCAGGCGCGCGCGGTCTCGCGTTCGATCTTCAGCGCCTCGAGGCAGGCTTCCTGCAGGTCTTCGTGCATCGCGCCGGCATTGCCCCCGCTCAGCACGTCGATCGGACCCGTGACCGGGTAGGCCGCAACCGGCGTGCCGCATGCGAGCGCCTCCAGCAGCACGAGGCCGAACGTGTCGGTGCGACTCGGGAACACGAACACGTCGGCCGCAGCATACACCTTCGCGAGCTCGGCTTGGGACAGCACGCCCAGATAGTTCGCTTCCGGATAGCGCGACTTCAGCTCGGCGAGCGCCGGGCCTTCGCCCGCGACCCACTTCGAGCCCGGCAGGTCCAGACGCAGGAACGCCTCGACGTTCTTTTCGATCGCGACGCGGCCCACGTACAGGAAGATCGGCCGCGCGGTATTCAGCACCTTCGAGTCCATCGGCCGGAAGATGTCGAGATCGACGCCGCGCGTCCACAGCACGACGTTCGTGAAGCCGAACTTCTCGAGGTCCTGCTTGACGACCGGCGTCGGCGCCATCACCGCGAGCGACGGTGCATGGAACCAGTGCAGGAACTTGTAGGTCGCCGCCAGCGGGATCCCGAAGCGCGCCTGCACGTATTCCGGAAAGCGCGTGTGATAGGCAGTCGTGAACGGCAGCTTGCGCGCGCGCGCATAGCGGCGGGCGGCGAGACCGAGCGGGCCTTCGGTTGCGATGTGCAGCGCGTCGGGGGCGAACGCATCGATCCGTGCACGCAGTTTCCGGTACGGCAGGATCGACAGGCGAATCTCGGGGTAGGTCGGGCAGGGCACCGTGCGGAATTCCAGCGGCGTCAGCAGTTCGACGCGGTGGCCGAGCGCCGTGAGTTCGCGCGACGTGCTCTTCAGCGTGCGCACGACGCCGTTGACCTGCGGTTCCCACGCGTCGGTGACGATCATGATCTTCATCGCGGCATGTCCTGTAAGTAGGGTTGTGTCAGGCAGTGGCCTTGGCCTTGCGCGACGTGGTCTCCGACGGTGCGGTGCGCATCACCGTCCAGTAGACGATCTTCAGTTCGCCTTCCATCGTTTCGACGAGCGCGGACAGGCTTTCGACCCAGTCGCCGTCGTTGCAGTACAGCACGCCGTCGATGTCGCGAATCTCGGCCTTGTGGATGTGGCCGCACACGACACCGTCGCAGCCGCGGCGGCGCGCTTCGTCCGTCATCACGGTCTCGAACTGCGAGATGAAGTTGACCGCGTTCTTGACCTGGTGCTTCAGGTACTGCGACAGCGACCAGTACTGGAAGCCGAGCCGGCTGCGGATCCGGTTGAACCAGCGGTTCAGCACAAGGATCAGCGTGTACAGCGTGTCGCCGAGATAGGCGAGCCATTTCGCGTGCTGGATCACGCCGTCGAACAGGTCGCCGTGCACGATCCACAAACGTTTGCCCGCGAGCGTCGTGTGAAACGCCTCGCCGCGCACCTGGATGTCGCCGAACGCGAGGTCGCAGAACTGCCGCGCGCCTTCGTCGTGGTTGCCCGGGATGTAGACGACCTGCGTACCCTTGCGCGCCTTGCGCAGGATCTTCTGCACGACGTCGTTGTGCGCCTGCGGCCAGTACCAGCCTTTCTTCAGCTGCCAGCCGTCGATGATGTCGCCGACGAGGTACAGGTATTCCGAATCGTTGTGGCGCAGGAAGTCGAGCAGATACGTCGCCTGGCAGCCGCTCGAGCCGAGGTGGATGTCGGACAGCCAGATCGTGCGGTACCGGTGGGCCGACGATTCGGGCTCGTCATGTGTCGCGTGCGTCGGCGTCGGCTCGTGCGGCGACAGCGCATCGGTTGCGGCAGAGCCGGACAGGAACGCGTTGACGGCTCGGGCGCCGAGCGGTTGACGGAACAGGGAGGTCGCGGACGTTTTCTGGCCCATGCATGACTCGCGCCGGTTGACATGCACGCATTGCGCCATGCGGGCGTGACCATGCCGTGACAGTCACGAGACGTTCTTATTACTGTCGTCCCGGCGTGTTTAGCAGTGAATGCGGCAGCGTTGAGTTATCTGCCGAACCGACCGTTGGACCGGCATCCCGCAAGCCGACCGGGGCGGTCGGCGGGTATCCGCGACGAATTTCGTCAGATCAATGCGTCGTGGAGCCGAGGGCGGCGCGGGTGCCGTCGCGGATCGCGCGGCGCGTCAGCGCGGAAGTGCGACGATGCGGGTGCGGGCGAGGCGGTCGTGCGGGAACTGGCGGTCGGCATGCAGGCACGCGGCGCCCGCCCACGCGGCGATCCATGCGGCGGCAATCGCGAGCGTGACGGGCACCGGCAGCCCGAGGAGCGGATGCAGCGCGAGCGGCGGCAGGAACCACAGCCAGCCGAGCGCATACCGGACGAGTGCTTGAGCCGCGTTCAGCGGCCGCCCGCTCGACGATTCGAGCCGCAGCCGCCAGGTCTTCATTGGCAGCGTCTGGCCGCCGTGGGTCCAGAACCACACGAAATACGCGCCGACGACGAGCGCGATCCATGCGGCGAGCAGGTTGTGATGGACGAGGCCGTTGCGCTGCTGGGTCACGAGGCCGAATGCGAGCCCGGCGAAGAACACCACGCCGAACAGCAGCACGGCTTCGTACAGCATTGCCGCGAGGCGCCGGCGCACGGACGGCGTGGCGCCGGCGGGCGGGGCGGATGGCGCAGGCACGTTCGTCACGGCTGCTCAGGAACCCTTGAACAGCGAAGGCGCGTCCGCCGGCGACACCGGCGTGACGGTGGCCGGCGCGGTCGCGGGCCCGGTGCCGGACGTCGCCGACGCAGCGGGCGGCGCACCGGCGCCGGCCGATGCGGGCGCCGGTGCGACCGCCGCATTGCTCGCCGGATGGTCGTGCGCATTGACGAGCCGGCGCACATCGCGGTCGGCGACGGCCGGTGGCGCGCTGACGACGCTTGGCCGGCGGCGGCGCTCGGTCGCGGCCAGCCGTTGCTTCTGTTCTTCGGGCAATTGCTGATAGGCCTTCCACGCGCGCTCGCGCGCCTGCGCGGACAGTTCCTTCGCGCTCTGGTAGTTCTCGCGCGCGACGCGGCGTTGCTCGGGCGTCATCCGCACCCATTCGGACATCCGATCCTGCAGATGTTTCTGCGCGTCGGGCGTCAACTTCGCGAAACGCGACGCGATCTTCAGCCATTTGCGCTTGCGCGCGTCGCTGAAGCCGTCCCATTGGTCGGCGAACGGCGCGAGCGCCGCACGCTGCGCGGGCGTCAGGCGCGCCCATGACAGCGGGCCGTTGGCGGCCGGCAGCGGCAGGGGCAGCGGGGGAAGTTCGGTGCTCAGGCCGGCCGCGGCCGAGGTCGGCGCGGGTGCGCTGCTGGCCGCGGTGGAAGCCGCGGGAGGCGGGTTGAATCGGGAATAGGTGGCGACGTACGAAACGGCGATCGCGATCACGCATCCGAAAAATACGGCCAGGCCGCGTTTCTGACTCACCCGTGCGATCCCCTCGTTATTGTCTGTTAGCGTGCGTGCGAAAGATACGCGTTGAACCCGTGGTCGAGATACGCGTTGAGCGGCAGGTCGTCGCTCAGCATCGCGGCGTCGATGTCCGCGAGCTCGGCGGTGCGCTGCATGTCTTCCCAGTACGCGATGCCGACGAGCCCCGCGAGCAGCAGCGCGAGCGGCCACGCGCGCAGCAGGCGGCGCGCGAACGATGCCCGCGGGCGGTTTGCGGGCGCCGGCGCGCCGTACGTGCCGGCCCCGCCCGCGAAGGCCGGTACGAATACCGGCGCGCTCGCGGCTTCCGGCTTCTTGCGCGCGAGCGCGGCCCGGCGCGCGGCGGCCAGGCGGTCGGTGGTCGCGGCAGGCAGCGCCGCGGCACGTTCGTCCAGCGCGCGGCGCACCTTCAGCGCGAATTCGTGTTCTCGATTTACGGGAGCGGAGCTCATAGCGTGATTCCTTTGGCCTTGAGCGCTTGCGCCAGCGCGTGGGTGGCTCGCGAGCAGTGCGTTTTGACGCTGCCTTCGGAGCACCCCATGGCGGCGGCCGTCTCGGCGACATCCATATCTTCCCAATAACGCATCAGGAACGCTTCCCGTTGACGCGTCGGAAGTTTCTGGATTTCCTCGTCGATCAGGGCCAGAACCTGTTCCCGCTCGAGGCGGTGCTCGGTGCTCTCGACTCCTGCATTGTCGCCCGCCGATTCGAGCGTTTCCAGTGGATCGAAGTCTTCGTCGTCCGTATTGTTCAGCGACGAGAAGAGGGTGACCCAGGTGTTGCGGACCTTCTGCCGGCGGAACCAGTCGTGGATCGCATTCTGCAGGATCCGCTGAAACAGCAGCGGCAGCTCGGCCGCCGGCCGGTCGCCGTATTTCTCCGCCAGCTTGATCATCGCGTCCTGCACGATGTCGAGCGACGCATCGTCGTCCCGCACGGCGTACGCGGCCTGCTTGAACGCGCGCCTTTCGACGCCCGCCAGAAAGTCGGCGAGTTCCTTGTCTGATGCCATTCCGTAAAGGTATGCGCTGCGGACTGCGGCGTGTGAAAGGTCGAAAAATTTCGTAAAACCCGCGGATGCTAACAAATTTTCGCGTGAGTTGGCATCGGTTGCGGCGCGCCACGTTGCTCACGAGCCGCGTGCGCGGGCCGCCGCGCGCCGGCCATGATGCGCTGCGGGATATTTTGCTTGACGGCCCAATCTCGAGCCGCTATTGTCAGCGATTCGCAACATGAAGTGATAGTCTCATTTGAGGCTGGCCCAAGAAGCCCGCCCTTCAACTGGACGCGCCGCTTGAACCCGAGCCACAAGCCCGGCAGAGAGCACCCGATCAATTTTTTGCCGAAAATTCGAAAGGTCAAAATGAACATGCCCAGCGCGGAATTCTCCACGTCGGAACCCCTTTCCCCTCCCGATAGCGACTCCATCGGCGCCACCGTGCTCATGAAGGCACTGGCCGACGAGAACGTCGAATTCATCTGGGGTTACCCCGGCGGCTCGGTACTCTACATCTACGACGAGCTTTACAAGCAGGACAAGATTCAGCACGTGCTGGTGCGCCACGAGCAGGCGGCCGTGCACGCAGCCGACGCGTATGCGCGTTCCACCGGTAACGTCGGCGTCTGTCTCGTGACGTCCGGCCCCGGCGTCACCAACGCGGTGACCGGCATCGCGACGGCGTACATGGATTCGATCCCGATGGTCGTGATCAGCGGCCAGGTGCCGACTGCCGCGATCGGCCAGGACGCGTTCCAGGAGTGCGACACGGTCGGCATCACGCGTCCGTGCGTGAAGCACAACTTCCTCGTGAAGGACGTGCGCGACCTTGCGGAAACCGTCAAGAAGGCGTTTTACATCGCCCGCACCGGCCGTCCCGGCCCGGTCCTGATCGACATCCCGAAGGACATCTCCAAGACGCCGTGCCAGTACGAGCCGGTCAAGAGCGTATCGCTGCGTTCGTATAACCCGGTCACGAAAGGCCATTCGGGCCAGATCCGCAAGGCCGTGTCGCTGCTGCTGTCGGCGAAGCGTCCGTACATCTACACGGGCGGCGGCATCATCCTTGCCGACGCGTCGCGCGAGCTGAACCAGTTCGCGGATCTGCTCGGCTACCCGGTCACGAACACGCTGATGGGCCTCGGCGGCTATCGCGCGTCGGACAAGAAATTCCTCGGCATGCTTGGCATGCACGGCACCTACGAAGCGAACATGGCGATGCAGCACTGCGACGTGCTGATCGCCATCGGCGCCCGCTTCGACGACCGCGTGATCGGCGATCCGGCGCACTTTGCGTCGCGGCCGCGCAAGATCATCCACATCGACATCGACCCGTCGTCGATTTCGAAGCGCGTAAAGGTCGACATCCCGATCGTCGGCGACGTGAAGGAAGTGCTGAAGGAGCTGATCGAGCAGCTGCAGACGGCCGAGCATGGCCCCGACACCGAGGCACTCGCGCAATGGTGGAAGGACATCGAAAGCTGGCGCGCGAAGGACTGCCTGAAGTTCGACCGCGAAAGCGAGATCATCAAGCCGCAATACGTGGTCGAGAAAGCCTGGGAGCTGACGGACGGCAACGCGTTCGTGTGCTCGGACGTCGGCCAGCACCAGATGTGGGCCGCGCAGTTCTACCGTTTCAACAAGCCGCGTCGCTGGATCAACTCCGGCGGCCTCGGCACGATGGGCTTCGGCCTGCCGGCAGCGATGGGCGTCAAGATGGCGCACCCGGACGACGACGTGCTGTGCATCACGGGCGAAGGCTCGATCCAGATGTGCATCCAGGAGCTGTCGACCTGCCTGCAGTACGACACGCCCGTGAAGATCATTTCGCTGAACAACCGCTATCTCGGCATGGTTCGCCAGTGGCAGCAGATCGAATACAGCAAGCGCTATTCGCATTCGTACATGGATGCGCTGCCGGACTTCGTGAAGCTCGCCGAAGCTTACGGCCATGTCGGCATGCGGATCGAAAAGACTTCGGATGTGGAGCCGGCGCTCAAGGAAGCGCTGCGCCTGAAGGACCGCACCGTGTTTCTCGACTTCCAGACCGATCCGACCGAAAACGTCTGGCCGATGGTACAGGCCGGCAAGGGCATCACCGAGATGCTGCTCGGATCGGAAGATCTGTAACGGCGCGACGCGCGCCCGGGCCCGAGCGGCCGCCTTCACGAAGGGCGGTGTGGCATCGGGCGGCGCGCGGCGCGAGTGAATCGACACGGACACATTCTGGAAGAAGCGAACATGAGACACATCATTTCCGTCCTGCTGGAGAACGAACCGGGCGCGCTGTCGCGCGTGGTCGGTCTGTTTTCCGCACGCGGCTACAACATCGAAACCTTGACGGTGGCGCCGACCGAAGACCAATCGCTGTCGCGGCTGACCATCGTTTCCATTGGCTCGGACGACGTGATCGAACAGATCACGAAGCATCTGAACCGCCTGATCGAGGTGGTGAAAGTGGTGGACCTGACCGACGGTGCACACATCGAACGCGAGCTGATGCTGATCAAGGTACGTGCAGTGGGCAAGGAGCGCGAAGAAATGAAGCGGATGTCGGACATTTTCCGCGGCCGCATCATCGACGTGACCGAAAAGACCTACACGATCGAATTGACGGGCGCGAGCGACAAGCTCGACGCATTCATCCAGGGGCTGGACGCCACCGCGATCCTCGAGACCGTGCGGACCGGCAGCTCCGGCATCGGACGCGGCGAGCGCATCCTGAAGGTGTGATGCCGATATTGCAACAAGGCACGCCGGGTGCGCCGTCATGTCCCGGCCCGCAGTACCCCATCCGAACGAATTGTTGAATTTTTGAATTAGCGAAGGAACCATCATGAACGTTTTCTACGACAAAGACGCCGACCTCTCCCTCATCAAGGGCAAGCAAGTCACGATCATCGGTTATGGCTCGCAAGGCCATGCACACGCACTGAACCTGAAGGACAGCGGCGTGAACGTGACGGTCGGCCTTCGCAAGGGCGGCGCGTCGTGGAGCAAGGCCGAGAACGCAGGCCTGTCGGTCAAGGAAGTCGCGGAAGCGGTGAAGAACGCAGACGTCGTCATGATGCTGCTGCCGGACGAGCAGATCGCCGACGTCTACGCGAAGGAAGTGCACGCGAACATCAAGCAGGGCGCGGCGCTCGCGTTCGCACACGGCTTCAACGTCCACTACGGTGCGGTGATCCCGCGCGCCGACCTCGACGTGATCATGATCGCGCCGAAGGCGCCGGGCCACACCGTGCGCGGCACGTACTCGCAAGGCGGCGGCGTGCCGCACCTGATCGCGGTTGCGCAGAACAAGTCGGGCGCGGCACGCGACATCGCGCTGTCGTACGCAGCAGCGAACGGCGGCGGCCGTGCCGGCATCATCGAGACGAACTTCCGCGAAGAGACCGAAACCGACCTGTTCGGCGAGCAGGCCGTGCTGTGCGGCGGCACCGTCGAGCTGATCAAGGCTGGCTTCGAAACGCTGGTCGAGGCCGGCTACGCGCCGGAAATGGCGTACTTCGAGTGCCTGCACGAGCTGAAGCTGATCGTCGACCTGATCTACGAAGGCGGCATCGCGAACATGAACTACTCGATCTCGAACAACGCCGAGTACGGCGAGTACGTGACGGGCCCGCGCATCGTCACGGAAGAGACGAAGAAGGCGATGAAGCAGTGCCTGACCGACATCCAGACGGGCGAGTACGCGAAGAGCTTCATTCTCGAGAACAAGGCAGGCGCGCCGACGCTGCAGTCGCGCCGTCGCCTGACGGCCGAGCACCAGATCGAGCAGGTCGGTGCAAAGCTGCGCGCGATGATGCCGTGGATCGCGAAGAACAAGCTCGTCGACCAGACGAAGAACTAAGCACCGACAGAAGCAAAACGTGCTGTTCCGGCCCTTCGAGTGGAGGGTCGGTATCAAAAAGCCGTCCGAAGGCAGCAGTGCCCCGGGCGGCTTTTGCTATCCTACGGGCTTTGCAATTCACCGAACACCGAACGAACCCATGAACTATCCTCATCCGATCATCGCGCGCGAAGGCTGGCCGTTCATCGCGATTGCAGCCGTCATCGCGTTGTTGATCCACGCCGTCGGGGGCTTCGGCTTTGCGTGGCCGTTCTGGCTGCTGCTCGTCTTCGTCGTCCAGTTCTTCCGCGATCCGCAGCGCCCGATCCCGGCGCAGCCGAACGCGGTGCTGTGCCCGGCGGACGGCCGCATCGTCGCGGTCGAGACCGCGCAGGATCCGTACGCGAACCGCGAAGCGCTGAAGATCAGCGTGTTCATGAACGTCTTCAACGTGCACTCGCAGCGTTCGCCGGTCGACGGCGCGATCTCCAAGGTCGAATACTTCCCGGGCGCGTTCCTGAACGCGGCGATCGACAAGGCGTCGACCGAGAACGAGCGCAACGCGGTCGTGATCCAGACCGCAAGCGGCAAGACCGTTACGTCCGTGCAGATCGCCGGCCTGATCGCACGCCGGATCCTCTGCTACGTGCGCGCCGGCGAGCCGCTGTCGCGCGGCCAGCGTTACGGTTTCATCCGCTTCGGTTCGCGCGTCGACGTGTATCTGCCGCTCGGCAGCCGCGCGAAGGTGTCGATCGGCGAGAAGGTCTACGCGTCGTCGACGATCCTCGCCGAGCTCGAACAGTAAGCGGCGGGGACGCACGATGGCCGCATTCAAACCGCGCCGGCCGCGCAACGGCACCAGCCAGACGCCGCGCCCATTCCGCCGCAACAAGGTGCTGGCAGCCGATCCGGTGCCGAGCGAAAGCCGCCGTGCCGCGCGCCAGCGGTTCCTGAAGACGCGCGGCATCTACCTGCTGCCGAACGCGTTCACGACCGCCGCGCTGTTCTGCGGCTTCTTCGCGGTCGTGCAGGCGATGAACGTGCGCTTCGAGATCGCCGCGATCGCGATTTTCGTCGCGATGGTGCTCGACGGAATGGACGGGCGCGTCGCGCGGATGACCCACACGCAAAGCGCGTTCGGCGAACAGTTCGACAGCCTGTCGGACATGGTGTCGTTCGGCGTCGCGCCCGCGCTCGTCATGTACGAATGGGTGCTGAAGGATCTCGGCCGCTGGGGCTGGCTCGCGGCGTTCGTCTACTGCTCGGGCGCCGCGCTCCGGCTCGCGCGCTTCAACACGAACATTGGCGTGGTCGACAAGCGCTTCTTCCAGGGGCTGCCGAGTCCGGCCGCTGCCGCGTTGATCGCCGGCTTCGTATGGCTCGCGACCGACAACCGCGTGCCGATGAAGCTCGGCTGGCTGCCGTGGGTCGCGTTTGCGCTGACGATCTACGCGGGCGTGACGATGGTGTCCAATGCGCCGTTCTATAGCGGCAAGGCGCTCGACGTGCGGCACCGTGTGCCGTTCGCGGCAATCCTGCTGGTCGTCGTCGCGTTCGTGCTCGTGTCGTCCGATCCGCCGCTGATGCTGTTCTGCCTGTTCGTTCTGTACGGGCTGTCCGGCTACGTGTTCTGGGCCTACCAGGCCATGCGGGGGCGGGCGAATCCCGCGCGCTCGTCGCAGCGCGATCATTGACGCGCAACCTGCGCGGAAACGGCGGCTTCGGGCCGCCGTTTTCATTTGCCCCCTTTTCGCATCCGCGGCCCGTCCCCCCGGGCGTCGTCCGATTGCGCCCCCGGCGGAATGTCGCTATAGTCTTTGGCATGACTGCATTTCCCCGCCTCTCCCTCCTTCTAGCCGGTGCGCCGCTACGCGCGCTAGCTTCGGCGCGCCTGCCGCGCTGATCGTTCTCGCCCTCCGTCAAGCCTCGTCTGTTGTTGAGCGTCGCCAGCGGTGGCGCGATCTCATTACGTTTGATTCCCGTATAAAGAGCCCTGGAGCCCCCCATGACAGACAAGCTGATCATTTTCGATACGACGTTGCGTGACGGTGAACAATCGCCCGGCGCGTCGATGACGAAGGAAGAGAAAATCCGCATCGCGAAGCATCTCGAGCGGATGAAGGTCGACGTAATCGAGGCCGGCTTCGCGGCCAGCTCGAACGGCGACTTCGACGCGATCCACACGATCGCCGGTCTCGTGAAGGACAGCACGGTCTGCTCGCTGGCGCGCGCGAACGACAAGGACATCCAGCGTGCGGCCGACGCGCTGAAGCCAGCCAACAGCTCGCGGATCCACACGTTTATCGCGACGTCGCCGCTGCACATGGAGAAGAAGCTGCGAATGACGCCCGACCAGGTGTTCGAGCAGGCACGGCTCGCGGTGCGCTTTGCGCGCAAGTTCACCGACAACGTCGAATTCTCGCCGGAAGACGGCAGCCGTTCGGACCTCGACTTCCTGTGCCGCGTGCTGGAAGCCGTGATCGACGAAGGCGCGACGACGATCAACATTGCCGACACGGTCGGCTATGGCGTGCCGGAGCTGTACGGCCATCTCGTGAAGACGCTGCGCGAACGCATTCCGAACTCGGACAAGGCGATCTTCTCCGTGCACTGCCACAACGACCTCGGGATGGCCGTCGCGAACTCGCTCGCCGGCGTGAAGATCGGCGGCGCGCGGCAGGTCGAGTGCACGATCAACGGGCTCGGCGAGCGCGCGGGCAACACGTCGCTCGAGGAGATCGTGATGGCGGTGAAGACGCGCAAGGACTACTTCGGCCTCGACGTCGGCATCGACACGACGCAGATCGTGCCGACGTCGAAGCTGGTGTCGCAGATCACCGGTTTCGTCGTGCAGCCGAACAAGGCCGTGGTCGGCGCGAACGCGTTCGCGCACGCGTCGGGTATCCACCAGGACGGCGTGCTGAAGGCCCGCGACACTTACGAGATCATGCGCGCGGAAGACGTGGGCTGGGCCGCGAACAAGATCGTGCTCGGCAAGCTGTCGGGTCGCAACGCATTCAAGCAGCGCCTGCAGGAGCTCGGCGTGTCGCTCGACAGCGAAGCCGAACTGAACGCCGCGTTCATGCGCTTCAAGGACCTGGCCGACCGCAAGGCCGAGATTTTCGATGAAGACATCATCGCGATCGTCTCCGAAGAATCCGCGCTCGCGCAGGAGCAGGAGCACTTCAAGTTCGTGTCGCTGTCGCAGCGCTCCGAAACCGGCGAGCAACCGCAGGCGAAGGTCGTGTTCGCGGTCGATGGCAAGGAGGTGACGGGCGAGGCGCGGGGCAACGGCCCGGTCGATGCGACGCTGAATGCGATCGAGAGCGAAGTCGGGAGTGGTTCCGAACTGCTGCTGTATTCGGTGAACGCGATCACGACCGGTACGCAGGCGCAGGGCGAGGTGACGGTGCGGCTGTCGAAGAGCGGCCGGATCGTCAACGGCGTCGGCACCGATCCGGACATCGTCGCGGCGTCCGCGAAGGCGTATATCGCCGCGCTGAACAAGCTGCACTCGAAGGACGACAAGCTCAACCCGCAGCGCGCATAAGCGCCGCGCGTCGAGCGCGTGCAACACCTGAAACGCCCCGTGCGGCCTTGCGCCGCCCGGGGCGTTTTTCATGCATCGATCATTCGGCGGCCGGCGTGCGGAACGACCAGCGGCGCGCGGCCGGGCTCGCCGCCGGGTTGCGCCGGCGGAACTCGACCACGATCCCGCGCCGCGGCGCATCGGCGATGAACGCGTCGAGCAGCTCGAGCACGTCGTGATCGATGTAGTCGGCGCGCGTCGCGTCGATGATCACGGCCGCGCGGTCCGGAATGTGGCGCAGATGATGCTTGACCTGCACCTTGCCGAGGAACGACACGTCCTTGCGGAACGACAGCAGGAAGTGGTCGTCGTGCTGCGCGAGCGTGACCGGGCTCTTCAGGTTGGCAACGGCGACCGCGAGCACGCTGCATGCGAGACCCATTGCGATGCCGAACAGCAGGTCGACCGTGAGCACGCCCGCGATCGTGGCCGCGAACGGCGCGAACGCGGCCGGGCCTTGCTTCATTACCGAGCGGAACAGCGCCGGCTTCGCGAGCTTCAGGCCGGTATGGATCAGGATCGCGGCAAGGCTCGCGAGCGGGATCAGATTGATCAGCCCGGTGAGCGCGAACACGCTCGCAAGCAGAAGGATGCCGTGGACGATTGCCGACATCCGGCTTTGCGCGCCGGCGTTCACATTGGCTGAACTGCGAACGATCACCGACGTGATCGGCAGGCCGCCGACGGCGCCGGCGACAAGATTGCCGACGCCCTGTGCCTTCAGCTCCCGATCGGGTTGCGTCGGCCGCCGCTTCGGATCGATCTGTTCGACCGCTTCGAGGCACAGCAGCGTCTCGAGGCTCGCGACCACCGCAAGCGTGATCGCGACGCGCCAAACGTCCGGATTGGCCAGTTGCGCGAAGTTCGGGCCGAGCTCCGCGTGCTTGAGCGATGCAGCGAGCGCCGCGAACGAGTCGAATTCGGGAAGCGTGACACGATGCGCGGCGCCCGGCGCGGCCGCCGGTGCGATCGCGCCGAGCACGAGGGTCGCGCCGATGCCGAGCACGACGACCGCGAGCGGCGCGGGGACTGCGCGCACCCACGCGAAGCGCTTGAATGCCGGCGTGTCCCATGCGATCAGCAGCGCCAGCGATGCCAGCGCGATCGCCGTGGCGGCCCATGCGGCCGGCAGGTGCGGCCACGAAGCAAACGATTGCGCGGCCGGGCCGCCGATACCGAACGCGAACGGAATCTGCTTCACGATCAGCAGCAGGCCGATCGCGGCTAGCATGCCTTTGATGACCGGCGACGGCACATACGCGGCGAATCGGCCGGCGCGCAGCATGCCGAAGCCGAATTGCAGCACGCCGGACAGCAGCACCGCGAGCAGGAACGCGGAAAAGCTGCCGAGTTGCGCGATTCCTTCGACGACGATCACGACGAGGCCGGCGGCCGGGCCGCTGACCGACAGCGACGAGCCGCTCAGCAGCGCGACGACGATGCCGCCGACGATGCCCGACACGAGCCCGGCAAACGGTTCGACGCCGGACGCATTCGCGATGCCGAGACATAGCGGAAGCGCGACGAGGAAAACGACGATGCCGGCGACGATGTCGCGCGGCAGGGTGGACAGATGCTCGTTCAGTTTCATGGTTGGGGCGATTTCACGGGCGTTGGGGGCGGTGTGGATCAGTCGAGCGCGGCGGCCGCGGCAAGCTGTTCCGGCTCGGTTTCGACAGGCGGCGCGGTGTAGCCGGAGTCCAGCTCCTTCAGACGGCCGTCGGCAAGCGAGAAGATCCAGCCGTGGACGAGCGGCGGCCGCTGGCGGCCCTGCACGATCGGCGATGCGCGCAGCAGCCGCACCTGCTCGAGCACGTTGAGTTCGGCCAGCCGGTCGGCGGCAGCGATGTCGTCGAGGCCGTCGAGCGCGTCGCGATGGCGGCGCGCAAGCCCGCAGAGCGGCGCGATGCGCCGCGCAACGTGCGGCAGGTCGGCCGGCGGCGGCAGCAACGACGCGCGTACGCCCCCACAGCCGTAGTGACCGCACACGATCACATGGTCGACCTCGAGTACGCGCACGGCGTACTCGAGCACGCTTGCGGAATTGTCGTCGTCGGGATGGAACAGGTTCGCGATATTGCGATGGACGAACAACTCGCCGGGCACGCTGTGCGTGATGGTTTCAGCCGGCACGCGGCTGTCCGAGCAGCCGATCCACAGCACGCGCGGATTCTGGCCGCGCGCGAGCGCGTCGAAGAAGCCGGGCGTATGTTCGCGCGTCTCCCGGGCCCACGCGATATTGGCAACCAGCATGCTCTTGGGACGGTTCATGAGGACTCCTTTCTGGTTGAAACAAATAAATGAAAACCGGACGAAGGGGAGCAATAGGATGCTTTCTAAATTGAAAGGTTCAATTTCGACTGATATTAGGGGTATGCCCTAGCATTCGGGGTTACTGATACAAATTGTTTCAAGTCGATCGGGCGCGGTGCATCGCATGCACCAATCGAACGCATGACATGTATGGCGAGTGCCTGTTTCGGGCCAGCCCGCGCGGGCCGGGGAATCGGGCGAAGTGACTGTTGCGCGGGCGGCATCGGCCGGAAAGCATTACCGCGCCGCATTGCCGCTTAATCGAAAATGACGGGAAATAAGAAATGGCCATTTACGCAACAATTCGTAAATGGCCATTGTGAAAATTGCGCGTAAATGCGCAATCCCGCGATCAGAACAGATTGCGACGATCGGGGTCGTGCAGCGGATCCGGCGTTTTCTGGGTAGTGCGCAGGATGCCCTGCGGATCGAAGTAGAAGCTGTACATCATGTACCAGACGTTGTCTTCGAGGTACCGGTAGGTCCACACCTCGCGCTTCATCAACGGGAAGTAGGACGTCTCGACCGGGCGGCCGAAGTTCACGAGCACGTCCGTCTTGGTCCACTTGCCAATCTCCGCGCGATAGAACTCGCTCGGCTGCAGCACCTGGCGCACGTTGACGATCCGGTGGCTCGCGTCGACGTCGGCCGCGATCGTGATCTCGCCCATCGGCTGGGTCGGCCACATCAGGCGCTTGCCGCCTCCGGGCAGATCGTAGATCTCGCGCGGCGGCCCCATGCGCGCGACGATCGCCGACTCGTCCTGACCGGCCTGGTATTGCTGCCACGGTTGTGCGCAGCCGGCAAGCAGCGCCGCCGCGCAGGCGGCCAGCACCGGCAGGCGCACGGAAATGCGAATGCGCATGGGATTCTCCAGAACTAGAATTCGCTGACCGCTCAGTTGTATCACGGACGGCGCGTAGCCGTGCATCCTGCCGCAAAAATCGGTGCGGATCACGCGCGGCGTGTCGTGCAGCGCGATGCTTGCGGGCGCCGGCGACGACGGCCTATGATCCGCGCTTCCCGGACAGATTGAAGACAGGTGGCCGATGCAGTTGTGGAAACGATGCGCGCTCGCATTGAGTGCCGGATGGATGATGGCGTCGTCCGCGTTCGCGGCCGGCGAGCCGGTGCGGATCGCGCTGATCGAAGGGATGTCGGGCCCGTTCGCGAACGCGGGCGCCGCGGTCGAGCGCAACCTGCGCTTCGGCATCGAGAAGATCAATGCGGCGGGCGGCGTGAAGCTGCGCGACGGCGTGCATCCGCTCGAGCTGGTCGTGCTCGACAGCAAGGGCAGCCCGGAAGAGGCGCTCGTGCAGCTGCGCGCAGCGGCGGACCGGCACATCGGCTTCGTCGCGCAGGGCAACAGCTCGGCGGTGGCTGCCGCGCTCGTCGCGGCGCTCGACAAGCTGAACGCGCGCAACCCGGACAGCCGGATGCTGTTCGTCAACTATTCGGCCGACGATCCGGCGCTGACCGGCGCGCGCTGCAGCTTCTGGCATTTCCGCTTCGACGCGCACGCCGGGATGCGGATGGCCGCGCTCGCGGACGTGATGGCGCGCGATCGTGCGTTGCGCAAGGTCTATCTGCTGAACCAGGACTACAGCTTCGGTCACGACGTCAGCGCGCTGGCGCGGCAGGCGCTCGCCGAGCGGCGTCCCGACGTGACGATCGCCGGCGACGAATTCCATCCGATCGGCCGCATCAAGGATTTCTCGCCGTACGTCGCGAAAATCCGGGCGAGCGGCGCGGACGCGGTCGTGACCGGCAACTGGGGCAACGATCTCACGCTGCTTGTGAAGGCCGCGCGCGAGCAGGGGTTGAACGCGAAGTTCTACACGTTTTACGGCAACAGCCTCGGCGCGCCGGCCGCCCTGGGCGACGCCGGCGTCGGGCGGGTAGTGGCGGTCGCGGACTGGCATCCGAACGCGGGCGGTGCACAGTCGGACGCGTTCTATCGGGCGTTCCGGACCCGTTTCCCGGCTGCGCAGGACGACTATCCGGTGCGGCGGATGAGCCTGATGATCGAAATGCTTGCCACCGCGATGAACCGGGCCGGGTCGGCCGACCCTGTCGCGGTTGCACGTGCGCTGGAAGGGCTGGCGTTCGACGACGGCTTTCATGCGTCGACGATGCGCGCGCAGGACCATCAGTTGATCCAGCCCCTTTATGTGATGGAAATGGACAAGGCCGGCACGCCGGGCGTGCGGTTCGACAACGAAGGTTCGGGCTATGGCTTTCGCACGGTGCTGGCGGTGCCCGCGCAACGCACGCAGATGCCGTCGACGTGCTCGATGACGCGCCCGTGACAGCGGCCGGTAGGAACGGCGTGCAGTTGTGCTACAATGCCCGCCGGTTGTAAGTCACGGCACGGCCATTCTTCCGTGTCCGCGTGTTCAGTTAGCCAGTAGGAAATCAAGGAAATCACATGTCTGTTGCAGATATCAAGAAGTCGGAAGTCGTTGCTCAGTTCGCCCGCGGTACCAACGACACGGGTTCGCCCGAAGTCCAGGTCGCACTGCTGACCGCACGTATCGTCGAACTGACGGGTCACTTCAAGACCCACGCGAAGGACCACCACAGCCGCCGCGGCCTGCTGCGCATGGTGAGCCGCCGTCGCAAGCTGCTCGACTACCTCAAGGGCAAGGATGCCGACCGTTACCGCGCGCTGATCGAGAAGCTGGGTCTGCGTAAGTAATCGAGGCGATTGCCGCCAGCAAGATGCCTGTGTCAGTCCGCTGATGCAGGCATTTTGTTTTTGCGCGGTGCGTAGCGTCACGCGCACCGCAGGTCGTCCGGCACGTGGGTGCCGGGCTGCCGGAACGGCTGATACCGGGGTCGGGATTTGTGTCATTCCAGCGCGCTGCCGCTCGTCGAGCGCCGCGCTGGAATGGCATAAAAAACACACCTTGCTCCGGGTGATTCGGTCGGGACGCCGCCGCGCGGGATGGCCCGGGCGGCGAATGAAATGAATGAATTCAAAGGAGCAACCATGTCCATGTTCAACAAGGTCGTGAAGGAATTCCAGTGGGGCCAGCACAAGGTGCGCCTCGAAACCGGTGAAGTCGCCCGTCAGGCGAGCGGTGCCGTGATCGTCGACGTGGAAGACACCGTCGTGCTGGCAACCGTCGTCGGCGCGAAGTCGGCGAAGCCGGGTCAGGATTTCTTCCCGCTGACCGTCGACTACCTCGAAAAGACCTACTCGGCCGGCAAGATCCCCGGCGGCTTCTTCCGTCGCGAAGGCCGCCCGTCGGAACACGAGACGCTGACGTCGCGCCTGATCGACCGTCCGCTGCGCCCGCTGTTCCCGGAAGGCTTCTACAACGAAGTCCAGGTCGTGATCCACGTGCTGTCCGTGAACCCGGAAATCCCGGCGGACATCCCCGCGCTAATCGGTGCATCGGCCGCGCTCGCCGTGTCGGGCCTGCCGTTCAACGGCCCGGTCGGTGCCGCGCGCGTCGCATACATCGACAACGCGTACGTGCTGAACCCGACGCGTGAACAGCTCAAGGCGTCGCGCCTCGACCTCGTCGTCGCAGGCACGGAGCGTGCCGTGCTGATGGTCGAATCGGAAGCCGACCAACTGCCGGAAGACGTGATGCTGGGCGCGGTCGTGTTCGGCCACGAGCAGATGCAGATCGCGATCGACGCGATCCACGAACTCGTGCGCGAAGGCGGCAAGCCGGAGTGGGACTGGCAACCGGCGCCGAAGAACGAGGCGCTGATCGCACGCGTGACGGAACTGGCGCACGCCGACCTGCTCGCGGCTTATCAGCTGCGCGACAAGCAGGCGCGCTCGACCAAGCTGAAGGAAGTCTACGCGGCGACTTCGGCGAAGCTCGAGGAAGAAGCGCTGGCGGCCGGCACGGTTGCGGCCGACAAGGCCACCGTCGGCAACATCCTGTTCGACATCGAAGCGAAGATCGTGCGTTCGCAGATCCTGAACGGCGAGCCGCGCATCGACGGTCGCGACACGCGCACCGTGCGCCCGATCGAGATCCGCACCGGCGTGCTGCCGCGCACGCACGGTTCCGCGCTGTTCACGCGCGGCGAAACGCAGGCGCTCGTCGTCGCGACGCTTGGCACGAAGGGTGACGAACAGATCATCGACGCGCTCGAAGGCGAATACCGCGAGCGCTTCATGCTTCACTACAACATGCCTCCGTTCGCAACCGGCGAAACGGGTCGCGTGGGCTCGCCGAAGCGCCGCGAAATCGGCCATGGCCGGCTGGCCAAGCGGGCGCTGGTCAAGTGCCTGCCGAGCGCCGACGAATTCGGCTACTCGATCCGCGTCGTGTCGGAAATCACCGAGTCGAACGGTTCGTCGTCGATGGCATCGGTGTGCGGCGGCTGCCTCGCGCTGATGGACGCCGGCGTGCCGATGAAGGCGCACGTCGCCGGTATCGCAATGGGCCTGATTCTCGAAGGCAACAAATTTGCGGTGCTGACCGACATCCTCGGCGACGAAGATCACCTCGGCGACATGGACTTCAAGGTGGCCGGCACGGAGCACGGCGTGACGGCGCTGCAGATGGACATCAAGATCCAGGGCATCACGAAGGAAATCATGCAGGTCGCGCTCGCGCAGGCGAAGGAAGGCCGCATGCACATCCTCGGCAAGATGACCTCGGCGGTCTCGGGCGCGAACACGCAGCTGTCGGAATTTGCACCGCGGATGATCACGATCAAGATCAACCCGGAAAAGATCCGCGACGTGATCGGCAAGGGCGGTTCGGTGATCCGTGCGCTGACGGAAGAAACCGGCACGACCATCGACATCTCGGACGACGGCGTCGTGACGATCGCGAGCACGAGCAGCGAAGGCATGGCCGAAGCGAAGAAGCGCATCGAGCAGATCACGGCCGAGATCGAAGTTGGCCAGGTGTACGAAGGCACGGTGCTCAAGCTGCTCGATTTCGGCGCGATCGTGAACCTGCTGCCGGGCAAGGACGGCCTGCTGCACATCTCGGAAATCGTCAACGAACGCGTGAAGGACATCAACGACTACCTGAAGGAAGGTCAGCAGGTGAAGGTCAAGGTGATCCAGACGGACGAGAAGGGGCGCGTCCGTCTGTCGGCGAAGGCGCTGCTGAACGAAGCAGCGGCGGCTTCGCAGTCGGATACGCCGCCGCAGCAGTAAGCGGGCAGGCGTGAGAACGGCCGGCAGTGCGAAAGCGTGCCGGCCGTTTTTTCTGTAGCATCGTTGTGCGACGCAGCAGCGTCGGCGGCGCGACCGTGCGACGCACGGTGCGTCTCCCGATTCCGATTCTGGAGCGAATTCCCATGAAAGCCATCGAAATCACCGAATTCGGCGCCCCCGACGTGTTGAAGCTCGCCGAGCGTCCGCGCCCGGAACCGAAGCGCGGAGAAGTGTTGATCAAGGTGGCGGCTTCCGGCGTCAACCGGCCGGACGTATTCCAGCGCAAGGGCGCGTATGCGCCGCCGCCGGGTGCGTCGGATCTGCCGGGCCTGGAGGTCGCGGGCGAGATCGTCGGCGGCGACCTGTCGGATGCCGCGTTGAACCCGTTCGGCCTGAGGCTCGGCGATCGCGTCTGTGCGCTGCTCGCGGGCGGCGGCTACGCCGAGTATGCGGTCGCGCCGCTGCCGCAATGCCTGCCGGTGCCCGGCAGCCTCACCGACATCGAAGCCGCATCGCTGCCCGAGACGTTCTTCACCGTGTGGAGCAACGTGTTCGACCGTGCGCTGCTCGGCGCGGGCGAAGGCGGCGAGCACGAAACGCTCCTCGTGCAGGGCGGCTCGAGCGGGATCGGCGTGACGGCAATCCAGATCGCGCATGCGCTCGGCTTTCGCGTGTTCGCGACGGCCGGGAACGAAGACAAGTGCCGCGCATGCGAGGCGCTCGGCGCCGAGCGTGCGATCAACTATAAAACCGAAGACTTCGTCGAGGTCGTCAAGTCGTTGACGCACGATCGCGGCGTCGACGTGATTCTCGACATGGTCGCGGGCTCGTACGTACCGCGCGAGCTGTCCGCACTGGCGGATGGCGGCCGTCTCGTGCTGATCGCGCTGCTCGGCGGCGCGAAGGCCGAGGTCAACCTGAACGAGATCCTGCGCCGCCGGCTGACCGTCACCGGCTCGACGCTGCGCCCGCGACCGGTCGAATTCAAGGCGCGGATCGCCGCGCAGCTGAAGGCGCGCGTGTGGCCGCTGCTCGAGGACGGGCGCATCAAGCCGGTGATCTACCGAGTACTACCGGCCGGCGAGGCCGCTCAGGCGCATGCGTTGATGGAAAGCGGCGAGCACATCGGCAAGATCGTGCTCGATTGGGGTAAGAACGCGTGACGGCGCGCGGCGGGCTTGACATGCGCGGTTTGACCGGTTCAACGCACGCGCAGTAAAATCGCGGGTTTGCTTCGCCAGATCCAACCTGACGGCCGGGCTCCGGCGCGTTAATGACAAGATAGTGACGAGACAGACACGATGTCGAAACAACGAACAAAGCGAGTGATCGGCAACTGGAAGATGCACGGCCGGCTGGCCGGCAACCAGGCGCTGCTGAACGAAGTGGTGCAGGGCGCAGGTGCGGTGGCGGCGGAAACGTCGATCGGCGTGTGCGTGCCGTTCCCGTATCTCGCGCAGGTTCAGGCGCAGCTCGGCGGCGGCCGCGTCGCGTTCGGTGCGCAGGACGTGTCCGCGCACGAGCAGGGCGCATTCACCGGCGAGGTCGCAGCCGCGATGGTTGCGGAGTTCGGCGCGCAGTATGCGATCGTCGGTCACTCGGAGCGTCGCGCGTATCACGGCGAGCGCAACGAAACGGTCGCCGCGAAGGCGCAGCGCGCGCTTGCGGCAGGCCTCACGCCCGTCGTGTGCGTTGGCGAAACGCTCGACGAGCGCGAAGCCGGCACGACCGAGCAGGTGGTCGGCGCGCAGCTCGACGCGGTGCTCGCGGTGCTGAGCGCCGAAGAAGCGGCTCGCATCGTCGTTGCCTACGAGCCGGTGTGGGCGATCGGCACGGGCAAGAGCGCGACGTCGGCGCAGGCGCAGGACGTGCACGCATTCCTGCGTGCGCGTCTCGCGGCGAAGGGGGCGGAGCACGTGTCCGTGCTATACGGCGGCAGCGTGAAGCCGGACAACGCGGAAGAGCTGTTCTCGCAGCCGGACATCGACGGCGGCCTGATCGGCGGCGCGTCGCTGAAGGCGGAAGATTTCCTGGCGATCTGCCGGGCCGCGCGTTGAGCGGTCCGCGATCGAATTGAACCATGATGGCGGCCGGTCGGTCCGGTCGCCTGATCCAATCGGGTGGGTGTGATGCTGTTATTCAAGACGCTGATTATTGTCGTGCAGGTGCTGTCTGCGCTGGGTGTGATCGGGCTCGTGCTGCTGCAGCACGGCAAGGGTGCCGACATGGGCGCCGCATTCGGCAGCGGCGCGTCGGGCAGCCTGTTCGGTGCGACGGGCTCGGCGAACTTCCTGTCGCGCACGACGGGCATTCTCGCGACGATCTTCTTCGTCGCGACGCTCGCGCTGACGTACCTCGGTTCGTACAAGTCGACGCCGTCGGCGGGCGTGCTCGCCACGGCGGCGACCGCGCCGGCAGCGTCGTCTGCAGCGTCGGCTCCGGCCGTCGCGGCGTCTGCTGCCGCCGGCTCGGCAGCGAGCGCGCCGAGCCAGGACGTCCCGAAATAAAAAGTTCAAATTTTTGCGTTTGTGCGTTGAACAAATCTGGAACTCGGGTTAGAATTTAATTCTTGAAGCGATTCGCGGGAAACGAGCAGTACGACCCGAGTTGCATGCAGTGCCGACGTGGTGAAATTGGTAGACACGCTATCTTGAGGGGGTAGTGGCGAAAGCTGTGCGAGTTCGAGTCTCGCCGTCGGCACCAAAGTTACTCAATGCCAGCCGCTTCTAGTGGCTGGCATTTTTCATTTGTGGGGTGTGTCTTGCGATTGTCTTGTGATCGCCTGCACTCCGAAATGATTCCTTCCGCCGGAAGTGGTATTCTCCGGACGCTCAGAACCAACCGATAGAGGATTGCCTTGAACCTCGCAGCCTATTACCCCGTCTTGTTGTTCCTCCTCGTGGGCACTGGTTTAGGTATAGCGCTGGTCAGCATCGGCAAGCTCCTCGGTCCCAACAAGCCGGACGTCGAGAAGAACGCACCGTACGAGTGCGGCTTCGAAGCCTTTGAAGACGCCCGGATGAAATTCGACGTCCGGTACTACCTCGTCGCCATCCTGTTCATCATCTTCGATCTCGAAACCGCATTCCTGTTTCCGTGGGGCGTCGCGCTCCGGGACATCGGCTGGCCGGGTTTCATCGCAATGATGATTTTTCTGCTCGAATTCCTGCTGGGCTTTGCCTATATCTGGAAGAAAGGCGGCCTCGACTGGGAGTGATGGGTTAATCGCCGGTTTGCATGGGCGGCCACGCTGGGTCGCTCGTCTGGAGTGGAAAGCAAATGAGTATCGAAGGGGTCTTGAAGGAAGGGTTTGTCACCACGACGGCTGACAAGCTGATCAACTGGACGCGTACCGGCTCGCTGTGGCCGATGACGTTCGGGCTCGCGTGTTGCGCCGTCGAGATGATGCATGCGGGCGCCGCCCGTTACGACCTGGACCGGTTCGGCGTGGTGTTTCGCCCGAGTCCGCGTCAGTCGGACGTGATGATCGTGGCCGGCACGCTGTGCAACAAGATGGCGCCTGCGCTGCGCCGCGTGTACGACCAGATGGCCGAGCCGCGCTGGGTGATCTCGATGGGGTCGTGCGCGAACGGCGGTGGTTACTACCACTACTCGTACTCGGTGGTCCGCGGCTGCGACCGGATCGTGCCGGTCGACGTCTACGTGCCGGGCTGCCCGCCCACGGCCGAGGCGCTGGTCTATGGCGTGATCCAGCTTCAGGCGAAGATCCGCCGCACCAACACCATCGCCCGTCAATAAAGCCCCGAGCGTCCCCTCAATATGGCAAGCAAAATCGAGACCCTCAAGGCCAACCTCGAAGCCGCGCTCGGCGCGCGCGTGGTGAGCCTCACCGAAGCGATCGGTGAACTGACGCTCGTCGTGAAGGCGAGCGATTACCTCGAAGTCGCAAAGACGCTGCGCGACGATCCGAAGCTCCGTTTCGAGCAACTGATCGACCTGTGCGGCGTCGACTACCAGACATACGGCGACGGCGCGTACGACGGCCCCCGTTTCGCGGCCGTGTCGCAGCTGTTGTCGGTCACGAACAACTGGCGCCTGCGCGTGCGCGTGTTCGCGCCGGACGACGATCTGCCGATCGTTGCGTCGCTCGTCGACATCTGGACGTCCGCGAACTGGTACGAGCGCGAAGCGTTCGATCTGTACGGCCTCGTGTTCGAGGGTCACCCCGACCTGCGCCGCATTCTCACCGACTACGGCTTCATCGGCCATCCGTTCCGCAAGGACTTCCCGGTGTCGGGCTACGTCGAAATGCGTTACGACCCGGAAGAGAAGCGTGTCGTCTACCAGCCGGTGACGATCGAGCCGCGCGAAATCACGCCGCGCGTGATCCGCGAGGATCGCTATGGCGGTCTGAAACATTAAGGGGGCGTCATGGCAGAAATCAAGAACTACACCCTCAACTTCGGCCCGCAGCACCCGGCAGCGCACGGTGTGCTGCGCCTCGTGCTCGAGCTCGACGGCGAAGTGATCCAGCGTGCCGATCCGCACATCGGCCTGCTGCACCGCGCGACTGAAAAGCTCGCGGAAAACAAGACGTTCATCCAGTCCGTGCCGTACATGGACCGCCTCGACTACGTGTCGATGATGGTCAACGAGCACGGCTACGTACTCGCGATCGAAAAGCTGCTCGGCATCGAAGTGCCGGAGCGTGCGCAGTACATCCGCGTGCTGTTCGACGAAATCACGCGCGTGCTGAACCACCTGATGTGGATTGGCGCGCACGCACTCGACGTCGGCGCGATGGCGGTGTTCCTGTACGCATTCCGGGAGCGCGAGGACTTGATGGACGTGTACGAAGCGGTGTCCGGCGCGCGGATGCACGCTGCGTACTACCGCCCGGGCGGCGTCTATCGCGACCTGCCTGACGCAATGCCGCAATACAAGGCGTCGAAGATTCGCAACGAGAAAGCGCTCGCGAAGATGAACGAAGCGCGCAGCGGCTCGGTGCTCGACTTCATCGACGATTTCTTCACGCGTTTCCCGAAGTGCATCGACGAATACGAAACGCTGCTGACCGAAAACCGGATCTGGAAGCAGCGTCTGGTCGGGATCGGCGTCGTGAGCCCGGAACGTGCGCTGCAGATGGGCCTGACGGGCCCGATGCTGCGCGGCTCCGGCATCGCGTGGGACCTGCGCAAGAAGCAGCCGTACGAAGTGTACGACCGCATGGATTTCGACGTGCCGGTCGGCGTGAACGGCGATTGCTACGACCGCTATCTGGTGCGCGTCGAAGAAATGCGCCAGTCGGTCCGGATCGCGAAACAGTGTATTGAGTGGCTCCGCAAGAATCCGGGCCCGGTGATGACCGACAATCACAAGGTTGCGCCGCCGTCGCGCGTCGGCATGAAAACCAACATGGAAGACTTGATTCACCACTTCAAGCTCTTCACCGAAGGTTTTCACGTGCCGGAAGGCGAAACTTACGCGGCCGTCGAGCACCCGAAGGGCGAGTTCGGCATCTACCTCGTGTCGGATGGTGCAAACAAGCCGTATCGTCTCAAGATTCGCGCGCCGGGCTTCGCACATCTCGCGTCGCTCGACGAAATGGCGCGCGGTCACATGATTGCCGACGCCGTCACGATCATCGGTACGCAGGACATCGTGTTCGGCGAAATCGATCGCTAATGGTTGCGCCGCCCGTTTGCTCCGGGCGGCGAGCGGTAAGTCACACGCGAAGTCACCTGCGGTATGCGCTGAACCGGCGCGGCTTCGCAAGCTGTCAACAGTGAGCGCCAGGTCTGCCGTCCATGCACAGCAGTGCGGCAGGTTGTTCGTTCGGTAGGAATTGAAAGAGTCGTGTCTGAAAATGATCTCAGCTGAAGGCCTGAAGGAAATCGATCGAGCGTTGACGAAGTATCCCGCCGATCAGAAACAGTCCGCCGTGATGTCGGCGTTGGCCGTCGCTCAGGAAGAGCACGGCTGGCTGTCGCCCGAACTGATGCAGTTCGTCGCGGACTATCTCGGCATGCCGGCCGTCGCCGTGCAGGAAGTCGCGACGTTCTACACGATGTACGAGCTCAAACCGGTCGGCAAGCACAAGATCACGCTCTGCACGAACCTGCCGTGCCAGCTCGGGCCGCACGGCGGCGCGGAAGCGACGGCCGAGTACCTGAAACAGAAGCTGGGCATCGACTTCGGCGAGACCACGCCCGACGGCAAGTTCACGCTGAAGGAAGGCGAATGCATGGGCTCGTGCGGCGATGCACCGGTGCTGCTGGTGAACAATCACAGAATGTGCAGCTTCATGAGCCGCGAGAAGATCGACCAGCTGCTTGAGGAGCTTTCGAAATGACGTCCCTCCACGACCGTCACATCAAACCGTTGATCCTCGCTGGTCTGAACGGCGAGAACTGGCATCTCGAAGATTACGTTGCGCGCGGCGGCTACAAGCAACTGCGCCGCATTCTCGAAGAAAAGATTCCGCCGGAGCAGGTGATCGCCGACGTGAAGGCGTCGGGCCTGCGCGGCCGCGGCGGTGCGGGCTTTCCGACCGGCCTGAAGTGGAGCTTCATGCCGCGCCAGTTCCCGGGGCAAAAATACCTCGTCTGCAACTCCGACGAAGGCGAGCCCGGCACGTTCAAGGATCGCGACATCCTGCGCTGGAACCCGCATGCGCTGATCGAAGGGATGGCCATCGGCGCGTACGCGATGGGCATTACCGTCGGCTACAACTACATCCACGGCGAAATCTTCGAAGTGTATCGACGCTTCGAGGCCGCGCTGGATGAAGCGCGCGCCGCAGGTTTCCTCGGCGACAACATCATGGGCTCGGAATTCTCGTTCCAGCTGCATGCGCACCACGGCTACGGCGCGTACATCTGCGGCGAGGAAACGGCGCTGCTCGAGTCGCTCGAAGGCAAGAAGGGCCAGCCGCGCTTCAAGCCGCCGTTCCCGGCGAGCTTCGGCGTATACGGCAAGCCGACCACGATCAACAACACCGAGACGTTCGCCGCGGTGCCGTTCCTGCTGGCCATCGGGCCGCAGAATTACCTCGAGATCGGCAAGCCGAACAACGGCGGCACGAAGATCTTCTCGGTGTCCGGCGACGTCGAGCGTCCGGGCAACTACGAAGTGCCGCTCGGCACGCCGTTCGCGACGCTGATGGAGCTCGCCGGCGGGATGCGCGGCGGCCGCAAGATCAAGGCCGTGATTCCGGGCGGATCGTCGGCGCCGGTGATCCCGGGCGACATCATGATGCAGACCGATCTCGATTACGACTCGATCGCGAAGGCGGGCTCGATGCTCGGCTCCGGCGCGGTGATCGTGATGGACGAGACGCGCTGCATGGTGCGTTCGCTGCTGCGCCTGTCGTACTTCTACTACGAGGAATCGTGCGGCCAGTGCACGCCGTGCCGCGAAGGCACCGGCTGGCTGTATCGCGTCGTGAACCGTATCGAGCACGGCGAAGGGCGTCAGGAAGATCTGGACCTGCTGAACTCGGTTGCCGAGAACATCATGGGCCGCACGATCTGCGCGCTCGGCGATGCGGCGGCGATGCCGGTGCGCGGGATGCTCAAGCATTATTGGGACGAATTCGCGTACCACGTCGAGCACAAGCACTGCATGGTCGGCGGCCATGCGCACGCGGCGGCAGCCTGAAGCGAAGCACCGGTTGCGGAATTTGAGCGCACGGTCGGGCCAAGGCGCGAACGGGCGGAAATAGGTTAAGGACCATTCACCATCATGGTTGAACTTGAAATAGACGGCAAGAAGGTCGAGGTGCCCGAAGGCAGCATGGTGATCCAGGCTGCGCACAAGGCGGATACGTACATTCCTCACTTCTGCTATCACAAGAAACTGTCGGTCGCGGCCAACTGCCGGATGTGTCTCGTCGAAGTCGAGAAGATGCCGAAGGCCGTGCCTGCCTGCGCGACGCCCGTGTCGGCCGGCATGATCGTGCGCACGCAGTCCGACAAGGCCGTGAAGGCGCAGCAGTCGGTGATGGAATTCCTCCTCATCAACCACCCGCTCGACTGCCCGATCTGCGATCAGGGCGGCGAATGCCAGCTGCAGGATCTGGCGGTCGGCTACGGCAAGTCGTCGTCGCGCTACTCGGAAGAAAAGCGCGTGGTGTTCCACAAGAACGTGGGCCCGCTGATCTCGATGGAAGAAATGTCGCGCTGCATCCACTGCACGCGCTGCGTCCGCTTTGGCCAGGAAATTGCCGGCGTGATGGAGCTCGGCATGCTGGGCCGCGGGGAGCACTCGGAAATCACGACGTTCGTCGGCAAGACGGTCGACTCCGAGCTGTCGGGCAACATGATCGACCTGTGCCCGGTTGGCGCGCTGACCAGCAAGCCGTTCCGCTACAGCGCCCGCACGTGGGAACTGTCGCGCCGCAAGTCGGTGAGCCCGCACGATTCGGTCGGCGCGAACCTCGTCGTGCAGGTGAAGAACAACCGCGTGATGCGCGTGCTGCCGTTCGAGAACGAAGCGATCAACGAATGCTGGATCTCCGACAAGGATCGTTTCTCGTACGAAGGCCTGAACAGCGAAGAGCGCCTGACGAAGCCGATGCTGAAGCAGGGCGGCCAGTGGATCGAAACCGACTGGCAGACCGCGCTCGAATATGTCGCGAAGGGCCTGAAGGGCATCGCTGCGGATCACGGCGCGAACGCGCTGGCGATGCTCGCGAGCGCGCACAGCACCGCTGAAGAGCTGTTCCTCGTGAAGCAGCTCGCCAACGAACTGAAGACGCCGAACGTCGACTTCCGTCTGCGTCAGCAGGATTTCTCCGCACCGGTCCAGGGTGCACCGTGGCTCGGGATGCCGATCGCCGAACTGTCGAACGTGGATGCCGCGTTCGTTGTCGGGTCGTTCCTGCGCCGCGACCACCCGCTGTTCGCGGCACGCCTGCGTCAGGCTGCGAAGAACGGCGCGAAGCTGCACTTCCTGCATGCGAGCGCCGACGACTCGCTGATCCCGACCGCGCAGCGCATCGTCGCCGCTCCGTCGGCATGGCTCGACGAACTGGCGGGCATCGCCGCGGCCGTCGCGCAACTGCGTGGCGTCGCGCTGCCGGATGCCCTCGCGGGCGTCACCGCATCGGCTGCCGCACAGGCGGTCGCGCAATCGCTCGCGAATGGCGAGCGCCGCGCAGTGCTGCTCGGCAACGTCGCGGTTCGTCATCCGCAATTCTCGAAGCTGCACGCCGTCGCGCAGTGGATCGCCGACAACACCGGCGCCACGTTCGGTTTCCTGACCGAAGCGGCGAACACGGTCGGCGCGCACGTCGTCGGCACATTGCCGGGCGAAGGCGGCCTGAACGCACGCGAAGCGTTCGCGCAGCCGCGCAAGGGCTACGTGCTGCTGAACGTCGAACCGGAATTCGACACGGCAGATCCTGTGCAGGCGCTTGCCGCGCTGAACCAGGCTGAAATGGTCGTCGTGATGTCGCCGTTCAAGCACGGCCTCGATTACGCCGACGTGCTGCTGCCGATCGCGCCGTTCACGGAGACGGCCGGTACGTTCGTCAACGCCGAAGGCACCGTGCAGAGCTTCAACGGCGTCGTGCGCCCGCTCGGCGACACGCGTCCGGCCTGGAAGGTGCTGCGCGTGCTCGGCAGCCTGCTCGGCCTGCCGAACTTCGAATACGAGACGGCCGAAGAAGTGCGTCTGGCGGCGCTCGGCGACGCAGGTGTCGCGAACCGCCTGTCGAACCGGACGCCGGTCGCGCCGGCCCGCGTCGCGGCAGCTGCCGCGAACGGCAGCTTCGAGCGCCTCGCCGATGTACCGATCTATCACGCCGACGCGCTCGTGCGCCGCGCAGGTGCGCTGCACCTGACGGCGGCCGCGAAGGCGGCGAACGCCGCAGCCCTGCCGGCCGCGCTGTTCGACAAGCTGGGCTTGAAGGAAGGCGACGCAGTGCGCGTGCGCCAGGGCGAGCGTGCGGTGCAGTTGCCGGCCGTGCGCGACGCGAATCTTGCGGAGACGGTCGTTCGCGTGTCGGCGGCAACGCCTGCCGGCGCAGCGCTCGGCAGCCTGTCCGGTGAACTGGTGGTGGAGAAGGCGTAAATGAGCTTGTTCGATACGATCAACGCGGGCGGAGCCCAGCTTCTCGGCGTCGCATGGCCGACGGTGTGGGCGCTCGTGCGCATTCTCGTCGTCGCCGTCGTGATCCTGCTGTGCGTCGCGTACCTGATTCTGTGGGAGCGCAAGCTGATCGGCTGGATGCACGTGCGTCTCGGCCCGAACCGCGTCGGCCCTGCCGGCCTGCTGCAGCCGATCGCCGACGTGCTGAAGCTGCTGCTGAAGGAAGTCATTCAGCCGACGGCCGCCAGCCGCTGGCTGTACCTGATCGCACCGATCATGACGGTCGTGCCGGCGTTCGCCGTGTGGGCCGTGATTCCGTTCCAGGCCGAAGCCGTGCTCGCGAACGTGAACGCGGGGCTGCTGTATGCGATGGCGATCTCGTCGATCGGCGTGTACGCGGTGATTCTCGCCGGCTGGGCGTCGAACTCGAAGTACGCGTTCCTCGGCGCGATGCGCGCCGCGGCGCAGATGGTGTCGTACGAAATCTCGATGGGCTTCGCGCTGGTGCTCGTGCTGATGACGGCAGGCAGCCTGAACCTGTCGGAAATCGTCGGCTCGCAGCAGCACGGCTTCTTCGCCGGCCACGGCGTGAACTTCCTGTCGTGGAACTGGCTGCCGCTCCTGCCGGCGTTCGTCGTCTACTTCGTGTCCGGCATCGCCGAAACGAACCGTCACCCGTTCGACGTGGTGGAAGGGGAGTCGGAGATCGTCGCAGGTCACATGATCGATTACTCGGGCATGGCGTTCGCGCTGTTCTTCCTCGCCGAGTACATCAACATGATCGTGATCTCGGCGCTGGCCGCGACGCTGTTCCTCGGCGGCTGGGACGCACCGTTCGAATTCCTGTCGTTCATTCCGGGCATCTTCTGGCTGGTGCTGAAGGTATTTGCGCTGCTGTCGGTGTTCATCTGGGTCCGCGCGACGTTCCCGCGCTACCGTTACGACCAGATCATGCGCCTGGGCTGGAAGGTGTTCCTGCCCGTCACGGTGATCTGGGTGGTCGTGGTCGGCTTCTGGATGATGTCGCCGCTCAACATCTGGGTGAAGTAAAGATCGGACGAAATCATGACGGCAATCCAACACTTCTTTAAGACCTTCTTCCTGACGGAGCTGCTGAAGGGGCTCGCGCTCACCGGTCGTTACACGTTCCGGCGCAAGTTCACCGTGCAGTTCCCGGAAGAGAAGACCCCGATCTCGCCGCGTTTTCGCGGGCTGCACGCGCTGCGCCGCTACGAGAACGGCGAAGAGCGCTGCATCGCGTGCAAGCTGTGCGAGGCCGTATGCCCCGCAATGGCGATCACGATCGAATCGGAAACGCGCGCGGATAACACGCGCCGCACGACGCGTTACGACATCGACCTGACGAAGTGCATCTTCTGCGGTTTCTGCGAGGAAAGCTGCCCGGTCGACTCGATCGTCGAGACGCAGATTCTCGAGTACCACGGCGAAAAGCGCGGCGACCTGTATTTCACGAAGGAAATGCTGCTCGCGGTGGGCGATCGCTACGAGAAGGACATCGCCGCGGCGAAGGCCGCCGACGCGCCGTATCGTTGATTGTGTGTGCAGTGCCGGCCCGGGATGAACGGGCCGAGCCGCCGCGACGGGTGCGGACGTCCCGCAAGCCGCGCCTGACTATGGCCTAACGATGAACCGGTAATCATGGAATTCACGACCGTACTGTTCTACATCTTCGCGCTGCTCCTGGTGGTATCAGGGCTGAAGGTGATCACTTCGCGCAACCCGGTGGCGTCTGCGCTTTTCCTTGTGCTGGCGTTTTTCAACGCCGCAGCGATCTGGATGCTGCTGGAAGCGGAGTTCCTCGCGATCCTGCTGGTGCTGGTGTACGTGGGCGCCGTGATGGTGCTGTTCCTGTTCGTCGTGATGATGCTGGACATCAACATCGATTACCTGCGCCGCGACTTCAAGCGGTTCGTGCCGATGGCAACGGTCGTCGGCGCGATCATCGTGATCGAAACCGCGCTGATCCTGTGGCGCGGCTACGGCGACACGCACGCGGTGCATGCAATGGCGACGGGCGCGATGGCCGACTGGTCGAACACGCGCCTGATCGGCAAGGTGATCTACACCGATTACATCTTCGCGTTTGAAATCGCCGGCCTGGTGCTGCTGGTCGCGATCATCGCCGCGATCGGGCTGACCGAGCGCAAGGGCAAGGACAGCAAGCGCCAGCGCGTGTCGGATCAGGTCAAGGTGCGCCGCGGCGACCGCGTGCGCCTCGTGAAGATGGAAGCGGACAAGCCGCAGCCGGAAACGGCGCAGAGCGAAGCCGGTACGAGCACCAACGGCTAAGCGGAGGAAAAGAAAACCATGCTGACTCTTGCTCACTACCTCGTGCTCGGCGCGATCCTCTTTGCGATCGCGATCGTCGGGATCTTCCTGAACCGCCGCAACATCATCATCATCCTGATGGCGATCGAACTGATGCTGCTGGCGGTGAATACCAACTTCGTCGCGTTCTCGCACTACCTCGGCGACGTGCACGGCCAGATCTTCGTGTTCTTCGTGCTGACCGTCGCCGCAGCGGAAGCCGCGATCGGTCTCGCGATTCTGGTGACCCTGTTCCGTAAGCTCGACACGATCAATGTCGAGGATCTCGATCAGCTCAAAGGTTAATTTCAGGCAACGCTGTTATGTCAACGACACTCAATGAAAACCTGCTGCTGGCGATTCCGCTCGCTCCGCTGGCCGGCTCGCTGATTGCGGGGCTGTTCGGGAACGCAGTGGGGCGCAAGGGCGCACACCGGATCACGATCCTCGGCGTATTGATCGCGTTCCTCCTGTCGGCGAAAGTCTTCGTCGACGTGATGGGCGGTGCGAGCTTCAACGCGACCGTCTACGAATGGATGAACGTCGGCTCGCTGAAACTCGAAGTCGGCTTCCTCGTCGATTCGCTGACCGCGATGATGATGGTCGTCGTGACCTTCGTGTCGCTGATGGTGCACGTGTACACGATCGGCTACATGTCGGAAGAAGACGGCTACCAGCGCTTCTTCTCGTACATCTCGCTGTTCACGTTCTCGATGCTGATGCTCGTGATGAGCAACAACTTCCTGCAGCTGTTCTTCGGCTGGGAAGCGGTGGGTCTGGTGTCGTACCTGCTGATCGGCTTCTACTTCACGCGTGAGAGCGCGATCTACGCGAACATGAAGGCGTTCCTCGTGAACCGCGTCGGCGACTTCGGCTTCCTGCTCGGCATCGGCCTGCTGCTCGCGTTCGCGGGTTCGATGAACTACGGCGAAGTGTTTGCGAAGCGCGCGGAGCTCGCGAGCCTGCACTTCCCGGGCACCGACTGGGGCCTGCTGACCGTTGCGTGTATCTGCCTGTTCATCGGCGCGATGGGCAAGTCCGCGCAGTTCCCGCTGCACGTGTGGCTGCCGGACTCGATGGAAGGCCCGACGCCGATCTCCGCGCTGATTCACGCGGCGACGATGGTGACGGCCGGCATCTTCATGGTGTCGCGCATGTCGCCGCTGTTCGAACTGTCTGACACCGCGCTGTCGTTCATCACGGTGATCGGCGCGATCACCGCACTGTTCATGGGCTTCCTTGGGATCGTCCAGAACGACATCAAGCGCGTGGTCGCGTACTCGACGCTGTCGCAGCTCGGCTACATGACCGTCGCGCTCGGCGTGTCCGCTTACCCGGTAGCCGTATTCCACCTGATGACGCACGCGTTCTTCAAGGCGCTGCTGTTCCTCGGCGCCGGCTCGGTGATCATCGGCATGCACCATGACCAGGACATGCGCAACATGGGCGGCCTGCGCAAGTACATGCCGATCACGTGGATCACGTCGCTCGTCGGTTCGCTCGCGCTGATCGGTACGCCGTTCTTCTCGGGCTTCTACTCGAAGGACTCGATCATCGACGCGGTGAAGCTGTCGCACCTGCCGGGTTCGGGCTTCGCGTACTTCGCGGTCGTCGCGAGCGTGTTCGTCACGGCGCTGTACTCGTTCCGCATGTACTTCCTGGTGTTCCACGGCGAAGAGCGTTTCCGCCAGCCGAAGCATCCGGAATCGCCGATGGGCATGGCCGCCGCACACGGTCACGACGATCACGGGCACGGCCATGGCCACGACGATCATGCGCACGAGCCGCACGAGACCCCGTGGGTCGTGTGGGTGCCGCTGGTCCTGCTGGCGATCCCGTCGGTGATCATCGGCGCGATCGCGATCGGCCCGATGCTGTTCGGCGACTTCTTCCAGCATGGCGTCGCGTTCGACAAGGTGATCTTCATCGGCGAAAACCATCCGGCGCTGGCCGAGATGGCCGAAGAATTCCACGGCTGGGTCGGCATGGGCCTGCACTCGGTGTCGGGCCTGCCGGTGTGGCTGGCGCTTGCCGGCGTCGTCGTCGCGTGGTTCCTGTACCTGAAGCGTCCGGATCTGCCGGCGTCGATCCGCCGCGCGTTCGGCCCGATCTACACGCTGCTGGACAACAAGTACTACATGGACAAGATCAACGAAGTGGTGTTCGCCCGTGGTTCGGTGGCGATCGGCCGCGGCCTGTGGAAGGAAGGTGACGTCGTCGTGATCGACGGCCTCGTCAACGGCAGCGCCCGGTTCATCGGCTGGTTCGCCGGCGTGATCCGCTTCCTCCAATCCGGTTACATCTATCACTACGCGTTCGCCATGATCATCGGCATGCTGGGGCTCCTGACCCTGTTTGTAACGCTCGGCGGCAAATAAGGCGGGGGACAACACTAATGCACGCTTTTCCGATTCTCAGTACCGCGATCTGGCTGCCGATCGTTTTCGGCCTCCTCGTGCTCGCGGTCGGTAACGACAAAAACCCGGGGACGGCCCGCTGGGTCGCGCTGATCGGTTCGCTGCTCGGCCTCGCGGTCACGATTCCGCTGATCACGGGCTTCGATTCGAGCACGGCTGCGCTGCAGTTCGTCGAGCAGTCGACCTGGATCGAACGCTTCGACATCTCGTATCACCTTGGCGTCGACGGCATCTCGATGTGGTTCGTCGTGCTGACCGCGCTGATCACGGTGATCGTCGTGATCGCCGCGTGGGAAGTGATCACCGAAAACGTCGCGCAGTACCTCGCGGCCTTCCTGATCCTGTCCGGGATCATGATCGGCGTGTTTTCGGCGGCCGACGGCCTGCTGTTCTACGTGTTCTTCGAGGCGACCCTGATCCCGATGTACATCATCATCGGCGTGTGGGGCGGCCCGAACCGCGTGTACGCGGCGTTCAAGTTCTTCCTGTACACGCTGGCCGGCTCGCTGCTGATGCTGGTCGCCCTGATCTACCTGTACACGGAAACGCATTCGTTCGACCTTGCGACGTGGCAGAACGCGAAGATCGCGATGACGCCGCAGATCCTGCTGTTCATTGCATTCTTCCTCGCGTTCGCGGTGAAGGTGCCGATGTGGCCGGTGCATACCTGGCTGCCTGACGCACACGTGGAAGCGCCGACGGGCGGCTCGGTCGTGCTGGCGGCGATCATGCTGAAGCTCGGCGCCTACGGTTTCCTGCGTTTCTCGCTGCCGATCACGCCTGACGCGAGCCACTTCCTGGCGCCGGTCGTGATCACGCTGTCGCTGATCGCGGTGATCTACATCGGCCTCGTCGCGATGGTGCAGGCCGACATGAAGAAGCTGGTCGCGTATTCGTCGATCGCGCACATGGGCTTCGTCACGCTCGGCTTCTTCATCTTCAACCAGCTCGGCGTCGAAGGCGCGATCGTGCAGATGATCTCGCACGGCTTCGTGTCGGGCGCGATGTTCCTGTGCATCGGCGTGCTGTACGACCGCGTGCACTCGCGCCAGATCGCCGATTACGGCGGCGTCGTGAACGTGATGCCGAAGTTCGCGGCATTCGCGATGCTGTTCTCGATGGCCAACTGCGGCCTGCCGGGTACGTCGGGTTTCGTCGGCGAGTTCATGGTGATTCTCGCGGCCGTCCAGTACAACTTCTGGATCGCGTTCGGCGCGGCATTCACGCTGATCCTCGGCGCTGCCTACACGCTGTGGATGTACAAGCGCGTGTACTTCGGCGCGGTCGCGAACGATCACGTTGCCAAGCTGAAGGACATCGGCCGTCGCGAATTCACGATGCTGGCCGTGCTCGCCGCGTTCACGCTGCTGATGGGCCTGTATCCGAAGCCTTTCACCGACGTGATGCACGTTTCCGTGGAAAACCTCCTCTCCCACGTCGCGCAGTCGAAGCTGCCGCTGGCCCAGTAATCGCGAGCGGAGGAAATCAAGATCATGAACGCTCCTATGAATGTCCTGTTGCCTGACGCGCTGGTGATGGTCGCCATCGTGGTCGCATGGCTGAACGACACCTTTACCGGTGCCGCCGGCCGCCGCCTGACCTATCTGATCGCGGTGGTTTCGTCGGTCGTCGCCGGCGTCTGGTTTGCCTTGCAGGCGCTGGACCCGCAGCCGTACTACTTCTTCTCGCGGATGGTCGTCGTCGACTCGTTCGCGAGCATGATGAAGGCCGTCGTGTCGATCGGCTTCGCGGTCTCGCTCGTCTATTCGCGCAAGTATCTCGAAGACCGCGACATGTTCCGCGGTGACGTGTTCCTGCTCGGCATGTTCTCGCTGCTCGGTCAACTGGTGATGGTGTCCGGCAACAACTTCCTGACGCTGTACCTCGGCCTCGAACTGATGTCGCTGTCGCTGTACGCCGTCATCGCGCTGCGCCGCGATGCCGCGCAGTCGAGCGAAGCCGCGATGAAGTACTACGTGCTGGGCGCGCTCGCGTCGGGCTTCGTGCTGTACGGCATCTCGATGCTTTACGGCGCGACCGGCTCGCTCGAGCTGGGCGAGGTGTACAAGGCGGTCGGCGGCAACACCGACGCAGCCGTGCTGATGTTCGGCGTGATCTTCATCGTCGCGGGTATCGCGTTCAAGCTTGGCGCCGTGCCGTTCCACATGTGGGTGCCGGACGTCTACCAGGGCGCGCCGACCGCGATGACGCTGTTCGTCGGCGGCGGCCCGAAGGTTGCCGCGTTTGCGTGGGGTCTGCGCTTCCTGGTGATGGGCCTGCTGCCGCTCGCGCAGAACTGGCAGACCGCGCTCGTGATCCTCGCTGCGCTGTCGCTGATCGTCGGCAACATCACCGGTATCGTCCAGCGCAACATCAAGCGGATGCTCGCGTACTCGGCGATCTCCAACATGGGCTTCGTGCTGCTCGGCCTGCTCGCCGGCATCGTGAAGGGCGACGCGGCCGCACCGGCGAACGCTTACAGCTCGGCGATGTTCTACGCGATCGTCTATCTGATCACGACGCTCGGCTCGTTCGGCGTGGTGATGCTGCTCGCGCGCCGCGATTTCGAAGCGGAAACGATCGACGACTTCAAGGGTCTCAACAAGCGCAGCCCGGTGTTCGCGTTCGTGATGATGGTCATGATGTTCTCGCTGGCCGGCATTCCGCCGACCGTCGGCTTCTACGCGAAGCTCGCGGTGCTCGAGGCGACCGTCAACGCGGGCCTGACTTGGCTGGCCGTGCTGGCCGTGATCACGTCGTTGTTCGGCGCGTTCTACTACCTGCGCATCGTCAAGCTGATCTATTTCGATGCGCCGCAGGACACGGCCCCGATTACCGGCGACTTCTGCAAGCGTACGATCCTGGTGCTTAACGGTGTCGCGGTCGTCGTGCTGGGCCTGATCCCGAGCCCGCTGCTGACGGCCTGCCTGCAGGCGATTCGTCACACGCTGCCGCTGTAATGTCGGCAGCCGGCTGGTTCATCGTGCTGTTGGCGCTCACGGGCGCCAACGTGCCGTTCCTGAACCAACGTCTCTTCGCCGTCGTGCCGTTCGGCGCGGCGAAGAAGAGCGCGTGGATCCGGATCGGCGAGCTGATCGTCCTGTATTTCGTGGTCGGCGCGCTGGGCTTCTGGCTCGAGTCGCGCGCCGGCAACCGCTTCGAACAAGGCTGGCAGTTTTACGCGATCACGTTCAGTCTTTTCGTCGTGTTCGCGTTTCCCGGCTTCACGTTCCAGTATCTCGTCAAACGACGCTGACGGCTGCGGCCGTCGCGTGCTCACTCCTCAGGAGCCCGCCGATGGCCGAACTTCCCAATCACGACGCCGCACTGACCGAAACCTGCCTCGAAAGCGAGGCGATTTTCGAAGGCTCGTTCCTCAAGCTCAAGCGCGACACCGTTCGCCTGCCTGACGGCAAGCAGGCCACGCGCGAATACGTGCAGCATCCGGGCGCGGTGATGGTGATTCCGCTGTTCGACGACGGCCGCGTGCTGATGGAAAGCCAGTATCGGTATCCGATCGGCAAGGTGATGGCCGAATTCCCGGCCGGCAAGCTCGATCCGAACGAAGGTGCGCTCGCGTGCGCGGTGCGCGAGCTGCGCGAGGAAACCGGCTATACGGCGCGTGAATACGTGTTCCTGGCCCGGATTCACCCGATCATTTCCTATTCGACCGAATTCATCGATCTCTATCTCGCACGCGGGCTGACGGCCGGTGAACGCAAGCTCGACGAAGGCGAATTCCTCGAAACCTTCACCGCGACGCTGGCCGACCTGCTCGAATGGGTGCGCACGGGCCAGATCACCGACGTGAAGACCATCATCGGCACGATGTGGCTCGACAAGGTGCTGTCCGGCGCGTGGCCGCTGGGTCCGGTCGAGCGGCCCTGACGGGCGTCTGCAACGGGTCGGGCGCCGCGTTACAATCCCGTGACGCGGCCGCCGTGCGGTAACGCGCTCCCGGTTTAGCACGGTCGTTCACAAAAGCGCGTTTTGCGCTACACTCGTCACACGCCCTGATTCAGCATGAAGGTCCTCGATTTACAGTGCCCGCACGGTCATCGGTTCGAAGGCTGGTTCGCTTCCGCCGATGAGTTCGAAGCGCAGTTGTCCCGCAAGCTGGTCGAATGCCCGGTATGCGGAACGACGCAGATCAATCGGATGCCGTCGGCTCCGCGCCTGAACCTGTCGGGTGCGACGCAGGCGCAGCCGGCCGATCCGCGCGCGTTGCAGGCGCACGTGATGCGGGCACTGCGAGAGGTGCTGGAGAAAACCGAGAACGTGGGCGAGCGCTTCGCCGAGGAAGCGCGGCGCATCCATTACAACGAGGCGCCGGCACGGAGCATTCGCGGCGTCACGACGCCGGAGGATGCACAGTCCTTGGTCGAAGAAGGCATCGACGTGATGCCGCTGCCGATTCCTGCCGCGCTTAAAGAACCGCTGCAATGACGTACGCAGTGTGTTCGTGGCCGGGGCGGCTGCGGACAGGAGACACTGCGCATGGATCTGGATTATTCCCCCGCCGACGACGCATTCCGCGCCGACGTCCGCGCGTGGCTCGAGGCGAATCTGCCTCAAGCACTGCGCGTCAAAGTACTTGATCACAAGCGACTCGACCGCGAGGATTTCGCAAGCTGGCACCGGCTTCTCGGCCAGCGCGGCTGGTCCGCGCCTGCATGGCCGGTGGAATACGGCGGGCCGGGCTGGAACGCGACGCAGCGGCACATCTGGGACGAGGAGTGCGCACGCATCGGCGCACCGACCGTGCTGCCGTTCGGCGTGTCGATGGTCGCGCCGGTGCTGATGAAATACGGCAGCGACGCGCAGAAGCAGCACTATCTGCCACGTATCCTCGACGGCACCGACTGGTGGTGCCAGGGCTATTCGGAGCCGGGTTCCGGGTCCGATCTCGCGTCGCTGCGCACGCGCGCCGAACGTCACGGCGACTACTACGTCGTCAACGGCCAGAAGACCTGGACGACGCTCGGCCAGTATGCGGACATGATGTTCTGCCTCGTGCGCACCGATCCGGCGGCGAAGAAGCAGGAGGGCATCTCGTTCCTGCTGATCGACATGAAGACGCCAGGCATCACCGTGCGCCCGATCATCACGCTCGACGAGGATCACGAAGTCAACGAAGTCTTCTTCGAGGACGTGAAGGTGCCGGTCGACAATCTCGTCGGCGACGAGAATCGCGGCTGGACCTATGCGAAGTATCTGCTCGGCCACGAGCGTACCGGCATCGCGCGCGTGGGCGCGTCGAAGCGCGAACTCGCGTTCCTGAAGCGCGTGGCGTCGAACCAGCGCAAGAACGGCAAGCCGTTGCTCGCCGATCCGGTGTTCGCCGCGAAGGTCGCGGCGCTCGAAGTCGAGCTGATGGCGCTCGAGGTGACGGTGCTGCGCGTCGTGAGCCGCGAGACGAGCGGCCAGGGGCCGGGCCCCGAGGCGTCGATGCTGAAGATCAAGGGAACCGAGGTGCAGCAGGCGCTCACCGAGCTGATGTTCGAGGCGATCGGCCCGCTGGCCGCGCCGTTCGACGTCCCGTTCCTCGCCGGCGAGCGCGAACACAGCATCGCCGGCGACGACGATGCGGCGCCGCTTGCCGCGTACTACTTCAATTATCGGAAGACGTCGATCTACGGCGGCTCGAACGAAATTCAGAAGAACATCATCGCGCAGATGATCCTCGGGCTGTGATCAGGTAACGGAGACAACCATGGATTTCGGTTTTACCGATGAGCAGCAACAGTTCGCCGACGCGCTGCGCCGTTATCTCGGCGAGCAGTACGGTTTCGACGCGCGCCAGGCCATCGTGCGCAGCGACGCCGGCGTGTCGGACGTGCAATGGAGCGCATTCGCGGAGCTCGGCCTGACCGCGCTGCCGGTGCCCGATGCACACGGCGGCTTCGGCGGCGGCACCGTCGACATGCTGGTGGCGATGCAGGAGCTCGGCCGCGCACTCGTCGTCGAACCGTACTGGGCGACGGCGGTCGGCATCGAGGCGCTGAGGGTCGCCGGTTCCGGCACGGGGGACGATGCGGCTCTGCTGGAAGCGGTCGCTCAGGGGCAGAAGCGCCTGGCCGTGGCGTTCCACGAACCGCGGGCGCGCTATGACCTGTACGAAATCGATACGCGTGCGCGCGAGGACGGCGGCACACATCGGCTGACCGGCACGAAATCGATTGTCCAGCATGGTGCGCAGGCACATGCGTGGATCGTGCCCGCGCGCGTCGACGGCGGCGGCATCGGCCTGTTCGTCGTCGAGCGCGACGCCGCGGGCGTCAAACTCGCCGATTACCGGACGATCGACGGCCAGCGCGCCGCAACGATCGAGCTGCATGAAACGCCCGCACGGCAGTTGACCGGCGGCGCGCGCGATGCGGCTGCGCTCGAGCAGATTGCCGACTACGCGACCTTCCTGCTGTGCGCGGAAGCGGTCGGCGCCCTCGACGAGTTGAATCGTGCGACAGTCGAGTACACGAAGACGCGCGAGCAGTTCGGCGTACCGATCGCGCGCTTCCAGGCGCTGCAGCACCGGATGGTCGACATGCTGATTCACGCGGAGCAGGCGCGTTCGCTGACGTATCTCGCCGCGGTGCGTTACGCGGGCGGCGATGCCGGCGCGCGGCGCAAGGCGGTGTCCGCCGCGAAGGCGCGCGTGGGAGCGGCCGCGCGGTTCGTCGGCCAGCAGGCCGTGCAACTGCACGGCGGGATGGGCGTGACCAACGAGGTCGCGGCCGCGCACCTGTTCAAGCGGTTGTCGATCATCGAGATCACGCTTGGCGACACCGATCATCACCTTGCGCGCATCGCGGCCCTGCCGGATTTCGCGCAGTTCGACGCTGCATGACGGCGACGCGCGAGCGCGCCACGGGAGACGCACAAGTGGGTATCAGCTACGAAGATCTGGAAGTCGGCAGCACGACCGAAATCGGTCGCTACACGTTCGAGTCGGACGACATCAAGGCGTTCGCGCAACGCTACGACCCGCAACCGTTCCACCTCGACGAGGCCGCCGGCAAAGCATCGCCGTTCGGCGGCCTCGTCGCGAGCGGCTGGCATACCTGTTCGGTGTTCATGAGCCTGCTCATCAAGAAGCTCGGCCCGGATTCGACGAGCATGGGTTCGCCCGGCATCGATTCGATTCGCTGGCTCAAGCCCGTGCGCGCCGGCGACACGATCACGATGTACCAGAAGATTCACGACAAGCGCGTGTCGGCTAGCAAGCCCGATCGCGGCATCGTGTCGACGGAGTGGATCGGCATCAACGAAGCCGGCGACACGGTGATCACCGTTCACACGAAAGTGATCTTCGGGCTGCGTCATCCGCAAGGAGTGGGCGCATGACCGACACGACATTGCCGCTCATCGCATCGGCGCCGGCGCTGCATGCTCTGGTCGGTGCGGAGCCGTTTGCCAGCGGCTGGATCGAGGTCGATCAGCAGCGGGTCGACCGTTTTGCCGATGCGACCGACGATCGCCAGTGGATTCATGTCGATCCCGAGCGTGCGCGGCGCGAGTCGCCTTTCGGCGGCCCGATCGCGCACGGGTTCCTGACACTGTCGCTGATTCCCGCGCTGATGACCGACGCGATGCGCTTCGAGCAGAAGATGGGTGTGAACTACGGACTGAACCGCGTTCGGTTCCTGAAGCCGGTGGCAGTCGGTGCGCGCGTGCGTGCGCTGTTCGCAGTGAAGGAAACGGCGGACGCCGCGCGCGGTGGCGTACAGGTAACGTGGTCGGTGTCGGTGCAGGCCGATCGTCCCGATGCGCCGCAGCTTGTTTGCGCGGCGGAATTCATCACGCTGCACTACTTCTGACGCGTGCAGCGGCATCGCCGGATGCCGCCGCGCTCGCCGTTGCCTGCCGCATCAGTGCTTCGCGTATTGCGTTGCGCCGAACAGGATCTCGCGTGCCTTGTCGTCCTGCAGCGCCTTGCGCAGCGACGAGAGAACTTCGACGCCGCGCTGCACGGCCGGGCGCGCGGCAATCGCTTCATGCCAGCGCTTCACGTTAGGCAGTTCATCGAGCACGATGCCCTGGTTCTGCCACGAACGCGTCCACGGAAACGTCGCGATGTCCGCGATCGTGTACGTGTCGCCCGCGAGATATTCGGATTCGCCGAGGCGCTTGTCCATCACGTTGTACAGGCGCTTCGCTTCGTTCGTGTAGCGATTCACCGCATATTCGATTTTTTCCGGTGCGTAGATGCGGAAATGGTGTGCCTGTCCGAGCATCGGGCCGACCCCGCCCATCTGGAACATCAGCCATTCGAGCGTCGCGTAGCGCGCGGCCGGATCCGACGGCAGGAACTTGCCGGTTTTTTCCGCGAGGTAGACGAGGATCGCGCCCGATTCGAACAGCGAGATCGGCTGGCCGCCCGGGCCGTCGGAATCGACGATCGCGGGAATCTTGTTGTTCGGGCTGATCTTCAGGAATTCTGGCTTGAACTGGTCGCCCGCACCGATGTCGATCGGATGCGCTCGATACGCGAGGCCGGTTTCCTCGAGCATGATGTGGATCTTGTGGCCGTTCGGGGTCGCCCAGCTGTAGACGTCGATCATCGTCAACTCCTTCGTTGCATGCGCGAAAACGGCGCCGGTACGGCGCCGCGACAGGCGGTCATTAGAGCATGGATCGCCGTGCGCTGCAGGCGGCGCGAAACCGCGCCGGCAACAGGCACATGCGTGTCGCCGCAACGCCGGTAACGCCGTTGGAGCGGTGGAGTCGCCCGGGCATTAGCGCTTGTAGCGCGGTGCCCGTTTCTCGAGAAATGCGGTAATTCCCTCGAACGCATCCGCGTGATGCAGCGACGCGACGAAGTGATCGCGCTCGGCGCCGAGATGTGCGTCAAGCGGCTGCGCGGTTGCGTCGTCGAGCAGCGATTTGATGCGCGTGAGCGCGTTCGGCGAGACGCCGGCCAGCGAGTCGGCCCACGCGAGCGCGTCGGACAACGCGGCCCCCGGCGCGGCGAGCCGGTTGACGATACCGAGCGCATGCAGGCGTTCGGCCGCGACGGGCTTGCCCTCGAACAGGATTTCCGCCGCCAGCGCGCGCGGCAGCGCACGGGCGAGGAACCAGGAGCCGCCGCCGTCCGGCGTGAGGCCGACGCGAGCGTACGACATCACGAATTTCGCGTCGTGCGCGGCGACGATCAGATCGCATGCGAGCGCAAGCGAGAAGCCTGCGCCGGCCGCCGCGCCTTCGACTGCTGCGATCACCGGCTTCGTCGACGCGCGAATCGCCGTAATCCATGCGGCGAGCTGATCGATGCTGTCAGCCTGGTAAGACGGGTCCTTCGATCGGTTGTCGAGCAGCCGGTTCAGGTTGCCGCCCGCGCAAAAGAAACGGTCGGCGCCCGTGAGCACGACGGCGCGGATCGCCGGATCGCGATCGGCGGTGGCGAGCGCTTCGACGCCGGCTGCGTACATGTCGGGATGCAGTGCGTTGCGTGCGCCGGGGTTGGACAACGTGAGGACGAGCGTCGATTCGCTTTCGGGCGGACGCGAGGCCAGCAGTTCAGCGCTCATGCGAGTGTGTCTCCATCGAATGGCGACGCTGCGGCGTCGCGCGTTGCGCATGCAGGCGAGCGTGACGCTGCAGCGGATGTAATGGCGTCGTGACGGACGTGAAACTGCTTTAGACTAGCACGAACGTGCTTTTTGGCGCGATGCATCCCGATGCGGCCGGTAGCGCTGCGGCCGCGCTTCAAGCAACGCAGGAGACTCCGATGCTACAGCTGTGCGGTATTCCGTTGTCCAACTATTACAACAAGGTGAAGTTCGTGCTGCTCGAGCACGGCATCCCGTTCGAGGAATCGACATGCGGCTTGCCGATCAGCGACCCGGCATTGCTCGCCGATTCGCCGCTCGGCAAGATTCCGTTCGTGAAGACGGAAGAGGGCGCGCTGTTCGAATCGCAGGTCATCGTCGAGTATCTGGCGGCGCGCTACCCTGAGAAGGCGATCCTCCCGCATAGTCCATTCGCGGCCGCCAAGGTACGTGAACTCGTCGAGACGCTCGAGCTGTATCTCGAATGGACGGCGCGCGAAGTTTATACGGAAGCATTTTTCGGCGGCAAGGTCAGCGACGGGATGAAGGCGCACGTCGAGAAGCGCCTGCCGCGCGCGATCGACGCATTCAAGCAAATGGCGAAGTTTTCACCGTATGTGCTCGGCGACACGTTTGGCTTGGCCGACATCGCCGCGACGGTACATCTGCCGGTGATCGGAATGGCAACGAAGGCGATCTTCGGCCGCGATTTCCTGGTCGACGCAGGCATTGACTGGAAGGCGCATGCGAAGCTGGTCGGCGAGCGGCCCGCCGCACAACGCGTGGCAGCCGATCGCAAGGCGTATATCGAAGCATCCGGCATCGCGCGTTCATAAGCGCGATGGGGCGGGCGCGGCGAGCGGCCGCGCCCGGCCGGCCCAATCCGGTTTACAAGCGCGCGAGCCGTTCTAGTGCGGATGCGAGCGTGCTTTCCTGTTTCGCGAAGCAGAAGCGCACGACGCCCGATTCATGCGGCTCGTGATAGAACGCGGACACCGGAATTGCCGCCACGCCGATTTCCGAGGTGAGCCATTTCGAGAATTCCGCTTCCGGCAGGTCGCTGATCGCCGAATAATCGACGCACTGAAAGTACGTGCCCGTGCACGGCAGCAGCCTGAAGCGCGTGCGTTCGAGGCCGGCGCGGAAGAAGTCGCGCTTCTTCTGGTAGAAATCGGGCAGCGTCAGGTACGGTGCCGGATCGCGCAGGTAGTCGGCGAGCCCGATCTGCATCGGCGTGTTGACCGTGAATACGTTGAACTGGTGGACCTTGCGGAACTCCGCGGTCAGCGCCGCGGGCGCCGCGACATAGCCGACTTTCCAGCCGGTCACGTGGTACGTCTTCCCGAAGCTCGACACGATGAAGCTGCGCGCGGCGAGCTCCGGGTAGCGCGCGACGCTCTCGTGGCGCGCACCGTCATAGACCATGTGCTCGTACACCTCGTCCGACAGGATCAGCACGTTGGTGCCGCGCACGATCTCCTCGAGCCTGCGCATGTCCGTGTCGCGCCACACCGTGCCGGTCGGATTGTGCGGCGTGTTGATCATGATCATGCGTGTCTTTGGCGTGATCGCCGCCGCGAGACGATCGAACGGAATGGCGTAGTCCGGCGCTTCCAGCGTGACGAACACGGGCTTGCCGCCGGCCAGTTCGATCGACGGCAGATAGCTGTCGTAGGTCGGTTCGATGACGATCACTTCGTCGCCCGGATGCACCGCGCACAGGATTGCCGTCAGCAGCGCCTGCGTCGCGCCGGCGGTCACAGTGATCTCCGTGGCCGGATCGTAGCGCCGGCCGTAGACGTGCGCGATCTTGTCGGCAATCGCGTCGCGCAGCGGGGCCACGCCCGCCATCGGCGGATACTGGTTGTGCCCGTTGCGCATCGCGGCCGAGACCGCGTCGACGATGCGCGGATCGCAGTCGAAATCGGGGAAGCCCTGCCCGAGGTTGACCGCGCCTTTCTCGGCGGCGAGCGCGCTCATGACCGTGAAAATCGTCGTGCCGACGTTCGGCAGGCGCGAGGGGAAAACGGGAGTCTTGGGCATGTCGGAAGGAGCGTTCATCGATACGGTCGCAAGCGGTGTGGCGCCGGGCCTGTCAGGCCGGCGTGGAGGTGGTGGCCGACGCGGCATCGAGCGCGCAGGCTTCGGTAAACGGCGCAGGCTGTGCGATCCGGAAGCCGAAGTCGCGCGCAGTGCGCTTCGCGAGCTTGAGCAGCGCGCGATCCTTCGATACGAGCCAGTCGGCCTGCGCGGCGCGCGCGAGCTCGAGAAATTTCTGATCGTCGCGGTCCTTGCATTTCGGCAGCGGCAGCGTGTCGGCGGCGGCGATGGCCGGCGGCTCGACGAGCGTCGCCAGGCGCGCGACGATCGCGAGCGCTTTGGCCTTGTCGATCGCGCGCGCCCGGAACTGCGGATAGTCGAGCACGAGTTCGAGCTCGTTCAGGCAGCGGCCGTCGATCACGGCGCCGAGCGTACCGCGCTCGAGCGCAGCACGGATCGGGCGCGTGGCAGGGTCGTCGAACACGAGGATGTCGATCCAGACGTTCGAGTCGAGCACGACGCGAAGCGCGTCATGCGGGGCGAGGGAGCGGGTCATTCGTTACAATCGGTGGTTTTCGTCTGACCGCAAGGCACGGCGTGCCAGCGAGCCTCTATGATAATCGTTCTCTCTCCCGCCAAATCCCTCGACTACGATACGCCCGCCCACGTCCCGTCTTACACGAAGCCTGCATTCGTCGAGGATGCGTCGGAACTGATCGATGGTCTGCGCAAGCTGTCGCCGCAGGACATCGCAACGCTGATGGATATCTCCGATCCGCTCGCGCGCCTGAACTTCCAGCGTTACGCCGACTGGTCGCCGAATTTCACGACGGCCAATGCGAAGCAGGCGGTGCTCGCGTTCAACGGCGACGTCTACGAAGGATTCGACGCAAAATCGCTGTCGGCTGCCGATCTCGACTTCGCGCAGCAACACGTGCGCGTGCTGTCGGGCTTGTACGGGCTGCTGCGTCCGCTCGACCTGCTGCAGCCGTACCGGCTCGAGATGGGGACCCGTTTCGCGAACGCGCGCGGCAAGGATCTGTACGCGTTCTGGGGCGACCGGATCACCCGGGCGCTGAACGAGCAGCTCGAGACGCGCACGGGTGCAGCGCGCGTGCTGGTCAACTGCGCGTCCACCGAGTACTTCAAGTCGGTGAAGCCGAAACTGCTGGCCGCGCCGATCGTCACGCCGGTATTCGAGGACTGGAAGGGCGGCCGCTACAAGATCATCAGCTTCCACGCGAAGCGCGCCCGTGGCCTGATGGCGCGCTATATCGTCGAGAACCGCATCGCCGAACCCGCGGCGCTGAAGGATTTCGCGATGGAAGGTTACGCGTTCGACGCGGCTGCGTCGAACGATTCGACTTACGTATATCGCCGGCGCATCGGCGAGTGACCATGCCGGCCGTTCACGAGGCGGCCGGCGCAAGCATGAGGCCGGACATGCGGCAAACCGCCCGCTCCGGTCGCAATTGGAGAGAAGGATGACCCTTTCGATCACCAGCAATTTCGATGCGGGCGCGATCGACGTCGTGTCGTGCGACAGCCCGGACGCGATCCGTCTGCGCGTGCGCGGCGACAGCCGTTCCGAGTTCGCGCAATGGTTTTACTTCCGCCTGACCGGCGCCCGCGATGAGCGTTGCGTGATGGCGTTCGAGAATGCGGCCGACTGTGCGTATCCGTCGGGATGGCGCAACTACAGTGCGGTCGCGAGCTACGACCGCGTCGACTGGTTTCGCGTGCCGACGACATTCGACGGCAAGACGATGACCATCGACCACACGCCGGAATTCGACAGCATTTACTACGCATACTTCGAGCCATATTCGGAAGAGCGCCATGCGGCGTTCGTCGGTGCGGTCCAGCAGCTGCCGCACGCGAATGTCGTCGAGCTTGGGCGCACCGTCGAAGGCCGGCCGATGTCGCTGCTGACGCTTGGCACGCCGGAAGTCGACGGCGCGCCGAAGAAGAAGGTGTGGATCATCGCGCGCCAGCATCCCGGCGAGACGATGGCCGAGTGGTTCGTCGAAGGGCTCGTCAAGCGGCTCGCCGGCTGGGGCGACTGGGCGGGTGACCCGGTTGCGCGCAAGCTGTACGACCACGCAACGTTCTACATCGTACCGAACATGAATCCGGATGGCAGCGTGCACGGCAACCTTCGCACCAACGCGGCGGGCGCGAACCTGAACCGCGAGTGGATGGAACCCGATGCCGCGCGCAGCCCGGAAGTGCTGGTCGTGCGCGACGCGATCCATGCGACCGGTTGCGACATGTTCTTCGACATTCATGGTGACGAGGATCTGCCGTACGTGTTCGTTGCGGGTTCGGAGATGCTGCCAGGCTTTACCGAGCAACAGCGCAGGGAGCAAGCCGCATTCATTGATGCGTTCAAGGTCGCAAGCCCCGACTTCCAGACCGAGCACGGCTATGCGGCGAGCAAGTACAAGGAGGACGCGCTCAAGCTCGCGTCGAAGTACATCGGCCATCAGTTCGGCTGCCTTTCGCTGACGCTCGAGATGCCATTCAAGGACAACGCGAACCTGCCCGACGAGCGCGTCGGCTGGAACGGCCAGCGCAGCGCGGCGCTCGGCGCGGCGATGCTCGCGGCAATCCTCGCGCACGTCGAGACGTTCGCGTAAGCGCGCAGTCGTCGATATGAAAAAAAAAGCCGGCGCATCGTGCGATGCGCCGGCTTTCTTGCTTCTGTCGTTGCCGCTCCGTCGTATCAGGACTTCTTCGCGGTTTTCTTTTTGACGGCTTTCTTCGTACCGCTCGATTTTTTCGTCGCGACTGCCTTCTTGCCGCCGGTGCGGCCGGCTGCGTTCGCTTTTGCCTTGCCGCGGTGCGACTTGCCCTTGAACTTCTTCGTCGACGACGACGGGCGCTCGACACGGGGCTTCAACGGCGGCACGGGATCGTTCCAGCTGAACGCGAGCATTTGCTGACCGACGTAGCCGCAACGGAATTTCAACGGTGTCGGTGCGCTGCCGTCGTTGCGGACGCCGAGGCCGTCCACGGTGACGATGTTGTCGACCTTCACGCGCTGCTTGCCCTGATCGAACGAATCGTTCCACGGCGTCATTGTTGCGTTGCCGCTTTCGAACGCATTCGGCGCGAAGTCGACGCGGTCGAACGCCGACGACGTGCTCGCGATGAAGCTGCCGTGCGCCGCACAATCCGCGACGATCGGATCGGCATGCATCTCGTTGACGAATTTGTTGATCAGTTCGGAGCGCTGGTCGAGGAGGTCGGCGAATACCGGTGCCGGAAGCGCAAGCGACAGGCCCGCGACACAGGCTGCCAGCTTGCCGAGCGCCCGGAAAATCCGGAGCGAGGCAGGAGAGCTGTCCATCAGGTTATTGGTGAGAAGCAAGTGAGGCATCGGGACGTATAGATGCCCGATGAAGATCAGGAGTTCAATCTTAGCGTAAAAAAGTGGTGCGTCAGTAGACGTCGCGCTCTCCCGCGCTCCGCAAGCGGTTCGACGCACGCGTTGTTGGACCGGGACAGCTCAGGCATTCAAGCGCGCGGGCCGCCGAGACGATAGCGGCGGACATCGAACGTCGTGACCCATGCGGGACGATAGACGGCGATGAGCGCGGTCGCCATCCCGGTGAACCATGCTTCGCCGAGCGCGAGCAGCGCTGTGTTCAGCATGTAGCCGGCCGGAATCACGACGGGCACGCCATCCGCGAGCGCGAGCTGCACACCGGCCGCCGCACCGGCAACCGCGACGATCGCGATGGCCGGCGACAGGAAGCCCTGCCCGGTGATGAACGACGCGAGGTTGTGCGGCAGCCACGCGAGCGCCGCGCGCTGCAGCAGCGCGGATACCGCGACCGGCAGCGCGCCGTACACCAGATAGGTGAGACCGACGCCTTGCCACGGTGCGTCGAAAACAACTGCCGCGACGCCCGTGACGGCACCCATCGCGATCAGTGCGAGCGTCCAGTCGAACAGCGTAACGAGTAGCGTCGCGCCGAGCAGATGCATGACGATCCCGTCCTCGAGCCACGCGTTCGACGCCCACAGAACCGCGATCGCGGTGACGAGCGCGAGCCACACGTGCTGGAGCGTTGCGTCCTGCAGGCGGACGAAAGGACGATTCCAGATCGCGAGCGCGAGCAGCGCCACGGCGGCGATCCAGCCACCGACGCCTACCCAGAGCGGAAGCGGTGTGAAAAGAAAACCCATGCGTTCATATTACTCGTTGAGGATCAAAGGTGGGAATCCGCACATTCCGAACGTCGCAATATCGAGACTGTCCGACTAGCGCTCGCGCCGAAACCGTGCCGGCGGCTCGGCCGCGAGCGGCAAGTCGCGGGTACCGGCGTTTGCCGCGGGCAACGGATACGCACGCTCTCTCCGTTGCGCGCGCAGCGGAACCGGGCCGCGCTCCCCGATGGCCGGTTTGCTGGCGCGATCGCGGTTGGCCAGAAGCACCTCGAGATGCGGCGACAACCAGCCGTTGTAGATCGCGACCGCGGCGGCGCGATTTGCCGCGCCGAGTTGCTGGAAGATGCTGGCGAGATGGATCTTCACGGTGCCTTCGCTGATTCCGAGCGTTCGCGCAATCATCTTGTTGGTGCTGCCCATGTGAACGAAACGCATGATTTGCGCCTGCCGCGGCGATAGCAGGCCGACGGGCGGCCTGCGTGGCAGGGATCCGGCCAGTTTCTGGAAATGGGCGTCGTTGCGCGCCGCGGCGGCGGACGGCAGTAGGCTCAGCGCGATCGGCGGGATGTAGTGGCCGCCGAGCAGCACGATTTCGAGTGCCCGCACGATCAGATGCGGCCGCGTGGAATGCGGGATCACGCCCGCGACGCCATAGTTGTAGAAGCGCTGGATGGCTTGCGGCGTGGACTCGTCGATCAGTACCGCGGTGGGAGTCGGCGAGCACGCGCTGGACAGCGCCTGGACTTCGCTCAGCCTGCCGACGTCCGGCCAGTTGATCGCGACCAGATCGAAACGCTGGGTGCGCAGCAGCCGGCGCGCCTGGAAGCCGTCGGGCGCATCGTTGATGCTGGCGTGACGGTCGATCTGCCGCAGCAGGGCTTTCAGTCCGTCACGCCGTTCGGCGTCTGAATTCAGCACCAGGAACCGCATATTCAACCTCCTTAAGATGAATCATTGAGCTGCCGTCGGCATGCCTTCAGTCCGATAATGACAAAAACCTTACACGATGTCTGCTTGGCTGAAAGGCTTAGGAAAAGTCTGAAATGTCGGCGGATGGTGCGATCGACGAAAAAAAAGCCGCTCCGGCTGGAACCGGGAGCGGCTTCGGGCGGGGCAGGCCATGCTGGCCTGCGACGCGGTCAGTGGAAGTGCGGTTGCGCGGGCGACGCGTCTTCCGGCATTTCGGCGTGGACGATTTCGCCGAGCGGATCCGCATAGAGCGGCACGCCGCAGTCGTCGCAATATTCGGGTTCGAAGCGTCCGGCGTGCCGCCGGACGTCCGTTACGCCGCATTCCTTCAGCAAACTCACGATTTCTTCGAGCGGCCCGTCGATCGGCGCCTCGCCTTCGAGCGTCGCGCTGTCGATCGCCACGTCGCCGTTTTCGCGGCCGTAGAGCGGCCACACGACTCCATAGATCACGTCGTTGCTGGCGCGTCGCGTGAAGCCGACGCGATACTCGTCGATCCGTCGTTCGCCGAAGCCGGCAACCACAGCACGCAGTTCCTGCGGCGCTGCACCAAGTGTGTCGAAAAGATAACGGATGGCCGTTCGGACTGTGTGCGGACGGATTCGCTCGTCCGCATCACGGCAAGCGGAGTAGTACGCGTCCGGAAGCAGGCATTCGAACTCGCAGCCCGGGAGTGCGACCGACAGATTCGGGCCGCCCTGGGCAGTCCATTGTTCCAGGCATTGGCCGCGTTCGATCCGGTTGCCGTGCTCTTCTTCCTGCCAACGGAACAGCGGTGCGCCGGCGGGGGCGGCGACGACGGCGAGCAGGAAGCGCGGATCGGCCAGAATCGGCGAAGTCTCGGGCAGGTCGCCGAAGCTCAGCTTGGCCGCGTGCTGGCCGACGGCTGCATGCGCGAGTTGCTGGGCGAGCCGGTAGGTCTCGACGTGGTGTCGCGGCAACTGATCGATGCTGTACAGGAACGGCGCGAGTCCCACGAGCGTCCCGGATGCCAGCACATGCGCGTGCAGATGAGCACGCAGCGCGTCCGCGACGTCGCCTTTCAGCGGACCGGACGGGATCATGTAGCGCGTCCATGCAAGAACGGGGACGGCGACCAGCAGTGCATCGTACGGCTGGCCTTCGTGATCGATCACCATCGATTCGCTGTGCGTCTCGGCCATGTCGGCGAGCGCGCCATATGCATCGGGATGATTCTGCTGCAGATGATCGAGTGCCGCGTCGAGCGTCGTCTGGTTGCCGTTGCGAACGATCTTGGCGAGCAGCGCATCGAGCTTCGCTTCCCAGAAGCGATCCTCAATGCGGCTGCCGGAGGCGAAGAGCGCAAGCGACAGGCCGACCAGTTTGTCGGCGTCGGGGGGGAGGCGTTTGGCGATTCGCTGGCGCATATTAAATACGTATAGAAAGAGGCGAAGAACCTCACATTCTAGTCCGTTCTTTGCACCATAAGCGCTCTCGTGCTCGGGCATGGCTGGAAGGTCGTCTGGACGGGGGGCGAAATAAATCCGCCGAACCCCTTGCGCGATCGCTGAACGATGCCTAGAATCACGCCTCTTTCGCGCTAACGGAAACGCGGCGCGGGAGAAGAAGGGAAGCGGTGCGATTGGGTCTGCGGTAGCGGCCCTGGGCACACGAAGCTGAACCCCTCGCGGTCGCAACGAAGCAGTTCAGAAAGTTGTTGACGAGCGAAGAAAGGCGGTTCATAATCTCGCTTCTCTGCTGCTGAAAACGCAGCGCT
>NZ_JAGSTV010000019.1:0-105259 GCF_018148075.1 Burkholderia sp. AU19243
CCGCCACCGTGACCGCCACCGGAACCACCGCCCGAGCCACCTCCGGAACCGCCACCAGAGCCGCCACCGTGACCGCCACCGGAACCACCGCCGGAACCACCGCCGGAACCACCGCCGGAACCACCGCCAGAGCCGCCACCGGAGCCACCTCCGGAACCGCCACCGGAGCCGCCACCGTGACCACCGCCGGAACCACCGCCGGAGCCACCGCCGGAGCCACCGCCGGAACCGCCACCGTGACCGCCGCCGGAACCGCCACCGGAACCACCGCCGGAGCCGCCGCCGGAGCCACCGCCGGAACCGCCACCGTGACCGCCGCCGGAACCGCCACCGGAACCACCACCGGAACCACCACCGGAACCACCACCGGAACCACCACCGGAACCACCGCCGGAACCGCCACCGGAACCGCCACCGGAACCGCCACCGGAACCGCCACCGGAGCCACCACCCGAACCACCGCCGGAGCCGCCGCCGCCGGAGCCACCGCCGGAACCACCGCCGGAACCACCGCTGGAACCACCGCCTGAGCCGCCGCCTGAGCCGCCGCCTGAGCCACCACCGGAGCCACCACCGGAACCACCACCGGAACCACCGCTGGAGCCGCCACCCCCTCCATGTCCACCACCGCCGTCGCCGCCACCCGAAGCCCCGCCCCCGGAAGTGCCACCTGAACCCCCACTGCCGGAGGCATTGCCCCCGCGGCCTGTACCGCCGGAACCGTTCGTCCCGCCGACGCCGGCCGGGCCCACGGCGCCGTTGCCGTTGTTGCCACCGCTGCCCGTGCTGCCACCCGAGTTGCCTCCTCCGCTGCCACCGGCCCCGTTGCCGACACCCCGGCTGGCATACACGTGTACCGCACAAGCAGCGGGATTGGCACCGCACGTCGCCGCGTTCTCGGCCAGCATCATCACGGCGTCCGCGCCGGTGTCCGCATTGGCTGCGGCATCGGGCACCTGGGTTGACGGGGTAGTCGAGGAGCCGTTATCCGGCAGTACAGTCACCGGAACCACGGCTGTCGCGTCCTGCGCGCTGGCATACGAGCAGCACGCAATCGCGGCTGCGGCCAGCAGGGTCATGCGATAGCATCGTCCCGTCACGCGGGACGATTGTTTCGTTATGCTCATCATTGGCCTCCCGATGCGCGCGATGCCTCGTCACGCGCGTTCATCAACGTGTGATGCAGGGGACCAGCAACGATGCATTGTCGTTTCGGCAGCCGACACGTATCGGACCGGCACAGGAGGCCAGTCGCGAACACGAGTCGGCACGCGGGCCCGCCGTGCGAATCCGTTACTGCGAGATTCGTGCCATCGGCTCGCTATGCCCGCGGCGCAAGGCGCGCCCGGATCCCTGGCAACCGGGGGAAGTGCCGTGTCGGGTTTTTGTTTCGGAAGTGAAACGTCTGACTACGGTCAGCGTGCCGTCGCATCGGCAGCGCGCAGCCACCGGTGGCACAGGATCGATGCGATCCAGCAGATCAGAAACAGCGCGACGATGCCGTAACCGATGGTGCCGAAATGCTCGCCAAGCGCATCGAGCGCGTCGCGCACGGGGCCCGTCAGCGACAGCTTGTCCGCGAGCAGGCCGGCCGCCTCGATTCCGCCGACCGCGAGCGCGACGGCGGCGGACACGAGCGTGATGCTCGCGTTGTAGAGCAGCTTGCGCTGCGGATCGTCCATTGCCCAACCGTAGGCATGAATCATCAGCACGTTGTCGGTGGAGTCGATTAGCGTCATGCCGGCCGCGAACAGCGCGGGAAACAGCATGATCGTGTAGACCGGCAGCGCATGGGTCGCCTGAGCGGCCGCGATCGCGAGCAGCGCGATTTCCGTTGCAGTATCGAAACCGAGGCCGAACAGTACGCCGACGGGATACATGTGCCAGCTCTTCGACACGAACCGGAACAGCGGGCGCAGCAGCCGCGCCACCAGGCCGCCCGTGCGATGCGTGTGGGCGGCGCCGTGCGCGTGGCCCGGCGCGCCGCGATAGCGTCGCCATACGTCGCGCAGGATCGCGAGGTTCATCCCCGCGAGCACCAGCAGGAACGTCGCGGACACCGCCGTGCCGATCGTGCCGCCGATCGCGCGGAATGCGTCGAAGCGATCGCGCAGCGCGAATGCGGTCAGCGCGATGCCGAGCGTCGCGGCGATCACGATCGTCGAGTGGCCGAGCGAGAAGAACAGGCCGACGGTCACCGGGCGCTGCCCGTCCTGCATCAGCTTGCGCGTCGCGACGTCGATCGCGGCGATGTGATCGGCATCGACCGCATGACGCAGCCCGAGGCCGTATGCGATCGCCGCGGTACCGAGCAGCAGCGGATGGTCGCGCAGCACCGCGAGCGCCCACAGCCAGACGGCGGCGTTCGCGGCGATCAGGCCGGCATACAGCATCAGCAGCCGGCGCAGGGCAGGGGTGGTCGGCATCGGGGCGTTTCCATCGGACGAATCACGATGGATTGTGTCATGCGAAAAAAATGCCGGCGTGGCGGCCAAAAAGACCGCCCGTGCGGTAGACGAAAAAAAGCCCATCCGGAACCGGACGGGCTTCGACTAACGGCAGCGTACTGCCCCGTGCTTACTTCGCCTTCGCACTGATCACCGCTTCCGACACGTTCGTCGGCGTTTCCGCGTAGTGCTTGAACTCCATCGTGTAGGTGGCGCGCCCCTGCGTCGCGGAGCGCAGCGATGTCGAATAGCCGAACATCTCGGCGAGCGGCACCTCGGCGCGCACGAGCTTGCCGCCGCCGCCGGCGATGTCGTCCATTCCCTGCACGATGCCGCGCCGGCTCGACAGGTCGCCCATCACGTTGCCCATGAAGTCCTCGGGCGTTTCGACCTCCACCGCCATCATCGGCTCGAGCAGCACCGGCTTCGCCTTGCGCATCGCTTCCTTGAACGCCATCGAGCCGGCCATCCGGAACGCGTTTTCGTTCGAGTCGACGTCGTGGTACGACCCGAACGTCAAGTGCACCTTCACGTCGACGACCGGGTAGCCGGCGAGCACGCCGCTCTTCAGCGTGTCCTGGATGCCCTTGTCGACCGCCGGGATGTATTCGCGAGGAATCACGCCGCCCTTGATCTCGTCGAGGAACTCGTAGCCTTTGCCCGGGTTCGGCTCGAGCGTGATCACCGCATGCCCGTACTGGCCGCGGCCGCCCGACTGCTTGACGAACTTGCCTTCGACGTCGGCCGCCGTCGTGCGCACCGTTTCGCGATACGCGACCTGCGGTTTGCCGACCGTCGCCTCGACGCCGAACTCGCGCTTCATCCGGTCGACCAGGATTTCGAGGTGGAGCTCGCCCATCCCCGAAATGATGGTCTGGCCGGATTCCTCGTCGGTCTGCACGCGGAACGACGGGTCTTCCTGCGCGAGGCGGTTCAGCGCGAGGCCCATCTTTTCCTGGTCGGCCTTCGTTTTCGGCTCGACGGCCTGAGAGATCACCGGCTCCGGGAATTCCATCTTCTCGAGGATGATCGGTTTGGCCGGATCGCACAGCGTGTCGCCCGTCGTCGCTTCCTTCAGGCCGACTGCCGCCGCGATGTCGCCCGCGCGCACTTCCTTGATTTCCTTGCGCTCGTTCGCGTGCATCTGCAGGATCCGGCCGAGCCGTTCCTTCTTGTCCTTCGTCGCGTTCAGCACCGTGTCGCCCGATTCGACGACGCCCGAATACACGCGGAAGAAGATCAGCTGGCCGACGAACGGGTCGGTCATGATCTTGAACGCGAGCGACGAGAACGGCTCGTCATCGCTCGGATGACGTTCCGCCGGCTTTTCCGGATCGGCGAAGTCGTGGCCGAGAATCGCGGGCACGTCGACCGGCGACGGCAGGTAGTCGATCACCGCGTCGAGCATCGCTTGCACCCCCTTGTTCTTGAACGCGCTGCCGCACAGCATCGGCACGATCTCGTTGGCGATCGTGCGCTGGCGCAGCGCGGCCTTGATCTCGTCCTCGGTCAGCGATTCATGGTCGTGCAGATACTTCTCGAGCAGTTCCTCGCTCGCTTCGGCTGCGGCCTCGACCATCTTCTCGCGCCATTCGTGCGCGAGATCGACAAGATTCGCCGGGATGTCCTCGTACGTGAATTTCACGCCCTGGCTTTCGTCGTCCCACACGATTGCCTTCATCTTCACGAGATCGACGACGCCCTGGAAATGATCTTCCGCGCCGATCGGAATCTGGATCGGCACGGCGACGCCCTTCAGGCGCTCGCCGATCTGCTTCTGCACGCGGAAGAAGTCGGCGCCGACGCGGTCCATCTTGTTGACGAACGCGATGCGCGGCACCTTGTACTTGTTCGCCTGACGCCACACGGTTTCGGACTGAGGCTGCACGCCGCCGACCGAGTCGTAGACCATGCACGCGCCGTCGAGCACGCGCATCGAGCGCTCGACCTCGATCGTGAAGTCGACGTGCCCGGGGGTGTCGATGATGTTGATCCGGTGTTCCGGATAATTGCCGGCCATGCCTTTCCAGAAGGCCGTGGTCGCGGCCGACGTGATCGTGATGCCGCGTTCCTGCTCCTGCTCCATCCAGTCCATCGTGGCCGCGCCGTCGTGCACTTCACCGATCTTGTGGCTCACGCCGGTGTAAAACAGGATGCGCTCGGTCGTCGTGGTCTTGCCGGCATCGATGTGAGCGCTGATCCCGATGTTGCGATAGCGCTCGATGGGGGTTTTGCGGGGCACGTGAACCTCCTGGTGGTTCGGATCGTAAGGGGACCGGCTGCGGCCGGCCCGGACGTGGAACAAGCGAGATTTAAAGGATAGCGCTTGTCGGTGGCTTTTGCAGATGCGGGCGCCGTCGGCCGAATCAAGGCGGCCGCCGCTGTCGGGCCGTAAAAAAAGCCGGCGCGCTGCGAGCGGCCGGCTTCGGTCGATGCGCGGGCGGCGGCGCCCCGTTCGCCGTTATTACGGCTTGGGCAGCCCGTCGAGCTTCATGCCCGGCTTGATCCCCTTCGCGGCGAACCAGCCCTTGCTCATCTCGAGCGCATAGACGCCATTGTTGCGCGGGCAGTGGTTGTCGGTCGTCTCGGCCTTCATCTCGTCGATGTCGGTAATCGTGCCGTCCGCGCGAATGAACGCGATCGACAGCGGAATCAGCGTGTTCTTCATCCAGAAGCAGTGCACGGCGTTCTCGTTGAATACGAACAGCATGCCTTCGTTCGGCGCGAGCTGTGACCGGTACATCAACCCCTGTTCGCGGTCGGCGTCGTTTGCGGCGACGGCCGCGTCGATCACGTACATGCCGGCGCGCAACTTCACGCGCGGGAATTCGCTCGGTTGCTTGGCGCCGGGCGGGATCTGCGCGTGGGCGGTCTGCATGCCGAGTGCGAGGACGGCGAGCGCGGCGGGAAACACGGCGGCGCGCGCAAGGCGGCCGAGCGACGAGCGCAGGGAGAATCGCACAGCAGGGCTCCTATCGGGAAAACAAGACCCGCATGGTACGCGAAGCGCGCCGGCGGGCACAAAAAGAAAAAGGCAGATCGCCTCGCGGTGATCTGCCTTTCAACGCCGTAAGAACGGCAAGACTGCGTGTTCTTGACTGCGTTATTACAACCAGCTTGCTTAGTTCGAAGCAGCTGCCGGAGCTTCGGCTTCGCTAGCAGCCTTCTTAGCTGCGTGGTGCTTCTTTGCGTGGTGCTTCTTGGCAGCCTTGTGCTTTGCCGGTGCCGAAGCAGCTGCCGGAGCAGCAGCCGAAGCAGCTTCCGGAGCCGAAGCTTGTGCGAAAGCAGCCGTTGCGAAGAGACCAGCGACCAGAGCAGCGATCAGTTTGTTCATGTTGTGTTCCTCAGCTTTAGTTAATTAACCAAATGACCCGGCAATAGGAGTCATGTCGTCTAACGGTGCCATCCACCTTTCGGTTGACAGACGCTTCGAGAAATTTCTCTTTGCGCTGCGGGCGCCGAATCGTATTCGAAGAAAGCGTCGCTTTCGTGACGCAAACACGCAAATACCGGTTCGGCTGCCAATGCCGGATAGCTAAGGGTGGCATCTGCGTGGTTTAACGCACGATGTTCGCCGGCGGTTGACGAAAAAGATGACGAAAAATCGCGCGTCGCCGGAACCGTCATCCAGCGTGTGCGAAACCGTCCCACGGCGCGCGCGGCGGCAGTGCGATTGTTTCGCCCGGTGCAATGCCGAGCGCGAATATGTCGAGTGCGCCGATGCCCACGCGCACGAGACGCAACGTCGGGAAGCCGACCGCGGCCGTCATCCGGCGCACCTGCCGATTCTTGCCTTCGGTGATGGCCAGCTCGATCCACGTCGTCGGAATCGCCGCGCGGTAGCGGATCGGCGGGTTGCGCGGCCACAGCGCGTCGGGCGGCTCGATGAATTCCGCCCGGCACGGACGTGTCACGTAATCGCCGAGATCGACGCCGCGCGCGAGCGCCTTCAGGTCGGCCGGCCGCGGTGCGCCGTCGACCTGCGCCCAGTAGCGCTTCACGAGCTTGTGGCGGGGTTCCGCGATGCGCGCCTGCAGCGCGCCGTCGTCGGTGAGCAGCAGCAGGCCCTCGCTGTCCGCGTCGAGCCGGCCGGCCGGGTAGACGCCGGGCGTTTTTACCCAGTCGCCGAGCGACGGCCGCGTCTCGTGAGCGGAAAACTGGCAAATGGTGCCGAACGGCTTGTTGAGGGCGATCAGGGGCATGGCGGGGCGCGCCCGGCGTGCCGCCGGAGGCGGCGCGGGCGGTCTATGGCAAATGGCGGAATCTTAATGCATAATACGGAACGGCAAGTCCTCTGTCTTATATAAGACATAAGGGAAGACTTGATACGCAGCGTCGCGCTTCGTGCCGCCGCGCCCGGTTGGGGCGCTAGAATAGCGGCTCGCTGTTGCCGTCACGAGGGTGGCGAAGGCCGCCCCGCCGCGCGCGCAGTTTCGACCAGCATCACCTGCTCAGCCACGTCACTGGAGTCGATCATGCCGTATCAGCACATCAAGGTTCCGGAGGGCGGTGACAAGATCACCGTCAACAAGGACTTCTCGCTCAACGTTTCCGATCAGCCGATCATTCCCTATATCGAAGGCGACGGTACGGGCTTCGATATCACGCCGGTCATGATCAAGGTGGTCGACGCGGCTGTCGCGCATGCATACAAGGGCAAGCGCAAGATCCACTGGATGGAGATCTTCGCGGGCGAGAAGGCGACGAAGGTGTACGGTCCGGACGTGTGGCTGCCGGACGAAACGCTGCAAGTGCTGAAGGAATACGTGGTGTCGATCAAGGGGCCGCTCACGACGCCGGTCGGCGGCGGCATCCGTTCGCTGAACGTCGCGCTGCGCCAGGAACTCGACCTCTACGTGTGCCTGCGCCCGGTCCAGTACTTCAAGGGCGTGCCGTCGCCGGTGCGCGAGCCGCAGAAGATCGACATGGTGATTTTCCGCGAGAACTCGGAAGATATTTACGCCGGTATCGAATGGGCCGCGGGCTCCGAGCAGGCGAAGAAGGTGATCAAGTTCCTGCAGGACGAGATGGGCGTGAAGAAAATCCGCTTCCCGGAAACCTCCGGGATCGGCGTGAAGCCCGTGTCGACCGAAGGCACCGAGCGTCTCGTGCGCAAGGCGATCCAGTACGCGATCGACAACGACCGCAAGTCCGTCACGCTCGTGCACAAGGGCAACATCATGAAGTTCACGGAAGGCCTGTTCCGTGACGCCGGCTACGCGCTCGCGCAGAAGGAATTCGGCGGCGAACTGATCGACGGCGGCCCATGGATGCGCGTGAAGAACCCGAAGACGGGCAACGAGATCGTCATCAAGGATTCCATCGCCGACGCATTCCTGCAGCAAATCCTGCTGCGCCCGGCCGAATACGACGTGATCGCGACGCTGAACCTGAACGGCGACTACATCTCCGACGCGCTGGCCGCGCAGGTCGGCGGCATCGGGATCGCGCCGGGCGCGAACCTGTCGGACTCGGTCGCGATGTTCGAGGCAACCCATGGCACGGCGCCGAAGTATGCGGGCAAGGATTACGTGAACCCCGGTTCCGAGATCCTGTCGGCGGAAATGATGCTGCGCCACCTCGGCTGGACGGAAGCGGCCGATACGATCATCGCCGCGATGGAAAAGTCGATCCTGCAGAAGCGCGTCACGTACGACTTCGCACGCCTGATGGAAGGTGCGACGCAGGTTTCGTGCTCCGGTTTCGGCGAAGTGCTGATCGAGAACATGTAAGTCCCCTTCCGGGGTAGGCCGGCGTAGAGCCGGCCGCCCCGGCGCCTGCTGCCGGGCGCCGGGGCGTTTCGTGAACGGCAGGTTTGTTGGCAGGGCGGTCCGGCGTGCGGGCCGCGGCGCCGCGATGCGGCCCGGATGCCCTGCAAGGTAGAACATGACGGCCCTCGCAACACCGCCGCCCGGCTGAGCCGGCGCGCCCCTTTCGCGACCGACCCGGTCGCTCCCCGCCGGTTACCGCCGGCGCTCTTCAGTCAAAAATTTTCACGTAGCAACGCATCGACCATGTCCACTTCGCCCAAGATCATCTACACCCTCACCGACGAAGCGCCCGCGCTCGCGACCTATTCGCTGCTGCCGATCGTCAAGGCTTTCACGCGCTCGTCCGGCGTCGCCGTCGAAACGCGCGACATTTCGCTCGCCGGCCGCATCATTGCGGCATTCGCCGACGTCCTGCCGCCGGAGCAGAAGGGTTCGGACGATCTGGCCGAACTGGGCCAGCTCACGCTGAAGCCTGAAGCGAACATCATCAAGCTGCCGAACATCAGCGCATCGGTGCCGCAGCTGAAAGCCGCGATCGCCGAACTGCAGGCGCAGGGCTACAAGCTGCCGGCGTACCCGGAAGAGCCGGCGACCGAAGAAGAGAAGGCCGTCAAGGCACGCTACGACAAGATCAAGGGCAGCGCGGTGAACCCGGTGCTGCGCGAAGGCAACTCGGACCGCCGCGCGCCGCTGTCGGTCAAGAACTACGCACGCAAGCACCCGCACAAGATGGGCGCGTGGAAGCCGACGTCGAAGGCGCACGTCGCGCACATGACCGAAGGCGACTTCTATGGCAGCGAGAAGTCGGCGCTGATCGCCGATGCCGGCAGCGTGAAGATCGAACTCACGACAACCGACGGCGTGAAGAAGGTGCTGAAGGAGAAGACGGCGGTGAAGGCCGGTGAAATCATCGACGCATCGGTGATGAGCCGCAAGGCGCTGCGCAGCTTCATCGAAGCGCAGATCGCCGACGCGAAGGCGCAGGACGTGCTGTTCTCGGTGCACCTGAAGGCGACCATGATGAAGGTCTCGGATCCGATCCTGTTCGGTCACTTCGTGTCGGTGTTCTACCGCGACGCGCTCGCGAAGCACGCGGACGTTCTCGCACAGGCCGGTTTCAACCCGAACAACGGGATCGGCGACCTGTACGCGCGCCTGAAAGACCTGCCGGCCGACACGCGCGAAGCGATCGAAGCCGACGTGAAGGCCGAATACGCGGTGCGTCCGCGCCTCGCGATGGTCAACTCGGACAAGGGCATCACGAACCTGCACGTGCCGAGCGACGTGATCGTCGACGCGTCGATGCCGGCGATGATCCGCGAGTCGGGCTGCATGTGGGGCCCGGACGGCGAACTGCACGACGCGAAGGCCGTGATTCCGGACCGCTGCTACGCAGGCGTCTACCAGGCTGTGATCGAGGACTGCAAGCAGCATGGCGCGTTCGACCCCGTCACGATGGGCAGCGTGCCGAACGTCGGCCTGATGGCGCAGGCGGCCGAGGAATACGGTTCGCACGACAAGACGTTCCTGATCCCGGCTGACGGCGTCGTGCGCGTTATCGACGAAGCCGGCAACGTGCTGCTCGAGCATGCGGTCGAGTCGGGCGACATCTGGCGCATGTGCCAGACGAAGGACGCGCCGGTGCAGGACTGGGTCAAGCTCGCGGTGAACCGCGCGCGCGCGACCGGCGCGCCGGCCGTGTTCTGGCTCGATCCGGCACGCGCGCACGACGCGCAGATCATCGCGAAGGTCGAACGCTATCTGAAGGACCACGACACGAACGGCCTCGACATTCGCATCATGACGCCGGTCGACGCGACGCGGTTCTCGCTCGAGCGCATCCGCGCGGGCAAGGACACGATTTCGGTCACCGGCAACGTGCTGCGCGACTATCTGACCGACCTGTTCCCGATCATGGAGCTCGGCACCAGCGCGAAGATGCTGTCGATCGTGCCGCTGATGGCCGGCGGCGGGATGTTCGAAACGGGTGCGGGCGGTTCTGCGCCGAAACACGTGCAGCAGTTCGTCGAGGAAGGCTTCCTGCGCTGGGATTCGCTCGGTGAATTCCTTGCGCTGGCCGCGTCGCTCGAGCATCTCGGCCACGCTTACCAGAACCCGAAGGCGCTCGTGCTCGCGAAGACTCTCGACCAGGCAACCGGCAAGTTCCTTGACGAGAACAAGTCGCCCGCGCGCAAGGTCGGCGGCCTCGACAACCGCGGCAGCCACTTCTACCTGTGCATGTACTGGGCGCAGGCGCTCGCCGAGCAAACCGAGGACGCGGCGCTGAAGGCGCAGTTCGAAGGTGTCGCGAAAGCGTTGTCCGACAACGAGGCGCGCATTCTGGAAGAGCTGTCGGCCGCGCAGGGCGCCGCGCAAGCGATCGGCGGCTACTACCGTCCGAGCGTCGAACTCACGAGCCGGGCGATGCGCCCGAGCGCCACGCTGAACGGCATCGTCGACGCGCTCGCCTGACGCCGGCCGCGCCACGGCGCGGGCCACGTCGACAGCGGCAGCCGATACGGCGGGCTTCGCGGCTCGCCGTCGCGCCGAACATGAAAACGCCCCGGTCGCCCGGGGCGTTGTTCGTTGCAGGCGTGCCATTCAGACGTGAACGATTTCCCATTCGGCGATTTCGTCCGGCACTTCGAGGGTGGCGGTGTCCAGTTCGGACGGCTGCGCACAGTCGCCGCGCGAGATGCGCTCGGCCGCCACTTCCGGGCACGAGAACGCGCCGAGCGAAGCATTGCCGAACGTCGCTTCCCAGCCGCCGTTGGCCGGCAGAATGTAGAACGACCCGAGCGCTGAACCAAAGCGAAATCCCTTCATTTCCGTTCTCCCTTTCAGATCAAAAGCAATTCTGGTGTGCGGCCCGCCGGTTCGTCCGGCTGTGGTCCGACGGATTGCTTGCGCCGGATTCCGTACCGAACCGCGTACGAAGCGTCAGTGCATGGAACAAAGTCTACGTCCGCGGCCGGTGTCGATGGTGCAGGTAGAACGGATTCTCAAAACAAAAATTTCCTTTGAAAAACAAGCATATATTTTGTGCGTTTTGTATTGCGGAACGTTTTTTGGCATCGCGAAACAGCGAATTTGTGCCCTGCACCACGAATTTTTATAACGCAGAGACTTGTTGCACATCGTGAAAAATCGGCGACTCCACGCGTTGGTGCCGCGGGGGCGTGCAAATGGCGGCGTCGGCGGCCGGTCAAAAGTGTCGTTGAGGGGCGGCGGCGAAATTGGCGGACCGAACGCTGCAATCGCCATTGCGGCGCGTGCGGCAGCATCGGTCACAGCATTCCCCGCTTGGGGAAAGCGCGCCGGCGATGGCGCGCGAGCCGGGTTGCGCGGCCGGTACTGCGACGAATCGACGCTCGTTGGGTGCCGCGCCTTATCGCCCGCGGGCTGCGGTTATGATGACGCGGGCCATGAGTCACCGCGTCGCGCACGGGCGCTGGTCCGGAGCCGATTGGCGCGGCTGTCGCGACGATCGCGCGACCTGGTACGAATAACGAGGAACGATTGATGATACGGAGAACCTTCCTGGCGCGCGCCATCGGCGTGGCGGCCGCATCGCTGTTCGCACGCACGGCGTCGGCGCAGCACGCCGGTCACGCTGGCATGGCCGGCATGGAGATGGACGACATGCCGGGCATGTCCGGGATGGCTGCGCACCCGCAGCACGCGAAGCCCGCGCCCGCCACGCTCGCGTCCGCTGATGCGCTGCCGGCCGGCGCGCCGCTCGCATCGCTGCGGACACTCGCGAACGAAAGCCGAGAGCCCGGCACGTTCCGCGCGACGCTGGTCGCACAGCCGGTCGCGCGGCCGCTGCTGCACGGCGCGCGTCCGACGACGTTCTGGCAATTCGGCACCGGCACGCAAGGGCCGGTCGTCGGTCCGCTGATCGACGTGCGCGAGGGCGATACGGTCGAAATCCGTTTCGTGAACAAGCTGCCGCAACCGTCGACGCTCCACTGGCACGGCCTGCCGGTGCCGCCCGACCAGGACGGCAACCCGGCCGATCCCGTCGCGCCGGGCGCGTCGCGCGTGTATCGCTTCACGTTGCCGAAGGGAAGTGCCGGCACCTACTGGTATCACCCACATCCGCACATGATGACGGCCGAGCAGGTGTTCCGCGGCCTCGCCGGCCCGTTCATCGTGCGTGCGGCCGACGATCCGCTCGCCGGCTGGCCGGAACGCAACCTGTTCGTGTCCGACCTCAAGCTCGCGCGCGACGGCACGATTCCGCCGAACGACATGATGGACTGGATGAACGGCCGCGAAGGGCAGTTCGTACTGGTCAACGGCGCGCGCCGGCCGCGGATCGACCTCGCGGGCGACGAGCGCTGGCGCATATGGAACGCATGCAGCGCGCGCTATCTGCGCATCGCGTTCGACGACGGCCGCGCATTCGAGCACGTCGGCACCGACGGCGGGCTGTTCGACGCGCCGCGCGGCGTGACGTCGCTGCTGCTCGCGCCGGGCGAGCGTGCGGAGCTGCTCGTGCGCGCCGGCGACCGCGCGTCACGCGCAGTGCTGCAAGCGGCCGAATACGACCGCCGCAAGATGGCGATGTCGCACGACAACGGTCATGGCAGCCTGCCGCCCGATCCGGCAGTTCCGCTGGCCGATGTTGCGTTTGCGCCGGCCGCTGCGCGCCCGCTGCCCGCGCTTCTGCGTGCGGTACCCGCGCTGGGCACGCCGGTGGCGGACAAGACGGTGGCATTCGGCGAAGAAATGGACATGGACGCGATGATGGCGGGGCCCGCGCACGGCCGCCCGGCGGGGATGCGATTCACGGTGAACGGCGACGTGTACGCCGCACATCGGGCGACATTGACGAGCCGCGCGGGCGACGTCGAGCGCTGGACGATCCGCAACGACACCGACATGGACCACCCGTTTCATGTGCATGGCACGCAATTCCAGGTGGTCGAGCGCGCAGCAGGCGGAACGCGCACGCCCGAGCCGTTCCGTGCATGGCGCGACACGGTGAACGTACGCAGCGGCGAGACGGTGACGATCCACGTCATGCAAGACATGCCCGGCGAGCGCATGTTTCACTGCCATATTCTCGAACACGAGGATCTCGGCATGATGGGGACGCTGAAGGTCGTGTAACCGGCAATCTAATATGTTTCACGCGTATGTCCGCATTCGATTTGCGCACGCGACGAGACAATGTATGTTCAATTATCGGGATTGAACGAAAAGGCCGGCCAATCGAATAAACGATTGGCCGGCCTGAAAAAAAAGAAACCCGGCGCGGTGCCGGGTTTCTTCGTCTGATATCCGGTGCCTTTATGCGGCCTGGATGTTCGACGCTTGCTTGCCCTTCGGGCCTTGGACGACCTCGAAGCTCACCTTCTGGCCTTCCTTCAGGGTCTTGAAGCCCTGCATGTTGATGGCCGAGAAGTGCGCAAACAGATCTTCACCGCCCTCGTCGGGAGTGATGAAACCGAAGCCCTTCGCGTCGTTGAACCACTTAACGATACCAGTTGCCATTTCCTACTTCCCCTGTCACACAGTCGCTGCTACTTACCACGAGCACGCTCGAAAAGCTAAACGACCGGAAAATACAGCCGTTCCCCCCTCACAAGCTCACCATCGGCCTCTTTCATCTCGCCGTCAGACGAATTGAAAAAAGTGCCAGCTTGATTGTTGGCGCTCTTTATTTGAGTGTCAAGCGGAATTTTGAGACGTTTGGAGGGCCGTTGTAAAGAATCCATTTTCAGGGTTTTTCCGGCTTTGCTTTGCAGCATGCCGCCAAGCGCGCCGACTTGAAAAGTCGCATAATCGGCTCATATACCAGGCTCGAGTGACACGCGATCGAGTCGTCCGGCTTGTGGGATACTGGATGCGGATGCGACGGTCCGGTGCGGTCTCCCCCTGACGGTTCGTGTTCCGCGCCACGCGTGAAAGCCGGCACCGCAGCCGGCTTTCGTATGGCACGAAGACGATCGCGCATCGTCGGGAACCAGGGAGGGCGCCGGCCGGTCGGTCGGGTAATGGCAGGATTGCGGGCCTGTCCGAGTTGTTTAGAATGGGTGTATGGCGATTATCCCGGACAAGCAGGACAGCACCGTCCTGGAACGCAAGCAGCAGAAGCTCAAGCCGCCTTCGATGTACAAGGTGGTGCTGCTGAACGACGACTTCACCCCGATGGAGTTCGTCGTGATGGTCGTACAGGAGTATTTCAAGAAGGATCGCGAGACGGCCACGCAGATCATGCTGAAGGTCCATCGCGAGGGGCGAGGGGTATGTGGGGTCTATACGCGGGACATCGCGTCGACCAAAGTTGAGCAAGTCGTTACCCATGCGCGGCAGGCCGGGCATCCGCTGCAGTGCGTGATGGAGGAAGCATGATTGCCCAGGAATTGGAAGTCAGCCTGCACATGGCGTTCATGGAAGCACGCCAGGCGCGCCATGAGTTCATTACGGTCGAGCATTTGCTGCTGGCCCTGCTGGATAATCCGACGGCAGCCGAGGTGTTGCGCGCGTGCGCGGCAAACATCGAGGACCTCCGTCAGAACCTGCGCAATTTCATCCACGACAACACACCTACCGTCCCGGGCACCGACGATGTCGATACCCAGCCGACGCTCGGTTTCCAGCGCGTGATCCAGCGCGCGATCATGCACGTCCAGTCGACGTCGAACGGCAAGAAGGAAGTCACCGGCGCGAACGTGCTGGTCGCGATCTTCGGCGAGAAGGACTCGCACGCGGTGTACTACCTGCAGCAGCAGGGCGTCACGCGCCTCGACGTCGTGAACTTCATTTCGCACGGCATCGCAAAGACGAACGGCGGCGAAGCCGCGAAGTCGTCGGATGCGAACGCGGAAAGCGAAGACGCGAATGCGCAGAAGGAAACGCCGCTCGCGCAATTCACGCAGAACCTGAACCAGATGGCGAAGGATGGCCGCATCGATCCGCTGATCGGACGCGAGCCGGAGGTCGAGCGCGTCGTGCAGGTGCTGTGCCGCCGCCGCAAGAACAATCCGCTGCTTGTCGGTGAGGCCGGTGTCGGCAAGACGGCGATTGCCGAAGGGCTCGCCTATCGCATCACGCGCGGCGAAGTGCCGGACATCCTCGCGAACGCGCAGGTGTATTCGCTCGACATGGGCGCGCTGCTCGCGGGCACCAAGTATCGCGGCGACTTCGAGCAGCGCCTGAAGACGGTGCTGAAGGAACTGAAGGAGCGCCCGCATGCGATCCTGTTCATCGACGAGATCCACACGCTGATCGGCGCGGGCGCCGCATCGGGCGGCACGCTCGACGCATCGAATCTGCTGAAGCCGGCGCTGTCGTCGGGCACGCTCAAGTGCATCGGCGCGACCACGTTCACCGAATATCGCGGCATCTTCGAGAAGGATGCGGCGCTGTCGCGGCGCTTCCAGAAGGTCGACGTGACGGAGCCGACCGTCGAGCAGACGGTCGCGATCCTGCGCGGGCTGAAGTCGCGCTTCGAGGAGCACCATGGCGTCAAGTATTCGTCGGGCGCGCTGTCGGCCGCGGCGGAGTTGTCGGCACGCTTCATCACCGATCGGCATCTGCCGGACAAGGCGATCGACGTGATCGACGAGGCGGGCGCCGCGCAGCGCATCCTGCCGAAGTCGAAGCAGAAGAAGACGATCGGCAAGAGCGAGATCGAGGAAATCATTTCGAAGATCGCGCGCGTGCCGGCGCAAAGCGTGTCGCAAGACGATCGCAGCAAGCTGCAGACGCTCGATCGCGACCTGAAGAGCGTCGTGTTCGGCCAGGATCCGGCGATCGATGCACTCGCCGCGTCGATCAAGATGGCGCGCGCGGGCCTCGGCAAGATGGACAAGCCGATCGGCGCATTCCTGTTCTCCGGCCCGACCGGCGTCGGCAAGACCGAAGTGGCGCGCCAGCTCGCGTTCACGCTCGGTATCGAGCTGATCCGCTTCGACATGTCGGAATACATGGAGCGGCACGCGGTGAGCCGACTGATCGGCGCGCCGCCGGGCTACGTCGGGTTCGACCAGGGCGGCCTCCTGACCGAAGCCGTCACGAAGAAGCCGCATTGCGTGCTGCTGCTCGACGAAATCGAGAAGGCGCATCCGGACATCTTCAACGTGCTGCTGCAGGTGATGGACCACGGCACGCTGACGGACAACAACGGCCGCAAGGCGGATTTCCGCAACGTCATCATCATCATGACGACGAACGCCGGCGCGGAGTCGATGCAAAAGGCGACGATCGGCTTCACGACGCGTCGCGAAACCGGCGACGAGATGACCGACATCAAGCGCCTGTTCACGCCGGAGTTCCGCAACCGTCTGGACGCGATCATCAGCTTCCGCTCGCTCGATGAGGAAATCATCATGCGCGTGGTCGACAAGTTCCTGATCCAGCTCGAGGAGCAACTGCACGAGAAGAAGGTCGACGCGCTTTTCACCGACGCGTTGCGCAAGCATCTCGCGAAGCACGGCTTCGACCCGCTGATGGGCGCGCGGCCGATGCAGCGGTTGATCCAGGACACGATCCGCCGTGCGCTCGCCGACGAGTTGCTGTTCGGCAAGCTGCTGAACGGCGGTCACGTGACGGTCGACGTCGACGAAGCCGACAAGGTGCAGTTGTCGTTCGACAAGCTGGCGAATCCGCCGCACAAGCCGAACGAAGAGACGGTCGAAGTCGAGTAAGCGATAATTCGTTGTTCATGCGAACGGCGCGGGAAGTCCTCCGCGCCGTTTCGTTTTATCTGGCGCCGGCGGCGCGATGGTGGTGCAGGGGAGTGGCAACGCAGTGACACAACAACAACGGTCGTTCGACAACATCGTCGCGCGCGAACAAGGGTTGCGCCATGCGCTGACGTCCGGGCAGATGGCGATGATCGCAATCGGCGGCGCGATCGGCACGGGCCTGTTTCTCGGCAGCGGGTTCGCGATCGGGCTCGCCGGGCCGAGCGTGCTCGTTTCGTATGCGATCGGCGCGCTGATCGCGCTGCTGCTGATGGGCGCGCTCGCGGAAATGACGGTCGCGCATCCGACGGCCGGCTCGTTCGGCGCTTACGCCGAGCACTACGTCGGTCCGCTGGCGGGCTTTCTCGTGCGCTATGCGTACTGGTTCGCGGTGGTGTTCGCGATCGGCACCGAAATCAGTGCGATCGCCGTGTTCATGAAGTACTGGTTCCCGTCCGTGCCCGGCTGGTATTGGGTGATTGGCTTCTCGGCGCTGCTGATCGCGGTGAATCTTGCGAGCGTCACGCTGTACGGAACGGTCGAATATGCGTTCTCGCTGCTGAAGATCGCGGCGATCGTCGTGTTCATCGTGCTGGGCGCCTATCTCGTATGGTCCGCGCCCGCGGATACCGGCATCGGCTTCGCGAACTACACCGCGCACGGCGGCTTCATGCCGAAAGGCCCCTGGGGCACCTGGGTCGCGGTGATCGTCGCAATTTTCAGCTACATGAGCATCGAGGCGGTCGCGATCGCTGCCGGCGAGGCGCGCGATCCGCAGCATGCGGTCACGCGCGCGTTCCGCTCGACGGTGTTCCGGCTCGTTTTGTTCTACCTGCTGACGCTCGCGCTGATGCTCGCGATCGTTCCGTGGACGCAGGCCGGTACCGACGAAAGCCCGTTCGTGAAGGTGATGGCCGCGACACACGTGCCGTATGCGGCCGGCGTAATCAACTTCGTGCTGTTGATCGCGGCGCTGTCCGCGATGAACAGCCAGCTGTACGTGACGACGCGGATGATGTTCAGCCTGTCGCGCGCACGGCTCGCGCCGGCCGTGTTCGGCCGCCTCGGCAGCAACGGCGTGCCGCGCGCGGCATTGTGGATCTCGACGAGCGGCGTCGCGGTCGCGGCCGTGCTGGTCGCGCTGTCGCCCGACACCGCATTTACGGTGATGATGGCGATCGCGATGTTCGGCGCGCTGTTCACGTGGCTGATGATTTTTGTCACGCATCTGCGGTTCCGTGCACGCTACAGCGGCCCCGTGCTCGCATTCCGGATGTGGGGTCATCCGTTCGGCAGCCTGCTCGGCGCCGCGCTCGTCGGCGCGATTTTGCTCACGACCGCGTTCACGCGCGAATTCCGGATGACGATGGTGGTCGGCGTGGTGTTCGTCGTGCTGTTGACGCTCGCGTACGCGCTGCATTACCGGCACGCACACGCGCGTTGAATGCGCATTGATGTGCGGGGCCGCCGCCGAGTGAGAGCGTCCGCCGTCGCTTTCCGACGCCGCTAAGGTTGCGTTAAGCCGCCGACGGCTACATTCGAACCTGTCCGCATTGCCGGGGCGGCCAATGCAGGCCCCGCGGCTTATCTGTACAAGGGGTTCGAATGAACAAACTTCCCGAAATCACGCTCGCGTTCTGGATCATGAAGATCTGCGCGACGACGCTTGGCGAAACCGGCGGCGACCTGCTGTCGATGACCTTGAACGTCGGCTACGCCGTGAGTTCGATCCTGCTGTTCGGGTTCTTCGTCGTCACGCTCGGTGCACAGCTCCGCACGACCGGCTATCGTCCGGCGATCTACTGGGCGGTGATCGTCGCGACCAGCACGGCCGGGACGACGATGTCCGATTTCATGGATCGCACGCTCGGCCTCGGTTATGCGGCCGGCTCGTCGATCCTCGTCGCGATCCTGCTGGCGATTTTCGCGGTGTGGCGCCTAAGCGGCGAATCGCTGTCGGTCGACCTGATCCGCACGCGCAAGGTTGAATTGCTGTACTGGATCGCGATCCTGTTTTCGAACACGCTCGGCACCGCGCTCGGCGATTTCCTCGCGGACAGCTCGGGCCTCGGCTTCGGCGGCGGCGCGCTGTTGATCGGCGGATTGCTCGTGGCAATCGTGCTCGCGCACTATTTCACGCGCATCTCCGGCGTACTGCTGTTCTGGGCGGCGTTCGTGCTCACGCGGCCGTTTGGCGCGACGGTCGGCGATCTGCTGACGAAACCTGTCGCGAAGGGCGGGCTCGCACTCGGCACGGTCGGGTCGTCCGCGGTGCTGCTGGGCGTGCTGATCGCGATGGTGATCTACGCGACGATTGTGCAGGCGCGGCGACGCGAACTCGCACCGGCGCGCATTGCGCAGACCGCCAACCGTTGAGCCGTAACGGAAGAAGAAGGGGCCGCGGCCCCTTTTTACGCTGCGCGGCTCAGTGGCGGCCGGTGCTGCCGAAGCCGCCTTCGCCGCGATCGCTCTGCGCGAAGTCGCTGACGATGTTGAATTGCGCCTGCACGACCGGCACGATCACGAGCTGCGCAAGGCGCTCGAACGGGTTCAGCACGAACTCGCTCTGACCGCGGTTCCACGTCGACACCATCAGCTGCCCCTGATAGTCGGAATCGATCAGGCCGACGAGGTTGCCGAGCACGATCCCGTGCTTGTGGCCGAGGCCGGAGCGCGGCAGGATCAGCGCCGCGTAGCCCGGGTCGGCGAGGTGGATCGCCAGGCCGGTCGGCACCAGCGTCGTTTCACCGGGCTGCAACGTGACGGGCGCGTCGAGGCATGCGCGCAGGTCGAGGCCGGCGCTGCCGGTGGTTGCATACGCGGGCAGGTAGTCGCGCATGCGCGCGTCGAGAATCTTCAGGTCGAGTTTCATGCAGTCGTCGAATCGGTCGGGAAGGGCGCGGCGGCGCGTGCAGCCGCGCAAAGGATCAGATCAGGCGGTTGTCTGGCAGGCGCTTCGCGATTTCGGCCACAAGCGCGTGCGCGAGTTCGTCCTTGGGCGCGCGCGGCAGGCGCGTGAGGCCGGCCGCCTCGAACAGCACGACTTCGTTGTCGTCGCGGCCGAACGTCAGCGGGCCGAGATTGCCGACCAGCAGCGGCACGTTCTTGCGCTTGCGCTTCTCGTCGCCATGCACGTCGAGATCGCCGCTCTCGGCCGCGAAGCCGACGCAGAACGGCGCGTCGGGCAACGCCGCGACCGACGCGAGGATGTCGGGGTTCTCGACGAACGCGAGCGCGGGCATCTTGCGATCGGCGGTCTTTTTCATCTTGTGCTCGGCGGGGTGCTCGACGCGCCAATCGGCGACCGCGGCGACCGCGATGAAGATGTCCGCGTCGGACACCGCATGCATGACAGCGTCGTACATCTGCTGGGCCGTCTGCACGTCCTGGCGGTACACACCCCACGGCGTGTCGAGCGCGACCGGCCCGGCGACCAGATGCACGTCGGCGCCAGCCTGCTGCGCGGCGCGCGCGAGCGCGAAGCCCATCTTGCCGCTCGAACGGTTCGTGAGGCCGCGCACCGGATCCAGCGGCTCGAACGTCGGGCCGGCCGTGATCAGCACGCGGCGGTGCGCGAGCACCTTCGGCGCAAAGTGCGACACGATGGCTTCGTAGATCGCGTCGGGTTCGAGCATGCGGCCGTCACCGACTTCGCCGCACGCCTGCGCGCCCGAGTCGGGGCCGAGCACCGACACACCGTCGGCGCGCAGCTGCGCTGCATTGCGCTGCGTGGCCGGGTTCTGCCACATCTGGCGGTTCATCGCCGGCACGACGAGCAGCGGACAGTCGCGTGCGACGCACAGCGTCGATAGCAGATCGTCGGCGAAGCCGTGCGCGAGCTTCGCGAGGAAATCCGTCGACGCCGGTGCGATCACGATGGCGTCGGCTTCGCGCGACAGGTCGATGTGCGCCATGTTGTTGCCGACGCGTGCGTCCCATTGGCTCGTGTAGACGGGCCGGCCGGACAGTGCCTGCATCGTGACCGGTGTGATGAACTGGGTGGCGGCTTCGGTCATCACGACCTGCACGGTCGCGCCGGCCTTCACGAGCAGCCGTGTGAGCTCGGCGATCTTGTAGCAGGCGATGCCGCCGGTCAGGCCGAGAACGAGGTGTTTTCCTGCGAGTTCTGCGTGTGCCAACTCAGGCCTCCTGGGGTCAAACGGAACGGCCGGCGCGAAGCCGGCCGCCGACGCCGAGTATGCGTGTTCAGCGCGAGCCGCGCACGCGACGCAGTTCGTCGTAGATCAGCAGCACCGCGCCGATCGTGATCGCGGAGTCGGCGAGGTTGAACGCCGGGAAGTGCCACGCACCGACGTGGAAATCGAGAAAGTCGATCACGTGGCCGTAGACGAGCCGGTCGATCACGTTGCCGAGTGCGCCGCCGAGGATCAGCGCGAGCGACAGGCTGAACAGCCGCTGCTGACCGTGACGGCGAAGCAGGTAGCAGATCACGAGCGTCGCGCCGATGCCGAGCGCGGTGAACGCCCAGCGCTGCCAGCCGCTTGCGGTCGACAGGAAACCGAATGCGGCACCGCGGTTGTACACCAGCACGAGGTTGAAGAACGACGTGAGCGCATGCTGCGCGCCGTACGCGAACGTTTTGAGGATCGCGATCTTCGACAGCTGATCGAAGAGGATCACGATCAGCGAAATGCCGAGCCAGGGCGCGAGCGCGCCGCTGGCCGGTTTCGACAAGGTTTTCGCCATGGTCAAGCAGCGCTCCGGATTTCGCCGTTTTCAAACAGGTTCGAGAAACAGCGGCCGCACAGCGTCGGGTGATCGGCATGTGCGCCGACATCGTCGCGGTAGTGCCAGCAGCGTTCGCACTTCTGGTACTTCGACGCGGCCACGTCGACGCTTTCCTGCGCTTCGTGGTCAACCTTTACGACAGTCGCCGCCGACGTGATCAGCACGAATTTCAGGTCGTCGCCGAGGCTGGTCAGCGCATCGTAGCGCGCGCCGCTCGCATGCACGGCCACTTCGGCCTGCAGCGACGAACCGATACGGTTCGCGGTGCGCGCTTCCTCGAGCGCCTTCGTCACGTTGCCGCGGACTTCGCGCAGCAGCGCCCACTTCGCGATCAGCGCGGCCGAGCCGGCGACTTCCGGATACGCGTAGTAGGTTTCGGTGAACACGGTGTCGCTGGTCGGCTGGAACACCTTCCACGCCTCTTCGGCGGTGAACGACAGGAACGGCGCGAGTACGCGCAACAGCCCTTGCGTCAGGTGGTACAGCGCGGTCTGCGCGGAGCGGCGCGCGCGCGAATCGGGCGCGCTCGTGTACAAGCGGTCCTTCAGCACGTCGAGATAGAAGCCGCCGAGATCTTCCGAGCAGTACGTTTGCAACTTCGCGACGACCGGGTGGAATTCGTACTTCTCGTAGTGCCCGAGCAGTTCCGTCTGCAACTGCGCGGAGAACGCGACCGCGTAGCGGTCGATCTCGAGCCATTCGTCGACCGGCACCGCGTGCTGCGCGAAGTCGAAGTCGGACAGGTTCGCGAGCAGGAAGCGCAGCGTGTTGCGGATCCGGCGATAGCCTTCCGTCACGCGCTTCAGGATTTCCTCGGAAATCGCGAGTTCGCCCGAATAATCGGTCGACGCGATCCACAGGCGGATGATTTCCGCGCCGAGGCGGTTAGCGACTTCGTGCGGATCGATGCCGTTACCGAGCGACTTGCTCATCTTGCGGCCTTCGCCGTCGACCGTGAAGCCGTGCGTGAGCAGACCCTTGTACGGCGCGCGGCCGTCGATCATCGATGCGGTAAGCAGCGACGAATGGAACCAGCCGCGGTGCTGGTCCGAGCCTTCGAGGTACAGATCGGCCGGGAACTGCAGCTGATCCTTGTGCGAGCCGCGCAGCACGTGCCAATGCGTCGTGCCCGAGTCGAACCACACGTCCAGCGTGTCGCGGTTCTTTTCGTACATGTTCGCGTCGTCGCCGATCAGTTCGCGCGGATCGAGCGACTGCCACGCCTCGATGCCCGACTGCTCGACGCGCTTCGCGACTTCCTCGAGCAGTTCCAGCGTGCGCGGGTGCAACTCGCCGGTTTCCTTGTGCACGAAGAACGCCATCGGCACGCCCCACTGGCGCTGGCGCGACAGCGTCCAGTCCGGGCGGTTCGCGATCATGCTGAACAGGCGCTGCTTGCCCCACGACGGGTAGAACGCGGTTGCATCGACGCCTTCGAGCGCTGTTTCGCGCAACGTCTTGCCGCCGTCGCGCGGCGTCACGTCCATGCCGGCGAACCACTGCGACGTCGCGCGGTAGATGATCGGCGTCTTGTGGCGCCAGCAGTGCATGTAGCTGTGCGTGTACTTCTCGCTGCGCAGCAGCGAGCCGGCCGCGTTCAGCGCGTCGACGATCTTCGGGTTCGCGTCCCAGATCGACAGGCCGCCGAACAGCGGCAGCGATTCGATGTAGCGGCCGTCGCCCATCACCGGGTTGATGATGTCCGAGTCGGTCATTCCGTGCGCCTTGCACGACACGAAGTCTTCGATACCGTACGCAGGCGACGAGTGCACGACGCCGGTACCCGTGTCGGTGGTCACGTAGTCGCCGAGGTAGACCGGGGCGGTGCGCTTGTAGCCGGGGTGGGCCGACGCGAGCGGGTGGTGGAAGCGCAGGTTCGCGAGCTTCACGCCCGGCGCGGTCGCGACGACGCGGCCGGTCAGCTTGAAGTCGGCCATGCACGCTTCGACGCGCTCTTGCGCGATGATCAGCAGCCCGCGTTCGGTGTCGACCAGCGCGTAGACGATGTCCGGATGGAGGTTCAGCGCCTGGTTGGCGGGAATCGTCCACGGCGTGGTGGTCCAGATCACGATGCCGCCGTCGGTGCGCGGCAGCGCCGCCAGGCCGAACGCCTGCGCGGTCTTTTCCGGCTCCGCGAATGCGAACATCACGTCGATCGTCGGATCGGTGCGGTCCTTGTACTCGACTTCCGCCTCGGCGAGCGCCGAGCCGCAGTCGAAGCACCAGTTCACCGGCTTCAGGCCGCGATACACGAAGCCCTTTTCGATGATCTTGCCGAGCGCGCGAATCTCTTCCGCTTCGTTTACGAAGTTCATCGTCTTGTACGGATTCGCCCAGTCGCCGAGCACGCCGAGGCGCTTGAAGCCGACCTTCTGCTTCTCGATCTGCTCGGTCGCGTATGCGCGCGCCTTGCTCATCACTTCGGCGGCCGGCAGCGACTTGCCGAACTGCTTTTCGATCTGGATCTCGATCGGCATCCCGTGGCAATCCCAGCCGGGCACGTACGGCGCGTCGAAGCCGGCCATGTTGCGCGACTTCACGACGATGTCCTTCAGGATCTTGTTCACCGCGTGGCCGAGGTGGATGTCGCCGTTCGCATACGGAGGGCCGTCGTGCAGGATGAACTTCGGCCGGCCCTTGCTGGCCGCGCGGATCTTCTCGTAGATGCCGCGCTCTTCCCACTCCTTGACCCACTGCGGCTCGCGCTTCGGCAAGTCGCCGCGCATCGGGAACGGCGTGTCGAGCAGGTTGACCGGATACTTGGCCTGCGGTTTCGAATCGGCTTTCTTGTTGCTCATGATGGGATCGCTATCTAAATCGGGGGACGCTCGTGCGTCGTGAATCGGGGATGCGCGCGTGTCGGCGGCGCGAGGGCGCGGCGCGGGGCGCCGCCGGCCGGATCAGCTAATTCGGTCGGTGGCCGACGTCGCGAAGCCGGTCGCGCTGCTGCCCGGCGCGCGGTCGCGCTCCGCGAAGTACGCGCGCGCATTCGCGACGTCGAGTGCGATCGCGCGCGACAGCGCTTCGAGATCGTCGAACTTCGCTTCGTCGCGCAGCTTCTTCAGGAATTCGACGCGGATCAGCTTGCCGTATGCGTTGCCGTGCCAGTCGAGCAGGTGGACTTCGAGCAGCGTGCGGCCGGAATCGTCGACGGTCGGCCGCAGCCCGAGGCTCGCGACGCCCGGCAGCGGGGTAGGGGCAAGGCCGTGCACCTGGACGACGAAGATGCCCTTGAGCGCCGGACGCTTGTGGGCGATCGGCAGATTCAGCGTCGGAAAGCCGAGGTCGCGGCCGAGCTTGAGCCCGTGTGCGACGTGGCCGCTGATCAGGTAGCCGTGGCCGAGCGCCTGCGCGGCCGCGTCGAGGTCGCCCGCGGCGAGCGCCGCGCGCACGCCGGAGCTCGAGATGCGCGTGCCGTCGCTGCCGGCGACGGTGCCCATCTGCTCGACTTCGAAGCCGTACCGTTCGCCCGCTGCCTTCAGCGTGTCGAACGTGCCTGCGCGTTTCGCGCCGTAGCAGAAATCGTCGCCGACCATCATCCAGCGCGTGTGCAACCCGCCGACCAGCGTGCGTTCGACGAACGCCTGCGGCGACTGGCTCGCGAACGTGTGGTTGAAGTGCTCGACGACGACGCGGTCGACGCCGTGGTCGCGCAGCGCCTCGAGCTTGTCGCGCAGCATCGCGATCCGCGGCGGTGCGCCGGCCGGATTGAAGAATTCGCGCGGGTGCGGCTCGAACGTCATCACGCAAACGGGCAGGCCACGCGCGTCCGCTGCCGCGCGCACGCGCGCGAGCAGGGCCTGGTGGCCGCGATGGACACCGTCGAAGTTGCCGATCGTCAGCGCGCACGGCGCGCGGCTCTCGGCATTGGGCAGGCCGCGGAAGACTTTCACGATAGCGGATGCAGCGTCGGGGAATGGGCGGTGGGATGCCGCAAAGCAGAAGATTATAAACGTTCGGGCGGCCCGGCGGCCGAGAAGGCGGGAAACGCGGGGGCGAATGGTAAAATTCGCGGATGAAAAAACTCGTGATCCTGATTTCCGGTCGCGGCAGCAACATGGAGGCCATCGTCCGCGCGTGCGCGCAGGAACGCTGGCCGGCCGAGGTCGCCGCCGTGATCGCCAACCGGCCCGACGCGGCCGGCCTGGCTTTTGCCGCGTCGCACGGGGTGGCGACCGCGGTGGTCGACCATCGAGCGTTCGATGGCCGCGACAGCTTCGACGCGGCGCTCGCCGCCGAGATCGACCGCTTCGCGCCCGATCTCGTCGTGCTCGCCGGCTTCATGCGCATCCTTACGCCCGCATTCGTCAGACGATACGAAGGCCGATTGCTGAACATCCACCCGTCGCTGCTGCCGAGCTTCAAGGGCATCCACACGCACCAGCAGGCGCTTGATGCCGGCGTCGCGCTGCACGGCGCGAGCGTGCATTTCGTGATTCCCGAACTCGACAGCGGCGCGATCGTCGCGCAGGGCGCGGTGCCCGTGCGCGCGGGCGACGACGCGGCGGCGCTCGCGCAGCGTGTGCTGGCGGTCGAGCACGTGCTGTATCCGCGCGCGGTGCGGTGGTTCGTCGAAGGGCGCTTGCGTCTCGAGGACGGCCGCGCCGTGGTCGCACCGGGCGAGGCGCGCTGGATTTTCGCGGATCAACCGCAAACCGAAACGAACGAGGGCGTATGAAGCTGCACGGATTCCTGATTGGCCAGACCGAAACCCTGCTCGCCGAGGTGCTGAAGTTCGCCGGCCCCGCCGACGCAACGACGAGCCGGTTCTTCCGCGCCCATCCGAAGCTCGGGCATGCGGAGCGCGGCGTGATCGCCGAGGCGGTGTTCGCGGTGCTGCGCCGGAAGATGGAGTTTTCGCATCTCGCCGAGAGCGGCACGGGCAGCCCGGCGAGGCGCCTCACGCTGCTCGGCCTGATGCAGACGCTCGGCCGCAACGCGCTGAAGCCGTTCGTGTCAGAGACGGAAGCCGCGTGGCTCGAGCACGTGTCGAAGATCGATCCGGCGAGCCTGCCGGTGCGCGTGCGCACGAACCTGCCCGACTGGATCTACCAGGCGCTGTCGGCCCGTTTCGACGCCGAGGAACTCGCGCAGCTCGCCGCCGCGCTCAACTATCCGGCGCCGCTCGACCTGCGCGCGAACGTGCAGAAGGCGACGCGCGACCAGGTGATCGACGCGCTCCGCGCGAACGGCATCGACGCGGGCGAGACGCCGTTCGCGCCCAACGGCGTGCGCGTGGTCGGCAAGCCGGCGCTCACGCGCCTGAAGCTGTTCGAGGAAGGCCAGATCGAGGTGCAGGACGAGGGGAGCCAACTGCTGTGCTCGCTCGTTGCGCCGCGCCGCGGCGAGATGGTCGTCGATTTCTGCGCGGGCGCCGGCGGCAAGACGCTGGCGCTCGGCGCAATGATGCGTTCGACCGGGCGGCTCTACGCATTCGACGTATCCGAAAAGCGGCTCGCAAAGCTCAAGCCGCGCCTCGCGCGCAGCGGGCTGTCGAACGTGAACCCGGTGCTGATCGACAGCGAGCACGACGCGAAGATCAAGCGGCTTGCCGGCAAGATCGATCGCGTTCTGGTCGACGCGCCGTGCAGCGGCCTCGGCACGCTGCGTCGCAACCCGGACCTGAAGTGGCGTCAGACGCGCACGTCGATCGACGAGCTCGCGCCGAAGCAGGCGTCGATCCTCGCGAGCGCCGCGCGGCTCGTGAAAAAGGGCGGCCGGCTCGTCTATGCGACCTGCAGCGTGCTCGACGCCGAAAACGAGGCGATCGTCGAGCAATTCCTCGCCGATCACCCCGACTTCGTGCTGGTGCCCGCGCAGAAGGTGCTGGCCGACCAGCGCATCGCCCTCGAGACCGGCGACTACCTGTCGTTGTGGCCGCACCGCCATGCAACCGACGGCTTCTTCGCCGCGGTGCTCGAGCGGCGCGCGCAGTAACGACGGTCGGGACGGACGATGGAGAATCTGCAGAGCCGCCTGCTGTCGCACCGGCTGGCATCGGTGATCCGCGATTTCCACCAGCCGGTGATGATCTGGCAGGCGGCGGTGCTCGTCGGCGCGCTCTGTTTCGCGTGGGTGGCCGCGCGCTTCGTCCATGGCCGCATCGACGCGCGCCGCCGGGCTGCCGGGCGCGCGCCCGGCGCAGGTGCGCACAGCCTGAAGCGCGCGTTGTTCCCGCTGTTCGGCGGCGTCTTCGTGGGGATCGCGCAATTCGCGTTCGATCCGTTCATGTCGACGTCGCTGCTGTCGCTCGCGCTTGTGCCGCTGTTCGGTATCGGGCTGATTTACGTGCTGTTCTTCTTTGCGCGGCGCGTATTTGCGCGCGACGGGCACACGCACGCATGGCTGTCGATCGTCGAGAAGATCGTGTCGACCGTCGTGTGGATCGCGATGGCGCTGACCGTGCTGGGCATTCAGCGCGACGTGCTCGGCTGGCTCGACAGTGTGCAGTTTCGCGTCGCCAACGCGCATCTGACGCTGCTGTCGGTAATTTCCGGCGCGCTCTGGGTGTGCGTGACGCTGATGGTCGCGATGTGGCTGGGCTCGGTGCTCGAAGAGCGCCTGACGCGCGCTACCACGCTCGATGCGAACCTGAAGGTCGTGCTGTCGCGGGTCGGCCGCGCGCTGCTGGTGTTCGCGGCGATCCTGATCGGGCTCTCGCTCGTCGGGATCGACGTGACGGTGCTCGGCGTGTTCGGCGGCGCGGTCGGCGTCGGCCTCGGCTTCGGGCTGCAGAAGATCGCAAGCAACTACGTGTCGGGCTTCATCATCCTGCTCGACCGCTCGCTGCGGCTCGGCGACGCGATCAGCGTCGGCGGGCTGCAGGGCGTCGTCACGCAGATCCGCACCCGCTACACGGTGGTGCGTGGTCTCGACGGCAACGAGACGCTGATTCCGAACGAAAAGCTGATCACCGACGTAGTGCAGAACCAGTCGTCATACCTGACGCGCGGTTATGCGAAGGTCGCGGTGCAGGTTGCTTATACCAGCGATGTCGAGCAGGCACTTGCGTTGCTCGCGCAAGCTGCGGACGGCGTGCCGCGCGTACTGACGGAGCCGGCGCCGACGCCGTACCTCGTCGCTTTCGGCGCGGACGGCATCGATCTCGAACTCGGATTCTGGATCGAGGACGCGGCGAAGGGTACGTCCGGCGTGCGTTCGGCGGTGAACCGCAACATCTGGCGCCTCTTCAGCGAGCACGGGGTCTCGATCCCGTTCCCGCAGCGCGAAGTCCGCGTGGTCGGGCTGCCGGAGGGCTTTGCCGCGACCGGCGTGGTGGCGGAAGGGGTGCCCGCGGCCGGCGACGGCGCGGCTCGCGGTCGGGCTTCGGCCGCGTAGCGGCGGCCGGCGGCGCCGAACGCGCGGGCGATTCGGGCAATTCGCGCGCTCGCGCGGCCCGCAGGCAGCCGCTGGGCGGCCAGAACCGGATCGGGGGCCTTTGCGGGTCCGCCGATGGACTATCGGCGTTGCGTCATGACAAGAAAATATTCATTTTTTACAAAGACTTGGAACGGTTGAAGTAAAATTTCGGTCTACACGCGGTATGCTTTCATTTTTATGACGTCGGCCTGCGCCGGCGTCGCTCTCACCACAGGTAACTGCCTTGTTGAATTCCCTGCTCGATTTTCTTTCCCACGGGCTTCTGCGTTTTTCCTGGTGGCAGGTCGCGCTGTTCGCGCTGGCCGTCACGCACGTCACGATCATCGGCGTGACGGTCTATCTGCACCGCTGCCAGGCGCACCGTGCGCTGGAGCTGCATCCGATCGCGAGCCACTTCTTCCGTGCATGGCTGTGGATGACCACCGGCATGCTGACCGGCCAGTGGGCCGCGATCCATCGCAAGCACCACGCGAAGTGCGAAACCGAGGAAGATCCGCACAGCCCGCAGACGCGCGGCATCTGGAAGGTGTTCCTCGAAGGCGCCGAGCTGTATCGCGCGGAAGCGAAGAATGAAGAAACGATGCGCAAGTTCAGCCACGGCACGCCGAATGACTGGATCGAGCGCAATGTGTACTCGAAGTATCCGATCCTCGGCGTGAGCCTGATGATGGTGATCGACGTCGCGCTGTTCGGCGTGCTCGGCCTCACCGTGTGGGCCGTGCAGATGGTGTGGATTCCGTTCTGGGCCGCCGGTGTCGTGAACGGTTTCGGCCACTTCTGGGGCTACCGCAACTTCAACTCGGCCGATGCGAGCACGAATCTGTTCCCGTGGGGCATCGTGATCGGCGGCGAAGAACTGCACAACAACCACCACACGTTCGCGACGTCCGCGAAGCTGTCGAACAAGTGGTACGAGTTCGACATCGGCTGGATGTACATCCGCATCATGTCGGCGTTCGGCTTGGCGAAGGTGAAGAAGGTTGCGCCCACGCCGCGTCTGAACAAGCCGAAGACGGTGCTCGACCAGGAAACGCTGCAGGCCGTGCTGTCGAACCGCTACGAAGTGATGGCGCGCTACGGCAAGGCGGTGAAGCGTGCGTACCGGCAGGAGCTCGCGCATCTGAAGGAGCTCGGTTCGAGCGAGAAGTACCAGCTGATGCGCAGCGCGCGCAAGTGGTTCCACAAGGATGCCGACGGCCTCGACGAGCCGCAGAAGAAGCTGTTGCCCGAGATTTTCGCGAACAGCCAGAAGCTGCAGACGTATTTCCAGCTGCGCCAGGATCTGGCCGCGATCTGGGATCGTTCGACTGCGTCGCGCGAACAGCTGCTTGCCCAATTGCAGGATTGGTGCCACCGCGCGGAACAAAGCGGCATCAAGGCGCTGCAGGAATTTGCGATGCGCCTGCGCCGCTACGCCTGATTCGAAATCGATTAGAATCTCAGGACGTCAAAAACCCCGCGTTGGCGGGGTTTTTTCATTTCGGCGGCCGGTTTTTTGTGGAATCGGACGTGCCGGAATTCGTATGAGGCTTGGGGCGGTCAGTGACCGCGAAGCGTGGGATCGGAGCGGTAAGCGCTCGGGCGCCAACTTGGGCCGACCGCGTAGCATGGGACCCGAGTAAGCGCTAAAGCGCCAACTCTGGCCGACCGCGAAGCATGGGGCCCAAGTAAGTGCTGAAGCACTAACTTGGGCCGACAGGAGATATGGAGATGCAATCGACGATCAAATCCGTCGAGTACGACCGGCCGGTCTCGGCAGGAACCGTCTGTGGCGTCGGCCAGGCATGGGCGAAGGTGCCCGATGCGCCATCGGCCGAAGAACGCGCCGCGCTGAAGGCGCGCATCAAGGCGCTGCTCGCACGTGAGAAGGCCGTGCTCGTCGCGCACTACTACGTGGATGCCGAACTGCAGGAACTCGCCGACGAAACCGGCGGCTGTGTCGCCGACTCGCTCGAAATGGCCCGCTTCGGCCGCGATCACGACGCGCAGACGCTCGTCGTCGCCGGCGTGCGCTTCATGGGCGAAACCGCGAAGATCCTGAGCCCCGGCAAACGCGTGCTGATGCCCGATCTCGATGCGACCTGCTCGCTCGATCTCGGCTGCCCGGCCGACGAATTCTCCGCGTTCTGCGATGCGCACCCGGACCGCACGGTCGTCGTCTACGCAAACACCAGCGCTGCCGTGAAGGCGCGCGCGGACTGGATGGTCACGTCGTCGATCGGCCTCGAGATCGTGGCCGACCTCCACGCGCGCGGCGAGAAGATCATCTGGGCTCCCGATCGCCATCTCGGCAGCTACATCCAGAAGAAAACCGGCGCGGACATGCTGCTGTGGCAGGGCTCATGTCTGGTCCACGACGAATTCAAGGGCATCGAGCTCGACCTGCTGCGCGCCGAATATCCGCATGCGAAGGTGCTCGTGCACCCGGAGTCTCCGGAAAACGTGGTCGCACAGGCGGACGTCGTCGGCTCGACCACGCAGCTGATCGACGCAGCCGTGAAGTTCGACGCGACACACTTCATCGTCGCAACCGACCTCGGCATCCTGCACAAGATGCAGCTCGCGGCTCCTGGCAAGACCTTCATCGCCGCGCCGACCGCAGGCAACAGCGCGACCTGCAAGAGCTGCGCGCACTGCCCGTGGATGGCGATGAACGGTCTCGCGAACCTCGCCGACGTGCTCGAGCGCGGCCACAACGAAATCTTTGTCGATCCCGCGATTGGCGTGCGCGCGCGCGTGCCGATCGACCGGATGCTCGATTTCGCGGCCGCACACAAGAAGCGCGTGCAAGCCAGCGGCGATCTGCAGCGCGACCAGCAACTGTTCGCGAACGTGGGGGCCGCATGACCAGCGCGGTTTCTCCGTTGTTCGAAGCCGTCCGCGCGCAATACGGTGCGGCATTCGACGAAGCGATCGCCCGCAACGTCGCCGACGCGATCGCGGAAGACGTGGGCCCCGGCGATCAGACCGGCCGCCTCGTGCCGGCCGGCGAACGCCGCCGTGCGCGCATCATCGTGCGCGAGCAAGCGGTGCTGTGCGGCGTGCCGTGGTTCGAAGCGGTGATCGCGCGGATCGATCCGTCGATCGTCGTGAAATGGCACTATCGCGAAGGCGACCGGATGACGGCGGACTCGATCGTCTGCGAACTCGATGGGCCGGCGCGTGCATTGTTGACTGCGGAGCGCAACGGCCTGAACTTCCTGCAACTGCTGTCCGGCGTCGCGAGCGCGACGCGCCGTTACGTCGACCGCGTCGAAGGCACGCGCGCGAAGATCCTCGATACGCGCAAGACGCTGCCGGGGCTGCGGCTCGCGCAGAAGTACGCAGTGCGGGTCGGCGGCGGCGAAAACCAGCGTCTCGCGCTGTACGACGGGATCCTGATCAAGGAAAACCACATCGCCGCAGCAGGCGGCGTCGGCGAAGCGCTCGATGCGGCGTTCGCGCTCGAAGCGGGCGTGCCCGTGCAGGTCGAAGTCGAGACGCTGGCGCAGCTCGATACGGCGCTCGCGCATGGCGCGCAGTCGGTGCTGCTCGACAACTTCACGCTGGACATGATGCGCGAAGCGGTGCGGGTCGCGGCCGGCAAAGCCGTGCTCGAAGTGTCGGGCGGCGTCAATTTCGACACGGTTCGCACGTTCGCGGAGACCGGCGTCGACCGTATCTCGATCGGTGCACTGACCAAGGACGTGCGCGCAACCGACTACTCGATGCGAATCGTCGACTGAGCGTTTATCGTATCTCGTCCATCTGACGAAAAAGCCGCTGGCGCGCAAACGCCAGCGGCTTTTTTCATTCGACGGCGGCCGCCGCGAACGGCGTGCCGCTCAGCGGCGCGAGCGCGGCGTAAGCACGCTCGGCAGCGCCTTCGGCAGCGTGTGCGGCCAGTCGCGGCTGTAGTGGAGTCCGCGGCTTTCGCGGCGCGAGTACGCGCTCTTCACGATCAGCGTCGCGACGTCGACGAGGTTGCGCAGCTCGAGCAGGTCGCGTGTCACGCGGAAGTTCGCGTAGTACTCGTGGATCTCGTCGCGCAGCAACGACAACCGGTGCTTCGCGCGTTCAAGACGCTTGTCGGTGCGCACGATGCCGACGTAGTTCCACATCAGCCGGCGCAGTTCGTCCCAGTTGTGCGCGACGACGACTTCCTCGTCCGCATCCGACACGCGGCTTTCGTCCCATGCGGGCAGCGCCTTCGGCGTTTCGGCGTCGAAGCCGGCCGCCTCGATTGCCTCGGCGGCCGCGCGGCCGATCACCAGGCATTCGAGCAGCGAATTGCTCGCGAGCCGGTTCGCGCCATGCAGGCCGGTGTACGAAGTTTCGCCGACCGCGTACAGGCCAGCCAGGTCGGTGCGCCCCGCGAGATCGGTGACGACGCCGCCGCACGTATAGTGAGCGGCCGGCACGACCGGAATCGGCTGCTTCGCGATGTCGATGCCGAATTCGAGGCAGCGCGCGTGGATCGTCGGGAAGTGTTCGCGCAGGAAAGCTTCCGGCTGATGGCTGATGTCGAGATATACGCAGTCGATCCCGCGCTTCTTGATCTCGAAGTCGATCGCGCGCGCGACGATGTCGCGCGGCGCGAGCTCCGCGCGAGAGTCGTGCGCGGGCATGAAGCGTGTGCCGTCAGGCAGCTTCAGCAAGCCGCCTTCGCCGCGCACGGCCTCCGAAATCAGAAACGACTTCGCATATGGATGGAACAGGCAGGTCGGGTGGAACTGGATGAATTCCATGTTCGACACGCGACAGCCCGCGCGCCACGCCATCGCGATGCCGTCGCCGGTCGCGGTGTCCGGGTTCGTCGTGTACAGGTAGACCTTGCCGGCGCCGCCGGTCGCGAGCACCGTGTGCGGCGCCTCGATCGTGATCGTGCGGTCGTTGTCGACGTCGAGCGCGTACAGCCCGTGACAGCGGCGGCCGGGCAGGCCGAGACGGTCCGACGTGATCAGGTCGATCGCGTGGTGGTTCTCGAAGAACGTGATGTTCGGATGCTGGCGCGCGCGCTCGGACAGCGTCGCGAGTACCGCATGGCCGGTCGCGTCGGCCGCGTGGATGATCCGGCGGTGGCTGTGGCCGCCTTCGCGCGTCAGATGGAAGCCAAGCTCGGCGGCGTCGTCCTTCGTGAACGGCACGCCCTGCGAGATCAGCCATTCGATCGCTTCGCGGCCGTGTTCGACGATGTAGCGGGTCGCGCCTTCATCGCATAGCCCGCCGCCGGCGACCAGCGTGTCGTCGACATGATTCTCGATGCTGTCCGCGGAGTCGAGGACGGCCGCGATGCCGCCCTGCGCGTGGTCGCTTGCACCCTCCATCATCGAACGTTTCGCGATCAGCGCGACACGCCGCGTGTCGGCCAGGTTCAGTGCGACCGACAGGCCCGCGAGGCCGCTGCCGACGATCGCCACGTCGAATTTCATGCTGCATCTCCATCGTTACGCTTTTCGATCCTGCGTTCCGTCGGTTGTCACCGCGGAAAGGGGAGAGCATACCGCGTCGAGGGCCTGCGCGTACGCGCAAAACAAAAAGCCCCGCATGTGCGGGGCTTTTCGGTCGCCGTCAGGCTGGCAGAAACCGGAGATTACTTGATCTTGGTTTCTTTGTATTCCACATGCTTGCGGACGACGGGATCGAACTTCTTGATCGCCATCTTTTCCGGCATGTTGCGCTTGTTCTTCGTGGTCGTGTAGAAGTGACCCGTACCAGCGGTCGACTCGAGCTTGATCTTGTCGCGTGCGCCTTTTGCCATGATTGTGCTCCTTGGGCTTAGGCTTCGCCGCGTGCGCGCAGGTCAGCGAGCACGGAATCGATGCCGTTCTTGTCGATCAGGCGCAGGCCGGCGTTCGAGACGCGCAGACGCACCCAGCGGTTTTCGCTCTCCACCCAGAACCGGCGGTTTTGCAGGTTCGGCAGGAAGCGACGCTTCGTCTTGTTGTTGGCGTGGGAAACGTTGTTGCCGCTCATCGGCGCTTTCCCAGTTACTTGGCATACGCGTGCCATGAGAGCACTCCTAATACGCTAAATTCGGGGTTCGATCGCCGATGAAGGTTCCATCGTACCGCCACGTGATCCATGGCTGCACTCAGAACGCCGAAGCCCATACAGACAAGGCCCTTCGATGGCTAGAACTGGTTGGAAAAAAGACAGACGACGATTCTAGCAGAAAAAGCTCAGAAAAATCAAACCCAATTTCGCTTCGTCGTTGCGGCGCCACCGGGGCGGGGCGCCGCCGCACAGTCTACAGCCAACCGGCGCGCGCGAACGAAAATGTATCGGCGGTGCCGACGACGATGTGATCGAGCAGCGTCGCGTCCACGAGCGTCAGCGCCTCGCGCAGCACCCGCGTAAGCCGGCGGTCTTCCGCGCTCGGCTGCACGGCGCCCGACGGATGATTGTGCGCGATGATCAGCGACGCGGCGTTCAGCATGAGCGCGCGCCGTACGATCTCGCGCGGATACACCGCCATCCGCGTGAGCGAGCCGCGTGCGCTTTCCTCCACGTCGATGAGGCCGTGGCGCGCATCCAGGTACAGCGTGACGAACACCTCGTACGGACGCATGCCGATCCGCAGTCGCAGATAGTCCTCCACCGCACCCGGCGAGTCGATCTGCATCCGCTCGCGCGCCTTTTCGACCAGGGCGCGCCGCACGATCTCGGTTACCGCGATCAGGACGGCCGAGCGCGCGGCGCCGATGCCGGGGTGCGTTGCGAAGACGCCGGGCTCCGCATCGAGCATGTCGCGCAGCGAATCGCCAAAGCGCGCAAGCAGCGCTCGTGCGCTGGCGAACACGTCGCGGCCGCCTCCGCCGGTGCCGAGCAGCAGCGCGACGAGCTCGGCGTCGGTCAGTGCGGCCGGCCCGCGTTCGAGCAGCCTCTCGCGGGGCAAGTGCGGTTTCCAGTTCCGCGGGCGCCGCTTGCGCGGCCCTGCGGGCCCGGCCCGGCGTGCCGGAGCGGCCCGGGTGTCGGCGACGTCGCGACATTCCGTCGCCGGGGCGGCGACGCAGATTGACAGCATGATCGGCACTCCATTGGCGGCGGCCGCACGCGCGACGTTGTCGCACTTTCAGCCTTGCTCGCTCAGGTGACTTACAATATTGGCTTTGCGCCGGGCTTTTCGCCCAGTTCGGGCGCCGACGAACACGAGTCATTCATGAGCATCATCGATCTATCCGAAGTGAAGCCCGGTTCCCATGTGACGCTGCATTACCGGCTTGCACTGGCCGACGGCGCCGACATCGTCAACACCTTCTCCGACAAGCCCGCCACGCTGCTGCTCGGCGCCGGGCAGCTGGCGCCCTCGCTGGAACAGATTCTGCTGGGGCTGCGGGTCGGCGACCATTCGACTTTTCAGCTAACGCCGGAGCAGGGGTTCGGTCCCCGCAATCCCGACATGCTTCAGCGCGTGACGCTGTCGACGCTGCGCGAGAACGGGATGGTCGGCGACGATTTCACGCCCGGCGACCTGATCGAGTTCAACGCACCGGACGGCGGCCGTTATGCGGGCGTGCTGAAGGAAGTCAGCGAAACCTCGGCGCTGTTCGATTTCAATCATCCGCTCGCGGGCCAAGCGCTCACGTTCGAAGTGAAAATCATCGGAATCCTGTAATCATGAGCACCACCGATACGCTGTCCGGACAGACCGTCGCCGCCGACGCCGAAATCCTGCTCGCCCAGCCGCGCGGGTTCTGCGCGGGTGTCGATCGCGCGATCGAGATCGTCGAGCGCGCAATCGCGATGCATGGCGCGCCGATCTACGTTCGTCACGAGATCGTCCACAACAAGTACGTGGTCGAGGATCTCAAGAAGAAAGGCGCGATCTTCGTCGAGGAGCTTGAAGAAGTGCCGGCCGGCAACACCGTCATCTTCAGCGCGCACGGCGTGTCGAAGGCCGTGCGCGACGAGGCCGACGTGCGCGGGCTGCGCATTTACGACGCGACTTGCCCGCTCGTCACGAAGGTGCACGTCGAAGTGGCGAAGATGCGTCAGGACGGCGTCGACATCGTGATGATCGGCCACAAGGGTCACCCGGAAGTCGAGGGCACGATGGGGCAGGTTGAGCGCGGCATGCATCTCGTCGAGAGCGTCGAGGACGTGCAGAAGCTCGAGCTCGCCGATCCGGAGCGCATCGCGCTCGTCACGCAGACGACGCTGTCCGTCGACGACGCCGCCGAGATCATCGGTGCGCTGAAGGCGAAATATCCGAAGATCCGCGAGCCGAAGAAACAGGACATCTGCTACGCGACGCAGAACCGCCAGGACGCGGTGAAGTTCATGGCGCCGCAGTGCGACGTCGTGATCGTCGTCGGCAGCCCGAACAGCTCGAATTCGAGCCGGCTGCGCGAAGTGGCCGAGAAGCGCGGCGTGGCTGCGTACATGGTCGATGCACCCGAGCAGATCGATCCGGCGTGGGTGGCCGGCAAGCGCCGTATCGGCGTGACGGCCGGCGCGTCGGCGCCGGAGGTGCTCGCCCAGGCCGTGATCGCGCGGCTGCGTGAGCTCGGCGTGCGCAACGTTCGCGCGCTCGAAGGCATCGAGGAGAACGTGTCGTTTCCGCTGCCCCGAGGGCTGAATTTGCCGCCCGCCGCGTGAGTGCGGCGTCGCACCCGCGGTACCCCGAAGCGCGCCTGCCGGCGCGCTTTTTTTTGCGCTGCGAAAATCCGGGCGCAACCATTATTCATATTAAGGTTGCAACCGGGTTGCTATCGTCGTGTTCAGCCGTCTCTCAAAATTGGTTGCAATGCAGGAAAACCCCATCGAATCAGGATTATTGGCGGCCTGTAAATGGAGTTACAATGCGCCCGTTTTCAGGCCGGAATGGCTTTGAAATCGGGTTCTGGCAAGGCGCGGGAGACCTATTCGATGCATGTGAAGTTGGCTTACGCCACGTACGTCGCCGCACCGGTTGCAATGTTGGCCGGTGACGGGAAAACGAGCGACGGCAGGGCGGGCAGGATGGCTGCGGGTTACGCGTTACCGGCGGCCAGCGACATGCGCACTGCGAGAACCGGCCGTGCGGCGCCGTCGGCGTGCCGCATTGCGCAATCGGACAGTGACAAGGACAACGGGGCACGTTTGGCAATCGACGCATTCAACGCGCAGGGCTCGACGATCGGCATGCATTCGACACGGCACGAAGTTCGGGCCGGCGGCGTGGCGCTCGACCGCGCGACGGGCACACGGGGTGCCCGACAACGAGCCGCCGGACGTCAGGCGGCAGCAGCGCGCGTCGAACGACGGGCGCTCGGGTTTCGGGGCAACGCAGGCAACGTGCAGATGGCGCTGATCCCCTTTCATTTCGATTCGACGAAGCAGGACGTCGCTGCGGCTTCCATCATCGCGGCGGGCGGAATGCTTCGTCTCACGAATTCCGATGCAGTCCTGACGAAAGTTGGGCGCCACTCTCGCGTTGCCCTTACGGGCGCCGCGCGGACGGCGGACGGCATCGGAGCGCAAACCCTTGACGACAACGGCATGTGCGCCGTCAAGGTGGTCGAGCCCGCGGGCGACGCGGCGCGGAACCTGATCTGCCCGGACGCGGGTTTCGCCCCGGCCCGGACGGAAAAAGGCACGGAAGCCGGGAAACCGGACGCCGGCCGTTTCGGCACGCTGCCCTACGACTTCAAGGAGGCCAAGACCACCGTCCTCGATGTCGTGACGATTTAGCGACGGGACTCGTGATGGCACCGGAACAGTGCGGTGCCGTTTTTGTATCCGCTCCGGCGGCAGGTCCGGCCGTACAGGCCGGGCGGCGCGCGCCGGGACGATCCACCCTTACCGGTATTGACTAGTACCCGCAGTGTCGCCGAGAAGGCGCGATTCCTCGCTTACCGGCGGGGCGCAACGTCCTCCGGCAGCATGGGCCAAGGAGCTTTAAATGGATATTTTCGTCCAGCAGATCCTCAACGGGCTGGTGCTCGGCAGTGTGTACGCCATCATCGCGTTGGGTTACACGATGGTGTACGGCATTCTCGGCATCATCAACTTCGCGCACGGCGACGTGCTGATGATCGGCGCGATGGTCGCCCTGTCCGCGATCACCGTGCTGCAGAACCACTTCCCGCAACTCGGCAACGTCGCGACGCTGACGATCGGTCTCGGCATCGCCGCGGTCGTCTGCGCGTTCGTCGGCTTCACGATTGAACGCGTCGCGTACCGGCCGCTGCGCCGCGCGCCGCGTCTCGCACCGCTGATCACCGCGATCGGCGTGTCGATCCTGCTGCAGACGGCCGCGATGATCATCTGGTCGCGCAACCCGCTGCCGTTCCCGCAATTGCTGCCGACCGATCCGATCAACGTGATCAAGGCGACCGACACGACGCCCGGCGCCGTGATCTCGATCACCGAAATCGTGATCATCGCGGTCGCGTTCATCGTGATGGGCGGCCTGCTGCTGCTCGTGCACAAGACCAAGCTCGGCCGCGCGATGCGCGCGATCGCGGAAAGCCCGAATACGGCGAGCCTGATGGGCGTGAACCCGAACTTCGTGATCTCCGCGACGTTCATGATCGGCTCCGCGCTCGCCGCGCTGGCCGGCGTGATGATCGCGTCCGAATACGGCAACGTGCACTTCTACATGGGCTTCATCCCCGGCATGAAGGCGTTCACGGCCGCGGTGCTCGGCGGGATCGGCAACCTGGGCGGTGCGATGGTCGGCGGCGTGCTGCTCGGCCTGATCGAGCAGCTCGGCGCGGGCTACATCGGCAACCTCACGGGCGGCGTGTTCGGCAGCAACTACCAGGACGTGTTCGCATTCATCGTGCTGATCATCGTGCTGGTGTTCCGTCCGTCGGGCCTGCTGGGCGAACGTGTCGCGGACCGTGCGTAACGGAAGGGGAGCAAACAACATGACATCCATTCAACCGATCGAATCGTCGACGTCGCTCGTCGAAGAGCGCAACACCACCAAGACCGTCATCATCGGCATCCTCACCGCGGCCTTCGTGATCGCGGCGCCGATCATCATCGGCTCGGCCGGCGGCAACTACTGGGTCCGCGTGCTCGACTTCGCGATGCTGTACGTGATGCTCGCGCTGGGCCTGAACGTCGTGGTCGGCTTCGCCGGCCTGCTCGACCTCGGCTACATCGCGTTCTACGCGGTGGGCGCGTACACGGCGGCGCTGTTGAGCTCGCCGCACCTGACCTCGCAGTTCGAGTGGATCGCGGCGCTCGCGCCGAACGGGTTGCACGTGCCGTTCCTGATCATCGTGCCGATCGCGATGGCATTGGCGGCGACCTTCGGGATCCTGCTCGGTGCGCCGACGCTGCGCCTGCGCGGCGACTACCTGGCGATCGTCACGCTCGGCTTCGGTGAAATCGTCCGGATCTTCATGAACAACCTCGACCGTCCGGTGAACATCACCAACGGCCCGAAGGGGATCACGGGCATCGATCCGGTGCACGTCGGCGGATTCAACCTGTCGCAGACGCACACGATCTTCGGCTTCCAGCTGCCGTCGGTCTACATGTACTACTACCTGTTCGTGCTGTGCGCGCTGCTGGTGATCTGGGTCTGTACGCGCCTGCAGCACTCGCGTATCGGCCGTGCATGGGCCGCGATCCGCGAAGACGAAATCGCCGCGAAGGCGATGGGCATCAACACCCGCAACGTGAAGCTGCTCGCGTTCGCGATGGGCGCGTCGTTCGGCGGTCTGTCGGGTGCGATGTTCGGCGCGTTCCAGGGCTTCGTGTCGCCCGAGTCGTTCACGTTCTGGGAATCGATCGTCGTGCTGGCCTGCGTGGTGCTCGGCGGCATGGGCCACATTCCGGGCGTGATCCTCGGCGCGGTGCTGCTCGCGATCTTCCCGGAATTCCTGCGCTCGACGATGAGCCCGCTGCAGCACGCGCTGTTCGGTCACGACATCGTCGACACCGAAGTGATCCGTCAGGCGCTGTACGGCCTCGCGATGGTCGTCATCATGCTGTACCGCTCGGAAGGCCTGTGGCCCGCGCCGAAGCATGAGGACAAGATCGCTAAACTGGCGAAGCGCAACAGCAAGAAGCCGGTGCGCGCTTAACCAACGGACAAGGGGATATCACACATGAGCGACAAGCAAATCCGACTGTCCGTCACGGGCGTGAACAAGCGCTTCGGCGGGCTGCAGGCGCTGTCCGATGTCGGCCTGCAGATCAAGGAAGGCGAGATCTATGGGCTGATCGGCCCGAACGGCGCGGGCAAGACCACGTTCTTCAACGTGATCACGGGCCTCTACACGCCGGACTCCGGCGACTTCAAGCTGGACGGCGAGAATTACACGCCGACGGCGGTGCACCAGGTCGCGAAGGCCGGCATCGCGCGCACGTTCCAGAACATTCGCCTGTTCGGCGGGATGACGGCGCTGGAGAACGTGATGGTGGGCCGCCACGTGCGCACCAAGCACGGGCTGCTCGGCGCGGTGTTCCAGACGCCGGCCGAACGCCAGGAAGAGCGCGAGATCAAGGAGCGCGCGATCGAGCTGCTCGAATACGTCGGCGTGTTGCAATACGCGGACTACACGTCGCGCAACCTGTCGTACGGCCACCAGCGTCGCCTGGAAATCGCGCGCGCGCTCGCGACCGACCCGAAGCTGCTCGCGCTCGACGAGCCGGCGGCCGGGATGAACGCGACCGAGAAGGTCGAACTCACGCGCCTGCTCGACAAGATCCGCTCGGACGGCCGCACGATTCTGCTGATCGAGCACGACGTGAAGCTCGTGATGGGATTGTGCAACCGGATGACGGTGCTCGATTACGGCAAGGTGATCGCCGAGGGTCTGCCGCAGGACGTGCAGAAGAATCCGAAGGTGATTGAGGCATATCTCGGCGCAGGGGTGCACTGATGGCAGCGGCAATGTTGAAAATCAAGGGCTTGCAGGTCAACTACGGCGGCATCCAGGCCGTCAAGGGCGTTGACATGGAAGTCCGCCAGGGCGAACTCGTGACGCTGATCGGCGCGAACGGTGCCGGCAAGACCACGACGATGAAGGCGATCACGGGTCTCAAGCCGTACTCGGCCGGCGACATCGAGTACGACGGCAAGTCGATCAAGGGCATTCCGCCGCACGAGTTGCTCAAGCGCGGCCTCGCGATGGTGCCGGAAGGCCGCGGGATCTTCGCGCGGATGTCGATCATCGAGAACATGCAGATGGGCGCGTACCTGCGCAACGACAACGAGCAGATCAAGAAGGACGTCGACCGGATGTTCGGCTTCTTTCCGCGCCTGAAGGAGCGTGCGACGCAGCTCGCGGGCACGCTGTCGGGCGGCGAGCAGCAGATGCTCGCGATGTCGCGCGCGATTCTGAGCAAGCCGAAGCTGCTGCTGCTCGACGAGCCGTCGATGGGGCTGTCGCCGATCATGGTCGAGAAGATCTTCGAAGTGGTGCGCGAGATCTCGAAGGAGGGCATCACGGTGCTGCTCGTCGAACAGAACGCGCGCCTCGCGCTGCAGGCGGCCGACCGTGGCTACGTGATGGATTCGGGCACGGTCACGATGGAAGGCGACGCGAAGCAGATGCTCGACGATCCGAAGGTGCGGGCCGCGTATCTGGGTGAATAAACGGGCCCGGTGCGGCGCGGCGGCGGACGCCGGCGTGCCGTGCAAAGGCTTGCGAGGGCTGTCACGGGTTCCCGTGGCAGCCTTTTTTCATTTTGCGCGCCCGGCGGCGAACCGCGCGCGGACGCGACTCCATTTCTTCGAGCGGGGCATCGGCGATGCGGGCCGGAATGCGGCGGCGTGAATGCGGTACGTCAGCGGCCCTCCGCCAGCGGCCCTCCGCAAACCGTCACGCGGAACGCGTACCATGATCGATCCATCGTGACAGGGAGAGCGCGCATGAGTCTCGACTACGGTTTCGTCAAGGCGAAGGTGACGTCGGTCGCGCGGCTGAAGGGTTCGCCGCACGGCAGCGAGATCCAGTATCACATCCACCTGACGCTCGCGTTGCCGACCGGCGACTGGGACGTCGCGATCAACGTCGGCACCAACGACGCGGACGATCTGCTGAACTACAAGCTCGTCTACGATTTTCATCATCCGGTCACGGCGACGCTCGCGGCGGCGGCCGAAGGCTATACCGACCTGACCGGACACACCGCGCTGCCGGCGCTCGACTACCTGCGCAGCGACATCCTGAACGAGACGGGGGCATGGCGCGCGAGCGCGGTGATGGACGGTACCGAGCACGCGGAGCCGATCCCGTCGCTATTGCGGCTCGTCAACGCCGCGCAGTCGCAGGGGCTCGACGTCGTTGTGTTCGGCCGCACGTATTCGGAGGGCAACGGCATCCACGACACGCACATGAACCAGGGGTCGACCGGCGCGAATTACCTGCACCGCGCCGGCGACGACCACAACGATCACAACGACGTGTGGCAGGACGGCGCGCTGATCGTGCGCGTGAGCGACACGCAATGGGCCGCGTATTTCGCGGCGTTCGAGAAGCAGGCCGTGCCGACCGACGCACTCGGCAATCCGCTGCCGGACGCGGGGCCGATCACGCGCTGATCGTGAAGGTGGCGGCGGCGAGTGTCGGCGGCGGCGTCATGCGGCCGGCAGCGCCTTGCCGAACGAGATGCGTTCCTCGACCCGATAGCCGAGCGCCGCATAGAAGCGGCACGCATCGTCGTTGCCCGGCAGCACCTGCAGATTGATCTTCAGGCAGCCGCGCGCGCCGAGCGCGCGTTCCGCATGCGCGATCAGCGCGCGGCCGATGCCGAGCCGCCGCGCATCGTTCGCTACGCCGAACGAGTAGAGCCAGCCGCGATGTCCGTCGAAGCCCGCCATCAGCGTGCCGACGATCCGCGCGCCGCACGTTGCGACGAAGAACAGCTCCGGCTGCGTCGCGAGCTTCAGCTCGATCGATCGCCGCGGATCGCGGTGCGGCGGCGCACCGGCTTCGTCGTACTGCGGGAACGCGTCGCGCCAGACCGCCAGCACGGCATCGGTGTCGGCGCGTTCGAACGGGCGGATAACGAAGGCATCGGCGGCGGCATCCATCGCGGCACGCTCCTTACAGCGTGTCGAGGATCGACCGCAGCATCGCCATCATCTGGTCGATCTCCTCGGTCGTCACGTTCAGTGCGGGCATGAAGCGCAGCAGGTTCGGGCGCGCCGCGTTCAGCAGCAGGCCGTCGGGTTGCATGTCGCGCGCCTTCTCGACGATCTGCGGACCGATATCCTTGCCGAGCAGCAGCGCGCGCAGCAGGCCCTCGCCGCGTTCACCCTCGAAACCGCGCTCCTCCGACAGCTCGAGCAGCTTGCGCTTCAGATACTCGCCGCGCGCACGCACGCCCTCGAGGAAGCCGGGGGCGACGAGCTGCGAGATCACCGAATGGCCGACTGCCGTCATCAGCGGGTTGCCGTTGTACGTGCCGCCCTGGTCGCCGGCCTCGAACACCGCGACGTCGGCCTTCGACAGCAGCGCGCCGAGCGGCACGCCGCCGCCGATACCCTTTGCGAGCGTCATGACGTCCGGCTCGATACCCGACAGCTCGTACGCGAACAGCGTGCCCGCGCGGCCGCAGCCGCTCTGCACTTCGTCGACGATCAGCAGCAGGTTGTGCTGCTTCGTCAGCTCGCGCAGCGCCTGCATGAATTCGCGCGTTGCCGGGATCACGCCGCCTTCGCCCTGGATCGGCTCGAGCATCACGGCGACGGTCTTGTCGGTGATCAGCTTTTCGACCGAGTCGATGTTGTTCAGCTCGGCTTTCGGGAAGCCCGGCACCTGCGGTGCGTAGATCGTGTCCCAGCCCGGCTTGCCGCTCGCAGACATCGTCGCGAGCGTGCGGCCGTGGAAGCTGTGATCGAACGTGATGATCTCGTACGCGCCGTTCTTGAACTTGCGGCCCCATTTGCGCGCGAGCTTGATCGCGCCTTCGTTTGCTTCCGCGCCGCTGTTCGTGAAGAACGCCTTGTCGAACACGCTGTGCTGCGTGAGCAGCCCCGCGAGCTTTGCCATCGGCTCGTTGTAGAACGCCGGCGACGGGTTCAGCAGCTTTTCGGCCTGCGTTTTCAGCGCTTCGACGATGCCGTCGTTGCAGTGGCCGAGGCTGTTGACGGCCCAGCCCTGGATGAAGTCGAGATAGCGCTTGCCCGTGTGATCGTAGAGCCACGAACCTTTGCCGTGCGTGAACACGATGTCGGGGCGGTTCGTGATGTACATCAGCGAGTCGATCGGGTAATCGTTCAGGGGCATGGCAGCAGACTCCAGCGGACGTTGAAAGGGAAACGGGCAATAAAAAAGCCACGGAAGGCCGTGGCTGGTGGGTCGAACAGCTTGTGCGTAACCGGTGAAGCGGAGGAGGGTTACGCGCGAGTCCGTGACGAGCCGGCGGCATCCGGGAGGAGCGGCGAGCGGCGACGTCGGAAAGCGGACAGGAAACGGTTCATGTGCGCAAGCATAAGGCATCCCGCGCCCCACTGTAAACCGCCGCGATGCCACGGATGTGACACGCCGGCGCGCAGCGGGGCGCGTTCACGCATGCGGTGCTCAGACCGGATGCGCGAGATCGGCGGCACTCGTGAAAGAGTCAGCGTAGAACTCGTCGGCCGGCAGCGCGTGGTGTTGCGTGAAGTCGCGCTGGGCGGATTCGACCATCACCGGCGCGCCGCACGCATATACCTGGTGACCGGACAGATCGGGCAGATCCTCGATCACCGCGCGGTGGACGAAGCCGGTGCGGCCGGTCCATTGATCGGCGTCGTCCGGCTCGGACAGCACCGGCACGTACTTGAAGTTCGGGATCTCGCGCGCCCACTGCTCGGCGAGCTCGCCGAGGTAGATGTCTTTCTTGCGGCGGGCGCCCCAGTAGAGCGTCATCGGACGCGTGATGCCCGCGTGCTTCACGTGCTCGATGATCGCCTTGATTGGTGCGAAGCCGGTGCCGGACGCGAGCAGCACGATCGGCTTGTCGGAATCCTCGCGCAGGAAGAACGTGCCGAGCGGGCCTTCGAAGCGCAGGATGTCGCGCTCCTTCATCGCGCCGAATACGTGGTCGGTGAACTTGCCGCCCGGCATGTGGCGGATGTGCAGCTCGATCGGGCCTTCTTCGTGCGGCGCGTTCGCCATCGAGTAGCTGCGGCGCGAGCCGTCCTTCAGGATGAATTCGATGTACTGGCCGGCGAGGTATTGCAGGCGTTCGTTGGCCGGCAGCTGCAGCTTCACGATCATCACGTCGTCGGCGCGGCGCTCGAGCGCCGCGATCCGGCACGGCAGCTTCTTCACCTGCACGCCGTCGACGCCGGCGATCTCACGCACGTCGATCTCGAGATCGCATTGCGCCTTCGAGCAGCACAGCAGCGCGAGGCCGCGCGTGCGTTCGTCGTTGGACAATGCCGACGCGGCATGGGGCCCCTGTTCGATCTGGCCCGACACGATCTGGCCCTTGCACGAGCCGCACGCACCGTTCTTGCACCCGTACGGCAGGTGCACGTTCTGGCGCAGCGCCGCCGCCAGCACGGTTTCGTCCGACTCGACCTGGAACTGCCGGCCGCTTTGCTTGAGAGTAACGTTGAATGCCATAGAACCAAATAGAACAAGATGTGGGGACCGTGCATTTCACGCACGGCAGCTACAATGCAAGCCCGTTGCGCGCCGCGCAACGTTGCAACTGATTTCGCAACCAACATGATCGCGACTCGAACCCTGCGCCGCCCGCGCGCACTGATCGTCGGCTGCGGCGACGTCGGCCTGCGCTGCGTCGCGCAATGGCGCGAAGCCCGCCCGGAGCTGCGCATCGTCGCGCTGACGAGCCATCCGGGCCGCTGCGACGAATTGCGCGCGGCGGGCGCGGCCCCGCTCGTCGGCAATCTCGATCGGCGCGCAACGCTTTCGCGAATCGCCGGTCTTGCCCGCACGATTCTGCATCTCGCGCCTCCGCAAGCCGAGGGCCGCGACGATCGCCGCACGCGCGCGCTGATCGCCGCATTGTCCGTGCCCGCACGACGGCCGTCCGCACCGGCCGTTGCCGCGGTCGGCCGGCTGCGCACGCTGCGGGGCGCGACGCGGCAGGCCGGCGGGCCGGTTCGGGCAGCGCGTATTGTACCCGACGCCCTTCGCGCGCCGACGCTCGTCTACGCGAGCACGACCGGCGTCTACGGCGATTGCGGAGGCGCCCGCATCGATGAAACGCAGCCGCTGCGCCCCGGTAATCCGCGCGCCTTCCGGCGCGTGTCGGCCGAGCGTCAACTGCGGGCGGCGACGGTGCGACGCGTGCTGTCCGCGCGCATCGTACGGATTCCCGGCATCTATGCGGCGAACCGGCTGCCGCTCGCGCGGCTCGAGCGTGGCACGCCGGCGCTCGACGCGGCCGACGACGTCTACACGAACCACATCCACGCGGACGATCTCGCGGCGATCCTCCGCCGTGCGGCCGTGCGCGGCAAGCCGGCGCGCGCGGTGCACGCGTCGGACGACAGCGAACTGCGGATGGGAGAGTATTTCGACCGGGTCGCGCACGCGTTCGGCCTGCCGCCGCCGCCGCGCATCAGCCGCGCGGACGCCGAGCACCAGCTCGAGCCGACGCTGCTGTCGTTCATGCGTGAGTCCCGGCGCCTGTCGAATGCGCGGCTCAAGGCCGAATTGTGCGTGACGTTGCGCTATCCGACCGTAGACGAATTCCTTCAAACGCTCGCGCCGGGCGGCGCGTCAGGTCAAGGCCGGTAACGCTTCGATCAGCAGGAAGCACAGCAGCGCACCGATCATCGCGCCGATCAGGTTCGGATGATATTTGTGCTTCATGTGCATCGTGGCCAGCAGCGCGCCGATCACGATGGCGCCCATGACCGCGAACGCGATCATCACGTAGGAAAGCTCGAAAGAATGGTTGGCGTTCATGATGTCTCCCCTGCATCGCTGCTCGTACAGCTTGTGATTTCAGTATAGCGGGGGAACGTGCGGCCGCGACGCGTGCCGACACCGAACGGTCGTGCGGATTTTCCCTTACAGGGTTTTGACGGAATTGCGCAGTGCCGCAAGGTCGCTGGTGTCGAGCCAGCGCCACGCGCCGGGCGCGAGATCGTCCGGAAGCCTGAAGCCGCCGATGCTTTCGCGGTGCAGCGCGTCGACGCGGTTGCTGGCCGCGGCGACCATGCGTTTCACTTGGTGATATTTGCCTTCGAGAACGGTCAGCGCGAGCGTGTGCGTGTCGCGCGCGTCCGCAGCCATCGCCGCGATCGGCTTCGGCTCGCCGTGCAGTTGCACGCCGGCGCGCAGCGCGTTCAGCTGGGCGTCGTCGAGCGGGTGGCGCACGGTCGCCACGTAGGTTTTCGGCACCTTGCGCTTCGGCGATGTGTATGCGTGTACGAACTGGCCGTCGTCGGACATCAGCAGCAGGCCCGTGGTGTCCTGGTCGAGACGGCCGACGCACTGCACGCCGCGCGCGACGAGCGGCGCCGGCAGCAGGCTGAACACGCTCGCATGGTGCTGCGGCTCGCGCGAGCACTCGTATCCGGCCGGCTTGTTCAGCGCGAGATACGCGCGGGCATGAAACGGCCAGGCGATGTCGTCGACGGTGAATACGAGACCGTCGGTGTCGAGGGTCGCGTCGGGGTCCGTCGCGCTCGCTCCCGCGATGGTGACGCGGCCCGTTTCGATCAGGCCGCGGCACTGGCGGCGCGAGCCGAAGCCCTGCGTGTAGAGAATGCTTTCGAGATCCATAGCGCGCGCATTCTATCAAGCGGCGCGGCGGCACTGGCACGGCAGATCGATGCGATGCCCTGCGCATGCTGACGCGCGCGCATGCGTTCGCGGTGCGACGGGTCCGGCCAAGCAGATTTCGCCACCGGCGTCGGTGCGGTACCTGACCATTACCACGCGCCGATTGGATCGCTTTTCTGGATAATCCATCCAGCCATGCGCGGCTGACCGCGCCCGTCCTGCGTGCCTACACTCCTAGCTTCATTCAACGCAAAAAGGAGTCGACCGTGGCTACTCACACGCTCGCAGACAAGGTCGTCCTGATCGCAGGCGGCGCCAAGAATCTCGGCGGGCTGATCGCCCGGGATCTGGCCGGCCACGGCGCGCAGGCGGTGGCGATTCACTACAACAGCGCGGCGTCGCAGGCGCAGGCAGAGGAGACGGCTGCCGCGGTGCGCGCAGCCGGCGCGCAAGCCGCGACGTTCCAGGCCGACCTGACGACGGCCGCCGCGGTCGAGAAGCTGTTCGGCGACGCGAAGCAGCGCTTCGGCAAGATCGACATCGCGATCAATACCGTCGGCAAGGTGTTGAAGAAGCCGATTACCGAAATCTCCGAAGCCGAATACGACGAGATGTTCGCGGTGAACAGCAAGTCGGCGTTCTTCTTCATCAAGGAAGCGGGGCGGCACCTCGAGGATCACGGCAAGCTCGTCACGCTCGTGACGTCGCTGCTCGCCGCATTCACGCCGTTCTATGCGGCGTACGAAGGGTCGAAGGCGCCGGTCGAGCACTTCACGCGCGCGGCGTCGAAAGAATACGGCGCGCGCGGCATCTCGGTGACGGCGGTCGGGCCGGGCCCGATGGACACGCCGTTCTTCTACCCGGCCGAAGGCGCCGACGCGGTCGCGTACCACAAGACGGCGGCGGCGCTCTCGCCGTTCAGCAAGACCGGGCTGACCGACATCGAGAACGTCGTGCCGTTCATCCGCCATCTCGTGACCGACGGCTGGTGGATCACCGGCCAGACGATCCTGATCAACGGCGGCTATACGACCAAGTAACACGCCGTTCGGGCGGTCGCAGGGCGCGCGCGGCGACCGCAATGGAGCGTTTGCGTGGACAATGGGCGGGCGCGCGAACACAAAGCCGCGCGCCCGTTTTTCTTGCGCCGGGGCTGGTCGCGACGTGCGGCGCTCGCCGGCGACGATCGCCCGAACCCACGTTTTCCGCCCGCCGATGGACAAGCTGGACCAGGTCAGAATCTTCCTTCAGGTTGCCGAGATGGGCAGCTTCATCAAGGCCGCGCATGCACTCGACGTGCCGCGCGCGACGGTCTCGGCGGCGGTCCAGCAACTGGAGGCGGGGCTCGGCACGCGGCTGCTGCATCGCACGACGCGGCAGGTGCAACTCACGGCCGACGGCGCGCTGCTGCTCGAGCGCGGCCGGCGGCTGCTCGCGGAGGCCGACGACCTCGATCGCCTGTTCCGCCGCCGCGAGCGCGACGTGATCGGACGCCTGAGCGTCGACGTGCCGAGCCGGATCGCGCGCCGCGTGATCGCGCCCGCGTTGCCGTCGCTGTTTCGCCGCTACCCGAAGCTCCAGTTGTCGCTCGGCTCGACGGACCGCTCGATCGATCTCGTGCAGGAGGGTGTCGACTGCGCGATCCGGGTTGGGCGGCTCGCGGACAGCAGCCTCGTGGTAAGGCCGCTCGGCCAGTTCGCGCTGATCAACTGCGCGAGCCCCGACTATCTGCGCGAATGCGGCGTGCCCGACCATCCGGATGCGCTCGCGCACGGGCACTGGGCGATCGGCTATGCATCGCCGACGACGGGGCGCGAACTCGCATGGGAATACTGCACGGACGGCGACCGGCACGTGCTGACGCTGCCGAGTCGCGTGATCGTCAACAACGCGGAGACCTATATCGCCAGCTGCATCGCGGGGATGGGCCTGATCCAGATTCCGCGCTTCGATGTTCAGCATCTGCTCGACGGCGGCGCGCTCGTCGAGGTGATGCCCGGCTATCGCGCCGCGCCGATGGACGTGTCGGCCCTGTACCCGCACCGTCGGCACCGGTCGCGGCGCCTCAACGCGTTCGTCGACTGGTTCGGCGAATTGATGGCGGACGCGTTGAACGAGCCGGGGCCGACGAGCGAAGGCGACTGATCGCGCCCCGCACAGCTCGGGCCTGGCGCGGGCAGCTTTTCACGGAGCGCTGCGAGCGGGGAACGCTCGACGGGGTGGGGCACTTCCCGCAGCGCGAAGCCCCGGTGACGGACGCCGACGCGATCCGTGCGTCCGCGCCGCCGGGCCGGCGCGCATGAGCCGTCCTGACGCGCTGCGGATCAGCCGCCGACGCGCGGCGCGAGCAGGTCGGCGAGGCCGATGTTCCTGAACATCTCGCGGCGGATGCGATCGCCGACGCGGAACACTTCCTCGGCGCCGTCCTGGGACGGATCGACGAACACGCGATACGGGCGCTTGCCGCGCGGCGCGGCGACGATGTCGACGATTGCCGTCGCGACGGTGCCGGCATCGGCGTCCGCCGGTTCGAGCGCCGCAAGCGCTGTCAGCGCCTGTGTTGCGACGCCCGTGTACGGGCCATGGTCGTAGTCGGCCTGGACGGTCGCATCGGCCGGCCTGCCTGCGTGCGCGAAGTGATTGGTCCCCTGCGTGAACGCGCCCGGCACGACGATCGACGTCTCGATCCCCCACCGCGCAAGCTCGGCCGCATAAGACACCGCGAGCGAATCCATCGCGGCCTTCGCGGCGAAGTAGGGGGCGAGGAACGGCGGCGTGCCGCCGCGTGCCGACGAGGACGACACCCACACGAGCAGGCCGCGGCCCTGGCGACGCAGGTGCGGCAGCGCCGCGCGGTTCACGCGCTGGGTCGACACGACGTTGACGTCGTAGAGCTGCGCGAGCTGGTCGGGCGTGAACGCTTCGGCGGGCCCCAACACCATGTGGCCGGCGTTGTGGACGACGACGTCGAGGCGGCCGTTGTCGGCGATCACGCGTTCGATCGCGCTGGCGACCGAGGTATCGTCGCTGACGTCGAGTTCGACGGTACGCAGGTCCACACCGTGCTCTTGCGCATAGGTGGCGACCGCGGCGACGCACGGCGCGTTGCGGCCGGTACTCTCGCGCATCGACGCATAGACCGTATGGCCGGCGCGGGAAAGTGCCTGGGCGGTCAGCAGGCCGAAGCCGCTGGACGCGCCCGTGACGAGAATGACTTCCTTCATGATCGATCTCCGGAAAGCGGGTGAGGGAGGCTGTGTCGCGCGGTATCCCGGCGTGCCTCAGCACATACCGCCGTTGGCGCGCAGGATCTGGCCGTTGACCCACGCGCCGTCCGGGCCGGCGAGGAACGCGACGACGCCGGCGATGTCGTCGGGCTGGCCCAGCCGCTCGAGCGGGTTCAGTTTCGCCATGCGGTCGATGAGCTCCGGGCTCTTGCCGTGCAGGAACAGCTCGGTCGCGACCGGCCCCGGCGCGACGGCATTCACGTTGATGCGGCGGCCGCGCATTTCCTGCGCGAGCACCTGCGTCATCGCCTCGACGGCCGCCTTGGTCGCGATGTATGCGCCGTAGGTCGGCAGGCGCATGCCGATCACGCTCGACGTCAGGTTCACGATGCGACCGCCGTCGCGCACGCGCTTCGCGGCCTCGCGGCTGACGTTGAACGCACCCTTCAGGTTGATCGCGACGGTTTCGTCGAACACGGCGTCGCCGAGTTCGGCGAGGGGTGCGAGCTTCATGATGCCCGCACTGTTGACCACCACGTCGATGCGGCCGAATGCTTGCTCGGCTGCGTCGAACAGCGCGGCCACGGCGGCCGGATCGACGACGTCGGCTTGTACCGCGACGGCCTCGCCGCCGTCGGCGGCGATCGCGTCGACCACTTCGCGGGCCGCACCGGCGCTGCCCGCGTAGTTCACGACGACGCCGAAGCCGTCCCGGGCCAGACGACGCGCGATTTCCGCGCCGATGCCGCGCGACGAGCCCGTGACGAGGGCGACCTGTTTCGATGTGCTCATGTCCTGCTCCTTGGCGAGTAAGTGCCGGGGAATCCGGCGACAGGATTAATGTAGGCGCCCTCGATCAATAAAAATAATGAATAATGATCAGATCATGAATGACTAAAAGTATGTGTCATGGCATTCGACAGCAGACTTCTGAGCGGAATCGGCGTGCTTTCGGCGGTGATCGAGGCGGGCACCTTTGCACGCGCCGGCGAGGCGATGGGGCTCACGCAGCCGGCGGTGAGCCGGGCGGTCGCGCGGCTGGAGGAGCGCGTTGGCATCCGGATCTTCAACCGGACCGCGCGCGCGATCACGCTGACCGACGAAGGGCGGCGGTTCTACGAGGCAGTAGCGCCGCTGCTGGCCGGCATCGAGGAGGCCGCGGTCGACGCCGGTCGTTCGCGGGCGCGCGTCAGGGGGCGGTTGCGGGTCAACGTGGACGGTACCTTCGGCCATTACGTGCTGGCGCCGAGGATGGCCGAGTTCCTCGATCGTTTCCCCGAGCTGTCGGTGGAGATCAGCGTGCGCGACCGGATGGGCGACCTCGTGGCCGACGGATTCGACGTGGCCGTGCGCTTCGGCATTCCGGAGCCGTCGTCATACCGTGCGCGGCTGCTGCTGGAGACGCGCGTGCTTACTTGCGCGTCGCCCGGCTACGTCGCGCGTCACGGCGAGCCGGGCCACCCGCGGGATCTCGCGAGCGGCCATCGCTGCGTGCTGATCCGCGATCCGGTGACGGGCCGGCCGTACGACTGGGTATTCCATCGCGGCAAGGACGTGGTGCCGGTCGACGCGACCGGCCGGCTGATGGTCAACGATACGGGCGGGCTGCTCGGCGCGTGCCTGGGCGGCGAGGGCGTCGCGCAGCTGCTGGCGCTCTACGCGCGGGACATCCTCGCCGACGGGCGGCTGGTTCAACTGCTGCCGGAATGGGCGGACGAGACGTTTCCGCTATATGCGTATCACCACGCGTCGAACCTGGTTGCCGCGAAGGTCCGCGTGTTTCTCGACTTCGTGCGCGAACTGACGGCCTGAGCGCGCGCGGCGGCGCGACGCGCGGCGATCATTCGGTGCGGTGCGGGACGTCGTCCGGGAACGGATAGGGCGCATGCGGGCCCGGCCAGTCGGGCACGGGCGGGGCGGTCAGCACGTCGCATCCGCACAGCGCGAGCAGCAGCATGGCGGCGAGCATGCGGGCGCGCAGCGGGGATGACATCTTGCGGATGAACATGGGCTGCCTCGGTGCCGCGTATTCGTCATGATGCTTCGACCACCGCGCGCGGCCGCGCGTTGCATCGCGTGGGGCGGAAAACAAAAAACCCGCGAAGCGGCGAGCTGCGCGGGTTTCGACAGGTGCAGCGCATGACGCTGCAGAAGAAATACTGGTGCCCAGGGCCGGAATCGAACCGGCACGCCTTGCGGCGGGGGATTTTGAGTCCCCTGCGTCTACCAATTTCACCACCTGGGCTTGCTTCCGGCCACGCATCCATCGATGCGGACTGTGCGCGGCGAAACGCGGATTATGGCGTAAAACCGGCCGTCGGGCAAGCAGCGCTGCCCGGCGGCGCACTACTGGCTCAAGTACACGAACTGCCCGTGCTTGACGATCCCCATTACGCTCGCGCGCTGATCGAGCCCGACGTGATCCTTGTCGCTCGTATTCACGACGCCGTTCGGCACGACGAGCTCATGCGCGCGTTCGAGTTCGCGCCGCAGCGCCGCGCGGAAGGCCGGCGTGCCGGGAGGCGCGCCCTTCAGCGCGCGGCCGACCGCGTCCGCGAGTCGCGGGTACACGCCCGCCGCGTCGCCCGCGAACTGCGTGACGGTACCCGCGCCGTATTTCGCTTCATATGCGTCGACGAACGCCAACGCGGCCTTGCGTGCCGGATGATCGGCCGGCAGCGTGCGCGCGACGACGACCGGCTGCGTCGGGAACAGCGTCCCGTCGACGTCCTTGCCGCCGAGCTTGATGAATTCGGGCGTCGCAATTCCGTGCGTCTGGTAGATCGCGCCCTTGTAGCCGCGCTCGATCAGCGTGCGCTGCGGCAGCACGGCTGGCGTGCCCGAGCCCGCGATCAGAATCGCGTCGGGCTTCGCCGCGATCAGCTTCAGCGCCTGGCCGGTGACGCTCGCGTCGGTGCGGTTGAAGCGCTCCGTCGCGATCACGCGAATCTTGCGCACTTCCGCGAAGCGCGTGAACTCGTTCAGCCAGCTGTCGCCGTAACTGTCCGCGAACCCGATGAAGCCGACCGTCTTCACGCCATGGTTGGCCATGTAGCGCGTCATCACGTCGGCCATCGCGCTGTCGCTCTGCGCCATCTTGAACGCCCAGGTCCGCGCGCCTTCCTGCGGCTCGACGATCGCGCCCGAGCCGACCAGCGTGATCATCGGCGTCTGGGCGCCGGCCACCGCATCGAGCGCCGCCAGCGCGGCCGGCGTGATGTTCGGGCCGACGACGACGTCGACGTGATCCTCGTCGACCAGCTTGCGGATGTTGCGCACGGCAGTGCCCGGATCGGACGCATCGTCGAGCACCGTCACCTGCACCGGCTGCCCGGCGATCGTCTTCGGCCACATCAGGATCGCATTCTTGCTGGTGATGCCGATCGCCGCGGCCGGGCCGGTCGACGACAGGTCGACGCCGACCTTCAGGTCGGCATGCGCGGCCGCGCAGGCGAGCACGAGGGCGGCGCCGGCGGCGCGGCGCAACAGGGCGGGAAGCGTCATGCGGGTATCTCCTTCTGCGTCGGGCAACAAAAAAAGGGGCGCGATGTGCGCCCCGGTGTTCTTACCTGTCCGTCAAAGCTCGTACGATTCGGATTCGCCCTTGAGCGCCTGCTCGATCAGCTTCCGGTTCAGCGTCGGCGACAGCAGTTCGACGAGCGTATACACATAGCTGCGCAGGTAGGCCCCCTGCTTGAGCGCGACGCGCGTCACGTTGCTGCCGAACAGGTGGCCGACCGGAATCAGCCGCAGGTTGCGGTCGCGCTCGGGGTTGAACGCGATGTCGGCCATGATCCCGACGCCGAGACCCAGCTCGACGTAGGTCTTGATGACGTCCGCGTCGATCGCCTCGAGCACGATGTCGGGCGACAGCCCGCGCAGCGCGAACGCGTGATTGATCTTCTTGCGGCCGGCAAACGCGTCGTCGTACGTGATCAGCGGGTACTGCGCGAGATCGTCGAGCGTGACCGGCTTGCGCTCGAGCAGCGGGTGATCGGCCGGCACGACGGCCGCGTGATGCCACTGGAAGCAGGGCAGCGACACGAGTTCCTTATAGTCGGCGATCGCCTCGGTCGCGATCGCGAGATCGGCCTGGTCGTGGATCACCATCTCGGCGACCTGCGTGGGGCTCCCTTGCAGGATCGACAGGTGCACCTTCGGAAAGCGCTTCTTGAACTCGGCGATCGCTGCCGGCAGCGAGTAGCGCGCCTGCGTGTGGGTTGCCGCGATCGTCAGGTTGCCCTGATCCTGCGCCGCATAATCTTTCCCGACCCTTTTAAGGCTTTCGACCTCCTGCAGGATCCGCTCGACCGATGCGAGGATGATTCTGCCCGGCTCGGTCAGCGAGCGCACGCGCTTGCCGTGCCGTGTGAAGATCTCGACGCCGAGCTCGTCCTCCAGCTCGATGATCGCCTTTGATACCCCCGGCTGCGACGTGTACAGCGCCTTGGCGGCCTCGGTGAGATTGAAATTCTGCCGGACGGCCTCGCGCACGAAGCGAAATTGGTGCAGGTTCATTTATAACCCTTCCGCATATCAACAGAATTTTTTAGTCGTTTGAAATATAAGGGGAGTTTATTACGATTCACCGGAGTTTTTCAAATATGGATATCTGTTTTCGTCATTAGCAATCCAGTCGGGCCGCGGAAGGCCCGCGATAGCGGCGGAACGGAGATTCGGGCGCGACGTGGCTAGGACGTCGCGCGGTCACCACGAAAACCCTGGGGTCCCCGAATGTATCAGTACGACCAGTACGACCAGACGATCGTCGACGAGCGAGTCGCGCAGTACCGCGATCAGGTGCGCCGCCGCCTGTCGGGCGAATTGAGCGAAGACGAGTTCCGTCCGTTGCGCCTGCAGAACGGGCTGTACATGCAGCGCCACGCGTACATGCACCGCATCGCGATTCCGTACGGCAACCTGCGCAGTGAGCAGCTCCGCATGCTCGCGCGCATCGCGCGCGAGCACGACCGCGGCTACGGCCACTTCTCGACGCGCTCGAACATCCAGTTCAACTGGGTCGAACTCGAAGAGACGCCCGAGATCCTCGCGAAGCTGGCGTCGGTGCAGATGCACGCGATCCAGACGTCGGGCAACTGCATCCGCAACATCACGGCCGACCAGTTCGCCGGCGTCGCGCAGGACGAAGAGATCGACCCGCGCCCGTGGGCCGAGATCCTGCGGCAGTGGTCGACGTTCCATCCCGAGTTCGCGTGGCTGCCGCGCAAGTTCAAGATCGCCGTGTCGGGCTCGAAGCATGACCGTGCGGCCGTCCAGATCCACGACTTGGGCGTGTATCTGAAAAAGAACGCGCAGGGCGAAGTGGTCGCGAGCATCCTCGCGGGCGGCGGCCTCGGCCGTACGCCGATCGTCGGTGCGGTGATCAAGGAAGACCTGCCGTGGCAGCACCTGCTCACGTACTGCGAAGCAGTGCTCCGCGTATACAACCGCTACGGCCGCCGCGACAACCTGTACAAGGCGCGGATCAAGATCCTCGTGAAAGCGCTGTCGCCGGCGAAGTTCGCGCAACAGGTCGACGAAGAGTGGCAGCACCTGAAGGACGGCCCGTCGACGCTCACGCAGGCCGAAATCGACCGCGTGTCGCAATACTTCTTGCCGCCCGTCTACGAGAAGCTCGCCGACACCGACGCGTCGTTCGAACAGCACCTGCTCGAGAACAAGGCGTTCGCACGCTGGGTCGAGCGCAACGTCGCGCCGCACAAGGTGCCGGGCTATGCGGCGGTCACGCTGTCGCTGAAGGACCACCGCGTGGCCCCGGGCGACGCGACGGCCGAGCAGATGGACCTGGTAGCCGACTGGGCCGACGCATATTCGCTCGGCGAACTGCGCGTGTCGCACGAGCAGAACCTGATCCTCGCGAACGTGAAGAAGCGCGACCTGTTCGCGCTGTGGGAGAAGGCGAAGGCGGCCGGTTTCGCGACGCCGAATATCGGCCTGTTGACCGACATCATCGCGTGCCCGGGCGGCGACTTCTGCTCGCTCGCGAACGCGAAGTCGATCCCGATCGCGCTCGCGATCCAGCAGCGTTTCGACGATCTGGACTACGTGTACGACCTCGGCGACCTGTCGCTGAACATTTCCGGTTGCATGAACTCGTGCGGTCACCATCACGTGGGCAACATCGGCATTCTCGGCGTCGACAAGGACGGCGCCGAGTGGTATCAGGTGTCGCTCGGCGGTGAGCAGGGCACGGGCCGCAACGGCGCGCGCCTCGGCCGCGTGATCGGGCCGTCGTTCTCCGCCGAAGAGGTGCCGGACGTGATCGCGAAGCTGATCGACACGTTCGTCGAAGCGCGCATCGACGGCGAGCGCTTCATCGACACGTACGACCGCATCGGCATCGCGCCGTTCAAGGAGCGCGTGTATGCGGCGCGCCAGGCAGTGAACGCGTAACCAACCGGGTACAAGGAATTTGCAGATGGCTTCGATTATCAAGAACCGCGCAGTGATCGACGACGCATGGCAGGTCGTGCGCGCGGCTGAAGACGGCGCACTGCCCGCGGTCGACGCATTGCCGGCCGGCAAGGTGCTGGTGCCGTTCGCGCTGTGGCAGGCCGAGCGTGCGACGCTCGTCGCTGCGAAGACGAAGGACGAACTCGGCGTGTGGCTCGCGCCGGACAGCGAGCCGGCCGATCTGGTGGCCGACTTCGGTGCGATTTCGCTGATCGCCGTCGATTTCCCGCGCTTCGCGGACGGCCGCGGCTACAGCATCGCGCGCCTGCTGCGCGAGCGCCACGGCTGGACCGGCGAGTTGCGCGCGATCGGCGACGTGCTGCGCGACCAGCTGCTTTACATGTCGCGTTGCGGCTTCGACGCGTTCGCGGTGCGTGCCGACAAGGACATCCGCGACGCGCTGAACGCGTTCACGGAATTCACGCAGCGTTACCAGGGCGCGTTCGACGAGCCGGCGCCGCTGTTCCGCCGCCGCGCTGCCGCGGCCGATGCAGCGACGCCCGCTGCAAAGGTGAACGCATGAGCACCGCCAACGCACTCTCGCCCGAACTCGCCGCGAAGATCGAGCGCCTCGACACGCTGCTCGCGCAGGTCGGCGCACGCCACGACAAGGTCAAGCTCGCGAGCAGCCTTGCCGCGGAAGACATGTTGCTCACGCACGCGATTCTGTCGAAGCAGGTGCCGATCGGCATCTTCTCGCTGAACACGGGCCGCCTGCATGCGGAGACGCTCGGCATGATCGACCGCGTGCGCGAGCGCTACGGCTACGAGATCGAGCAGTTCCACCCGCTGCAGGAGGCGGTCGACCAGTACGTCGCCGAGCACGGTCTGAATGCGTTCTACGAAAGCGTCGAGCTGCGCAAGTCGTGCTGCCATATCCGCAAGGTCGAGCCGCTGAACCGCGCACTCGCCGACGTCGGCGCGTGGGTCACGGGACAGCGTCGCGAGCAGTCGGTCACGCGTGCGGAGCTGCACGAGGAAGAACAGGACGAAGCGCGCGGGATCGCGAAGTACAACCCGCTCGCCGACTGGACGGAAGCCGACGTGTGGGCGTACCTCAAAGCGTTCGACGTGCCGGTGAATCCGCTGCACGCGCGCGGCTATCCGAGCATCGGCTGCGAGCCGTGCACGCGTGCGATCCGCCCCGGCGAGGACAGCCGCGCGGGCCGCTGGTGGTGGGAGTCGCGCGACACGAAGGAATGCGGGCTGCACATCACGACGATCACGCCGATTCCCGCGAATGCCGAAGCCGGCGCCGCGCACTGAAAGCCGACAAGAAACCGAATATTGCGCCGCCTGCGACAGCGGGCGGCACGAACCCAGAAGAGAAGGACTGAAATCATGAGCACGACGCTCGAGCAATCCGCCTTTGCCCCGCCCGCCGGTGCCGACAACCGGATGGGACACCTCGACTGGCTCGAAGCCGAGTCGATCCACATCCTGCGCGAACTGGTCGCCGAGTGCAGCAAGCCGGCGCTGTTGTTCTCGGGCGGCAAGGACTCGGTCGTCGTGCTGCATCTCGCGCTGAAGGCATTCGGTCTCGGCGCGAACCGCAAGACGACGCTGCCGTTCCCGCTCGTGCACATCGACACGGGCCACAACTACGAGGAAGTGATCGACTTCCGCGATCGCCGTGCGAAGGAACTCGGCGCCGAGCTGGTGATCGGCCACGTCGAGGACTCGATCAAGCGCGGCACGGTCGTGCTGCGCCGCGAAACCGATTCGCGCAACGCCGCGCAGGCCGTGACGCTGCTCGAGACGATCGAGCAACACGGCTACACCGCGCTGATCGGCGGCGCGCGCCGCGACGAAGAGAAGGCGCGCGCGAAGGAGCGGATCTTCTCGTTCCGCGACGAATTCGGCCAGTGGGATCCGAAAGCGCAGCGTCCGGAACTGTGGAGCCTGTACAACGCACGCCTGCACAACGGCGAGCACCTGCGCGTGTTTCCGATCTCCAACTGGACCGAACTCGACGTGTGGCAGTACATCGCGCGCGAAAACCTCGAACTGCCGTCGATTTACTACGCGCACCAGCGCGAGATCGTGCGCCGCAACGGGCTGCTCGTGCCGGTCACGCCGCTCACGCCGATGCGTGAAGGCGAGACGAGCGAGATCGCGCAGGTCCGCTTCCGGACGGTCGGCGACATCAGCTGCACGTGCCCGGTCGCGAGCGACGCGGACGACGTCGAGAAGATCATTGCCGAGACGGCGGTGACCGAGATCACCGAACGCGGCGCGACGCGGATGGACGACCAGGCGTCCGAAGCGGCGATGGAACAGCGCAAGAAGCAAGGTTATTTCTGAAGCACACGAGGACATTCACACCATGAGCATCATCGAGAACACCGAAGACCTCGGCGTGCTGCGTTTCATCACCGCGGGCAGCGTCGACGACGGCAAGAGCACGCTGATCGGCCGCCTGCTGTACGACAGCAAGGCCGTGCTGTCCGACCAGCTGTCCGCGCTGTCGCGCGCGAAGAACAAGCGCACCGTCGGCGACGAGATCGACCTCGCATTGCTGACGGACGGGCTCGAAGCCGAACGCGAGCAGGGCATCACGATCGACGTCGCGTACCGCTATTTCGCGACCGCGAAGCGCAAGTTCATCATCGCCGACACGCCGGGCCACGAGCAGTACACGCGCAACATGGTGACGGGCGCATCGACCGCGCACGCGGCGATCATCCTCGTCGACGCGACGCGCGTGACGGTCCATAACGGCGTCGCCGAACTGCTGCCGCAGACGAAGCGCCACAGCGCGATCGTGAAGCTGCTCGCGCTGCAGCACGTGATCGTCGCGATCAACAAGATGGATCTCGTCGATTACAGCGAAGCGCGGTTCAACGAGATCCGCGACGCGTACGTCGCGCTCGCGAAGCAGCTCGGGCTGAATGACGTGCGCTTCGTACCGGTGTCCGCGCTGAAGGGCGACAACATCGTCGGCGCGAGCGAGCGCATGCCGTGGTACGCGGGCGAACCGCTGCTCGACGTGCTCGAATCGCTGCCGGTCGAGACGCAGGCGCACGATGCGCTGCGCTTCCCGGTGCAGTGGGTCGCGCGCCAGGACGGCAGTTCGGCCGACGATTTCCGCGGCTACATGGGCCGGATCGAGTCGGGCGAAGTGAAGGTCGGCGACACCATCGTCGTGCTGCCGTCGAACCGCACCGCGACGGTCGCCGAGATCATCGCGCCGGTGCCGGGCGGCACCGCGGCGGTCCCGCACGCGTTCGCGGGGCAGACGGTGACGATTCGCGTGGCGGAAGACGTCGACGTGTCGCGCGGCGACATGTTCGTGACGACCGCCGAGCCGGTCGCGCCGGCGAAGAAGCTCGAGGCGGACCTGTGCTGGTTCGACGAGACGCCGCTGTCGCCGCAGCGCAAGTACCTGCTGAAGCAGACCACCAGCACGGTGTTCGCGAAGATCGGCGCGGTGAAGGAAGTGCTCGACGTGCATACGCTGTCGCACGCGACCGACCGTCAGGAACTGAAAATGAACGACATCGGACGCGTGGCGCTGACGCTGCAGAAGCCGATCGTCTGCGATACGTACGATGCGCATCCGGGCACGGGCGCGTTCGTGTTGATCGACGAGGCGACGCACCATACGGTCGCCGCCGGCATGATCCGCGCGTTCTCCGCGTAAGCGGCATGACCGGCGTTGACCGCCGCCGTCGCGGCGGTGCGCGCCGGCTGCCATCGGCATGAGCAGGACGAGTGAAGCGACAAACATGGGCAAGGTGTATCTGATCGGCGCAGGGCCGGGCGCAGCGGACCTCATCACGGTGCGCGGGTTGCGGCTGCTCGAGCAGGCCGACGTGGTGCTGCACGACGCGCTCGTCGAGCCGGCGATGCTCGACTACGCGCCGAACGCGCGCAGGATCGCGGTCGGCAAGCGCTGCGGGCAGCGTTCGACCGCGCAGCACTTCATCAACAAGCAGATCGTCGATGCAGCCCGCGAGCATGCATGCGTCGTGCGGCTGAAGGGCGGCGATCCGATGTTGTTCGGTCGCGCCGAAGAGGAAATGCGCGCGCTGGAAGCGGCCGGCATCGACTACGAGATCGTGCCGGGCATCACCGCGGCGCTGGCCGGCGCGGCGACGCTCAAGCGTTCGCTCACGTTGCGCGGTGTGTCGCGCAGCGTGGCGTTTGCGACGCACAGCCGCGCGCCGGGGAGCGACGAGATCCGCGAGGCCGCGCGCGCCGATTCGATCGTCTACTACATGGGCCGCGACAGCGCGCCCGGCATTGCGCAGGAACTGATCGACGCCGGCCGTGCGCCCGCGACGCCCGTCGCGATCGTCGAGGCGTGCAGCACCGCACGCGAGCGCACGCTCACGCTGACGCTCGCGCAGATGGCCGCTGGCGACGCGCAGGCCTGGCTCGACCCGGCCGAACCGAGCCTGCTGATGATCGGCGATGCATTCGCCGAGCGCGCGCCGATCGCGAAATCGGGCGATGCGTTGCGCAATGCCGCTTGAATCGGCGGGGCGGTCCGATCGGCAAACGTCGCGGCGATGAGTCCGGCACGCAAAAAAAGAGCGCTGGCTATGGAAGCCAGCGCTTTTTTTGTTTGGGGTGGCCGGGTCGGGCCGCCGAGTCGCTTACGCGTCGCGCTCGACCTGCTCGATGCAGTAGCGTGCGATCGCATCGAGCACGCCGTCGTCCTCGCCGACCGCCGTCGCGCAGCGGATGTCGACGCCCGGATGCGCGGCGCGGCACGCGTCGACGAGCTGCGGCAGGTCGCGGCGGACATGGCCGCCCTGGCCGAAGAACACCGGCACCACGGTGATGCGCGTGCATCCGGCCGCGACCTGCGCGGCGACGGCCGTGTCGAGCGACGGCGTCATCAGTTCGAGGAATGCGAGCGACACGTGCGGCGCGGGCGCGCCCGCGCCCCGCAGTCTTGCGGCCAGCCGTTCGAACGGGTCGGCCCAGCGCGGATCGCGCGCGCCGTGGCCGAACAGGACGATGCCTTGCGAACTCATGTCGAAGCCTCCGTCGTGACGGCGCTCAATGCCGGTCGACCCACTTCAGCGCGAACAGGCCGAGCGCGAGATAGATGAGGCCCGGCGTGGCCGCGGTCAGCGGCGCCGGCCAGGTATTGAGCGTGCCGATGTGCGAGAACAGCGTGTTCAGCAGCTGGAAGCTCATCCCGAGCATGATGCCGCCGAACACCTTCACGCCGACCACGCCGGCGCGCGTATGCAGATACGCGAACGGCAGCGACAGCACGAGCATCACGAACACCGCGAACGGGTAGAGCAGCTTGCGCCACAGCGCGATGTCGTAGCGCTGCGTATCCTGCTGGTTCTCGCGCAAGTGCTGGATGTAGCGGAACAGGTTGATCAGCGACATGCGCTCCGGCGACACGAGCAGCACCGACAGAATCTGCGGCGTCAGATCCGAGCGCAGCCGGTATTCGGGCAGCGTCACCTGCTGCGACCGGTACACGGGGTTCAGCGCGTCGGCCGGCTCGCCGCTGACCGGCTTGATCGGCGTCAGTTCGGTTTCCGTCACGCCCTTGAGCAGCCAGTGGCCGGGCGGCTCATAGCTGCCCGTCTGCGCGATCCGCACGTTCTGCAGCTGGAATTTCGAATCGAACTCGTAGATGCGCACGTTGCTGATCGTCGAATCGGGCGACAGGCTGCCGACGTTCACGAAGCGCGTGACCTGATCGCCGTTCTCCCGGGCCGCGAGCGTGTCCTTCACCCACACGCCCGACTGGAAGTTCGACGACACCGACGCGCCGAGCGCCTGCAGTCTCACGCGTTCGGACAATTGATCGGCGTACGGGCCGACGAATTCGCCGATCAGGTAGGTGACGATCACGAGCGGAACGCCGATTTTCAGCAGCGAGCGCAGCGCCTGGTTGGTCGCGAGACCCGACACGCGGAAGATCGTGAATTCCGAGTTCGCGGCCATCTGCGCGAACACGTAGATCGCGCTGATCAGCGCGGCGACCGGGATGATCTCGTAGAAGCGCGACGGGGTTTGCAGCGCGACGCGCAACACCGCGTAGCCGAACTTGTAGTTGCCGTGCCCGACCGAGTTCAGTTCGTTGATCAGGTCGAAAAAGAAGAACAGGCCCGAGAACGCGAACAGGATGAAGACGAACGTGATGTAGATTTGCCGCGCGAAGTATTTTTCATAGAGCCGCATCGATCATGCTCCCGAGCGGCCGAACAGCGCGCGTGTAAACAGCGGACGATTGCGGACCCGCAACCAGAAAATGAACGCGACGATCGCCGCGACGATCACGTGCAGGCCGACGAGGCCGACGCCGAACGACATCTTGCCCTGTTCGATTTGCGCCTGCACGACGTTCAGCAGATTCGAATAGGTCAGGTAGATCAGCACGGCCATCACGAGGTTGATGGTACGGCTGCGGCGCGGGTTCTGGTACGACAGTGGAATGCCGAGCACCATCAGGTTGATCGCGATCAGCGGCAGCCCCGCGCGCCATGCGAATTCGGCGAGATTGTTGCGCGTCGGATCGCGCAGCAGGTCCGGCGTCGACGTGCTGTTGGTGGTCGGCACGTTGGTGACCGGCGTGCTCGTGATCTTCACGCCGTAGCGCTGGAATTCCATGATTTTGAAGTTCGGCTGGCCGGGCGTGCCGTCATAGCGGCGGCCGTCTTCCAGCACGACGAAACGGTCTCCGTCGCGCGTCTCGGTATGGCCCGTATGCGACACGACGACGTTGACCTTGCCGTTCTCGGTCGACGTGACGAACACGTTCTGGACCTTGCTCTGGTCCGGCGACATCTTTTCGATGAAGAACACGCGATGGTTCGACGCCGATTCGCGGAACTGGCCGGGCGCAAGCAGCGAGATTTCGTCGCGCTGCTGGAAGCGCGCCTTGATCATCTTGCTTTGCTGGTTCGACCACGGCCAGCCGACGAACGCGAAGAATGCGATCAGCAGGACGATCGGCGTCGCGAACACGCCGATCGGCTTGATCAGGCGCGTGAGGCTTACGCCCGACGCGAGCCAGACCACCATTTCGGAGTCCCGGTACCACCGGGTCAGCACGAACAGGATCGACACGAACAGCGTGACGACGAGCATCACGGCCAGATAGCCGATCACGGTCAGGCCGATCAGCACGAGCACGTCGCGCGGATCGATTTCGCCGGACGCGGCATAGCCGACGATGCGGATCATCATCGTCGTGAGCATGATCGTGAGCAGCACCATGAACACGGCGCCAGCCGTATACGCAAGCTCGCGCTGGAGGGAGCGTTCGAAGATCATTCTTGATGAGAAGAGGGCGGGAGGCTGCGCACGCGTGGTGGAGCGCTCGCGCCGCCACGGGAAAAATAGCGGATAATTGCGGCTTTCATCCTTAGCCCAGATTTTATCCGAGGACAAGCGCGATGGACTTTAGCATAAAAGGCTGTGATTGGAGCAAAGGCGAGGCCAAGGGGTTCCTGACCGGGAAGTCCGATTGCATCGTGCTCGGCATCTTTGAGGCGCAGACGCTCTCCGGTGCGGCGCTCGACATCGACACGGCGACCAAGGGGCTCATCTCGCGCGTGGTGAAGGCCGGCGACATGGACGGCAAGCGCGGCAAGACGCTGTTCCTGCATGAAGTGTCGGGCATCGGCGCATCGCGCGTGCTGCTGGTCGGCCTCGGCAAGCAGGATGCTTTCAATCAGAAAGCCTATAACGATGCGGTCACGGCCGCATGGCGCGCGCTGCTGGCGACCAAGGTCGTCCAGGTCACGTTCTCGCTCGCGCAACTGCCGGTCGACGAGCGCAGCTCCGACTGGGGCGTGCGCGCCGCGATCCTCGCGCTGCGCAACGAGACGTACCGCTTCACGCAGATGAAGAGCAAGCCGGAACCGGCGTCGCACACGCTCAAGCGCGTCGTGTTCAGCGTCGACCCGGCGGACGAAAAGGCTGCGAAGGTTGCGATCAAGCAGGCCGTCGCGCTCGCGAACGGGATGGACCTCACGCGCGACCTCGGCAACCTGCCCGGCAACGTGTGCACGCCGACCTATCTCGGCAACACCGCGAAGAAGATCGCGAAGGATTGGGGCCTGAAGGCCGAGGTGCTCGGGCTGAAGCAGATCCAGGCGCTGAAGATGGGTTCGTTCCTGTCGGTCGCGCGCGCGTCGGTCGAGCCGCCGCAGTTCATCGTGCTGCACTACCAGGGCGCTGGCGCGAAGGCCGCGCCGATCGTACTGGTCGGCAAGGGCATCACGTTCGACACGGGCGGCATCTCGCTGAAGCCGGGCGAGGGCATGGACGAAATGAAGTACGACATGTGCGGCGCCGGTTCGGTGCTCGGCACGATGCGTGCGGTCGCCGAAATGGGCCTGAAGATCAACGTCGTCGCGATCGTGCCGACCTGCGAGAACATGCCGGGCGGCAACGCGACGAAGCCGGGCGACATTGTCACCAGCATGAAGGGGCTGACGATCGAGGTGCTGAACACCGATGCCGAAGGCCGCCTGATCCTGTGCGACGCGCTCACATATGCGGAACGCTTCAAGCCGGCAGCCGTGATCGACGTCGCGACGCTGACGGGTGCGTGCGTGATCGCGCTCGGCGCGCACAACAGCGGCCTGTTCTCGAAGGACGATGCGCTCGCGGGCGAACTGCTCGACGCATCGCGCGAAGCGAACGATCCGGCGTGGCGCATGCCGCTCGACGACGAATACCAGGAACAGCTGAAGTCGAATTTCGCGGACATCGCGAACATCGGCGGTCGTCCGGCCGGCGCCGTTACGGCCGCGTGCTTCCTGTCGCGCTTCACCGAGAGCTACCCGTGGGCGCACCTGGACATCGCGGGCACCGCGTGGAAGGGCGGCGCGGCGAAGGGGGCGACGGGACGTCCGGTGCCGCTGCTCGCGCAGTTCCTGATCGACCGCGCCGGCCAGTGATGGAGGCAGTCAAGACGATGCGGGCAAGCGGGCAATGACGCGAATCGATTTCCATTCGAACGTCGGCGATTCGCTTGCGTATGCATGCCGGCTGCTGCGCAAGGCCTATCAGGCAGGGCAGCCGGTCGTCGTGCTCGCGGAGCCCGCGCGCCTGCGCGCGCTGGACGAGCGGCTGTGGACGTTCTCGCCGCTGGATTTCATCCCGCACTGCAGCGTCGACAGCGCGCACGCGGCGAGCACGCCGATCGTGCTGACGACGGACCTCGCCCAGGCGCCGCATCATCACGTACTGCTGAACCTGGGCGCGACCGTGCCCGCGCAGTTCGCACGCTTCGAGCGCCTGCTCGAAGTGGTGGGCAATGCGCCGGACGAACTTGCCGCGGGCCGCGATCGCTACCGCTTTTACCGCGATCGCGGCTACGCGCTGAACAATTACAAGCAGGGCGGCTAGCCGAAACCGTCGACGGAGCGCACCCGTGACACAACCCGAATCCCCTTCGATCCCGACGCTGACCGACGTGCTCGTGCCGGGCAAGCCGGTGCCGGCGCCGGCGCGTTCGGACGCGGCCGATGCGCCGCCGCGTGACGATGCCGCCATTCCGGTGCTGACCGATGTGGTTACGTCGGGCCTTGCGACCCGCGTGTCCGCCGGATTCCCACACGTACGAACGGACCCCGAATTCGTCGTGGTCGAGCCGGTCCCGACGCCGGAAGTGCCGGCCATCGAATTGCCGGGCGATAGCGACGCGCCGGCGCAGCCGGGTGCGGCCGGGCACGTCGTCGCGCACGAACCGGCGTCCGCGCTGGCGCCGCTGCGGTCCGTGCTCGGCGCCGAGGATCTGCAACCGCCCGGTATGAGCGCGGCGCCGGCAGATGACGACGCGATGCTGCACCGGGAAACCACGCCGGCTGCCGGCGCGCTCGTCACTGATCATCTCGCCGGCGGTGTGTCACGGGCGGCTGCGCCCGCAGCCGCGGTGCTGACGCCGGAAGATGCGCAGCACATCGCCGAGCGTCTGCGCAATCGGCTCACGAACTATCTGACCGGCGAAGGGCGCGACGCTATCGAAGCCCGCTGCCGCGACGCGCTGCACGACCATACGGCCTGGCTTGTCGGCCAGATCACGCGCGAGGTGGCGCTGGCACTTGAAACCGAAGTGATGGAGTGGGTTCGCGACGCGGTCGATGAAGAGATCGCGCGCCGCCGGACCGGTCATTCGGGCTGACGTCTGCCGCCGCCGCGTGTGGGCGAACCGCACGCGCGGGTTCCGTCCGCATCGGCGATGTCGGCGCGATGCGCCAACAATGAAGTGCGTCGAGCGGTGCGCGGCGAACGGCGACGCGTACTGGCGCGCAGCTCGTTAACGGCTCAGTGCAGCGACATCACCCACTGCGCGAGCGTATGCGCTTCGGCGCTCGTCAATTGCGTGTTGGCGGGCATCGGCACGCCGCCCCATACGCCCACACTGCCCCTGACGATCGATTGCGCAAGGTAATCGACGGCGTCGGCGCGCATCGCGTACTTGCCGGCGATGTCGTGGAACGACGGGCCCATCAACGGCTTGCCGACCGCATGGCATGCCATGCAGTTTTTGCGCTGCGCGAGCGCGACCCCGTCGCCGGCCAGGTCGGCATGCGCGGCGGTCGCGCTGCCGGTCAGCAGCGCGACGAGCAGCGCGCGCAATATCGTCTGTTTCATGCGGTTCTCCGCCGGCGGGGACGGCCGGCTTCACGGTCCGCGCATTATAAGAGCAAAGGGAACCGCCGTTCTGCGCGTTTCCGCCGCGGCGGTCCGCAATGGGGTCATATACCCTGGGATGCTCGTCAACCGGTGACCGCGCCCTTGTTCGCCGGCCGCGCGAGCGCCGCGTATTTCGCGAGCACGCCGCGCGTGTAGCGCGGGGCCGGCTGCTTCCACGCGGCGCCGCGGCGCGCGAGCTCAGTGTCGTCGACGTTCAGCTGCAGCACGAGCCGATGCGCGTCGATCGTAATCGAATCGCCTTCCTGCACGAGCGCGATCGTGCCGCCGACGAACGCTTCGGGCGCGACGTGGCCGACGACCATGCCCCACGTGCCGCCCGAGAAGCGGCCGTCCGTGATGAACCCGACCGACTCGCCGAGCCCCTTGCCGATGATCGCCGAAGTGGGCGCGAGCATTTCCGGCATCCCGGGCCCGCCCTGCGGCCCGAGATAGCGCAACACCAGCACGTCGCCGGCGCGGATTTTGTCGCCGAGGATCGCGTCCATCGCGCTTTGCTCGTCGTCGAATACGCGCGCCGGGCCGGTAATCACCGGGTTCTTCAGGCCGGTGATCTTCGCGACCGCGCCGTCTTCGGCGAGATTGCCCTTCAGGATCGCGAGATGGCCTTCGTTGTACAGCGCGCGATCGATCGGGAAGATCACGCTCTGATCCGCGCGCGGCACGCCCGGCACGTCCTTCAGTTCGTCGGCGATCGTGCGGCCGGTGATCGTCATGCAGTCGCCGTGCAGCAGCCCCGCGTCAAGCAGGATCCGCAGCACCTGCGGGATGCCGCCGGCGCGGTGGAGATCGGTCGCGACGTACTGGCCCGACGGCTTCAGATCGCAGATCACCGGTACGCGTTTGCGGATGCGCTCGAAGTCGTCGATCGACCAGTCGACCTCGGCCGCATGCGCGATCGCGAGATAGTGCAGCACCGCGTTGGTCGAGCCGCCGGTCGCCATGATCAGCGACACCGCGTTCTCGATCGACTCCTTCGTGATGATGTCGCGCGGCTTCAGGTCGCGCTTCACGGCCTCGACCAGCACGCGCGCCGATTCGGCGGCCGAGTCGACCTTCTCCTGATCGGGGTTCGCCATCGTCGACGAATACATCAGCGACATGCCGAGCGCTTCGAACGACGAGCTCATCGTATTCGCGGTGTACATGCCGCCGCATGATCCGGACGTCGGGCATGCGTTCTTCTCGACCCCTTCAAAATCCTCCTGGGACATCCGGCCGGCAGTAAACTCGCCGACCGCCTCGAACGACGACACGATCGTCAGGTCGCGGCCCTTCCAGAGTCCCGGGCGGATCGTGCCGCCGTACACGTAGATGCCCGGCACGTTCAGACGCGCGAGCGCGATCATCCCGCCCGGCATGTTTTTGTCGCAGCCGCCGACTACCACTACGCCGTCCATCCACTGGCCCTGCACGCAGGTCTCGATGCAGTCGGCGATCACTTCGCGCGAGACGAGCGAGTATTTCATCCCTTCCGTGCCCATCGACATGCCGTCCGAGATCGTCGGTGTGCCGAAGATCTGCGGGTTCGCGCCGGCCGCCTTCACGGCCGCGACGGCCGCGTCCGACAGCCGCTGCAAGCCGGAATTGCACGGCGTGATCGTCGAGTGGCCGTTCGCGATGCCGATCATCGGTTTGTCGAAATCCTCCTTCTGATAGCCGAGCGCGTAGTACATCGAGCGATTCGGCGAACGGGCCACGCCTTGCGTGATGTTTCGAGAGCGGCGGTTGTACGGCATGGGGAGCTCCATCGTTGTTTGAGCGACGCCGGCGCGCAGGCGCGCCGGATGGATCGATCAAGAATGGAGTTTTCGTTATCGGATGTCCAATATATTATTTCTCGCTTATTAAGTCGTTTTCCGAATGAGTAATACATGGCCGACCCGACGCCCGACCTGCGCCAGTGGCGCTATTTCGTGACGGTTGCCGACGAGCGCCACTTCGGCCGCGCGGCCGAGCGATTGTCGATGACGCAGCCGCCGCTGTCGCAGGCGATCCGCGCGCTGGAGGACGCGCTCGGCGTCGCGCTGTTCGCGCGCACCAAGCGCTCGGTCGCGCTGACGGCGGTGGGCGCCGCGCTGCTGCCCGACGTGCGCCGGCTGCTCGCGTCGGCCGACGCGCTGCCGCCGCTCGCGCGGCGTCTCGCGCGCGGCGAGGCGGGCTCGCTGTCGCTCGCGTTCGTGTCGACCGCCGATTACGGGCTGCTGCCGTCGCTGCTGCGCGCGTTCGGCGCGCGGTATCCGCAGGTGCGGCTGCAGCTCGCGGAGGCGACGAGCGACGTCCAGATCGACGAACTCGTCGCGGGCCGTATCGACGCGGGGCTCGTGATTCCGCCGGTGCCGCCGCGCCACGCGGCCGGGCTGTCGTATCTGCCGGTGGTGCGCGAGCCGCTGGTGGTCGCGATGCCGGCCGCCGCCGCGCCCGACGTGCCCGAAACCGAGCCCGTGCATCTGGCCGACCTGGCCGCGCTGCCGCTCGTCATCTTCCCGCGTCGTTTGGCGCCCGGCTTTTATGACATCATTACGGGCTGCTACGGCGCGGCGGGGGAAACCCCGCGCATCGGCCAGGAGGCGATCCAGATGCAGACGATCGTCAGCCTCGTATCGGCCGGCATGGGTGTCGCACTGGTGCCGCAGTCGCTGCGTAACCTGCGGCGCACCGGCGTGGTCTACCGGCCGCTGGCCGGGCACGCACCGGTCGTCGAGACGGGCCTCGTGTGGCGCACCGGCGACGTGAGCCCCGTGCTCGCGGGCTTCATCGACGTCGTGCGCGCGCAGGCCGTGACCGCGTGATGCGGACCGCGGCCGGCCGCGGCGCGAACGATGGCACGCCGGCGCCGTCCAATGCGCGGTGCGGCGCAGTGCGAGCGCCGTACCGCATTCGAAAACTTCATCGCTAACCCATGATCATTCACCCGAATTTCGACCCCGTAGCGATCCATCTCGGCCCGCTGGCCGTGCGCTGGTACGGCCTCATGTATCTCGTCGGTTTCATTGCGGCGATCGTCGTCGGCCGAATCCGCCTGAAGCTGCCGCATGTCGCGGCGCAGGGCTGGACCGTGAAGGACATCGACGACATGATGTTCTACGGCGTGCTCGGCACCGTGCTCGGCGGCCGGCTCGGCTATGTGCTGTTCTACAAGGCCGACTTCTACCTCTCGCACCCGCTCGACGTGTTCAAGGTGTGGGAGGGCGGGATGTCGTTTCACGGCGGCTTCCTCGGCGTCACGCTCGCGATGGTGCTGTTCGCGTGGCAGCGCAAGCGCCACTGGCTGCAGGTCACCGATTTCGTCGCGCCGATGGTGCCGACCGGGCTTGCGGCAGGGCGGCTCGGCAACTTCATCAACGGGGAGCTGTGGGGCCGTGTGACCGATCCGGGCGCACCGTGGGCGATGCTGTTCCCGGGCGCGATGCGCGACGACGCCGCGTGGCTGCCGAAGCATCCGGCGCTCGTCGAGAAGTGGCATCTGGCCGATGTGTTCATGCAGTACCAGATGCTGCCGCGCCATCCTTCGCAGCTCTATGAAATCGCACTCGAAGGCATTGCGCTGTTCTTCGTGCTGTTCTTCTTCGCGCGCAAGCCGCGGCCGATGGGCGCGGTGTCCGCGTTGTTCCTGATCGGCTACGGGCTCGCGCGTTTCACCGTCGAATTCGCGCGCGAACCGGACGACTTCCTGGGCCTGCTCGCACTTGGCCTGTCGATGGGGCAGTGGCTGTCGCTGCCGATGATCGTCGCGGGCATCGCGTTGCTCGTATGGGCGTATCGCCGCCGCACGGTGAACGCGGTGGCGTAATGCCGCCGCATGATGCGCAGCGGTTTGCGTTGCCGGATGACGCGTTGCCGATGCGCACATGCCGTGTCCGTCGCGAGCGTTGACTCGCAAACAAAAACGCCGGCCCGAGGGCCGGCGTTTTCACATCGGGCGCGCGACGGCGCGATGCGCGTTACTTCATCTGCACCGAACCGTTGACGGTCACCGACACGGTTGCCTTGCCGCCTTCGACCGAGATCGGTGCGCTCATCTTCGCGCTGTCCATCGGCGCCGCGGCCATTGCCATCATCCGCGTGTACGGCTGCACGTTGCGGCCGCCGCCAACATTCACGTCGCGAATCGAGTAGCTGCTGTAGCCGAACGCCTTCGCGGCTTCGTCGGCGCGTGCGCGGAACGATTTGATCGCCTCCGTCGTGAGTTTTTGCTCGGCCGCGCGCTGCGCTTCCGGCGACAGCGAGAATTCGACGTTCGCGACCTGCATCTGGCTCGACAGTTGCCCCGCGAGCTTCGACGCCGCCGCGAAATCGCGCGATTCGAGCACGACTTCGGTCCGGCCGCGCCACGCGGAGATTTTCCCGTCGCGATCGGTGCTCGGATACACGGAGAACGCGCCGGTGTGCGCGGACACGCCCGACGCACCCTTCGCCTGCGCGAGCGCCGCGTCGGCGCGCTGGTTCAGCGCGGCCGTCAGGCTGCCCGGGTCCTTCGCTTGCTGCTCGTAGAACAGCGTGATGTGGATGATGTCCTGCGGCACGTCGGCGCTCGCCTGCGACGACAGCGACAGCACGCCGGCCGGCTCCGGGAAATGCGGGTTCGCGGTCTGCGCATGCGCGGCCGGCGATGCGAGGGTCAGTGCGACAGGCACGGCGGCGGCGAGGGCGAGCGACAGCGCGAGTGCGGATTTCTTGGTCATTGTTGGACTCCTTGTGCGAGGGCGCGCACGCGGATCACGCGTGCGCGACGCGGGCGTGCCGCGCGACGAAAAAACAGCCGCCTGCCCGATCGGGCGACAGCGGTTGCTTAGGCTGCACGAACGTGCCGGGAGTTCCGTGGTGGCGGCGCGGCTTGACCGGATTTGACGTTCGGCGTGCGGTTTGGCCTGCGCGTACTGCGTGCGCTTACTTCATCAACTTTTCGGTGATGAAGCGCCATTCCGCGCGCGTGACCGGCGTGATCGACAGCCGGTTGCCGCGCGCGAGCACGCGCATGTCCGCGAGTTCATCGTGTTCGCGCAGCACCGCGAGCGGCACGAGCGGAGACTTTTTCACGAAGCGCACGTCGACGAGCAGCCAGCGCGGTGCTTCCTGCGTCGACTTCGGATCGTAGTACGGGCTTTTCGGATCGAACTGCGTTGGATCGGGGTATGGCATCGACGAGACTTCGGCGAGGCCCGCGATGCCCGGTTCGGGGCAGCTCGAGTGATAGAACAGCACGCCGTCGCCGATCTTCATCGTGTCGCGCATGAAATTGCGCGCCTGATAATTACGCACGCCCGTCCATGGCAGCGATTGCTGCGGCGCATGCGCGAGATCGTCGATGCTTGCTTCGTCCGGTTCGGACTTCATCAGCCAGTATTGCATGGATCGTAATCGACGCAGAAAGGGCTGTTGCAAAAGGAAACGGCATCGGGAGTTCCCGATGCCGTTGAATAGGCCCCCGCCTTGGCCGCTAGGCCGGCATCCTGAACCTGAGGTTCAGAATTGGTCGCAGTTAGCAGCACTTCGGGTACATCAGACAGAGTGACGCGCGCGCCCGTGCTACAAATTTCCGCAACCGTGCACATGGCATTGGTTCAAGGAATATATGACCTTGGCGAACCAGGCAGGGAAGCTGACTGAACTGTGTTTCGTTGCGCCAATTTGACCACCGTTGATCGCCGAGATCAAGGGGAATCGACGCATCGATCAAACGTTACTGCGCTTCGTGCTGTGCGAGCACCGCGCCGAGCTGTTCGTTCATCTGGTGCATTGTACGACGGATTTCTTCGGCCGGAAATGCTTCACCGTGCCGCACGCTCGTTTGCAGTCGCAGCAATTCGGACGCGAGCGACAGCGCGGCCATTACTGCGATGCGATCGGTGCCGCGCACCGAGCTGTTCGCGCGGATCTTCGACATTTCGGCATCGACGCGCGCGACGGCCTCGAGCAGCGCCGCTTCGGTTTCAGCCGAACAGGCGAGCCGATACGGCTGACCGAGAATCGAGACTTCGATCTGCTTGGTGCTCATGCATGTTCTCCGTGGCTGGCCGCGTCGTCGCTATCCGGGCGCGCCTGCGCATCGAGCAGGTCGAGCTGGTTGTCGGCTTGCTCCGCGCTCTTCGTGCGCGGCAGCTTTTCGAGAATCGCGTTCAGCTTGACCTGCGCGTCGTCGATCTTCGCCGACAGCGCGTCGCGCTCGGCCGCAAGCGCATTGCGTTCGTCGCGCAGCTGCTCGAGCTCCGCGCGGACCGTGTCCGCTTCCGCGCGCATTTGCGCGACCTGCTCCTCGAGCGCGAGCCGTTCCGAGTGATAGCGCTTGTTCAGCGAGATCAGACGGCCAATATTTTGAGATAAGGTTTCGAGTTCGTTGAGCATCTGCTGCGTCCTCTAAAGACCCAGCATTTTAGCGCGGAATAACGCGCATTCCGACATCTGTAACGTTTCCAGTCGTAACACCCCCGCTTCTTGCTGCGAATATGCATGCCCGGCATGCGCTGCGCATGCGTTTTGACGCTTTCTTGACGCTCGCGCAGCCCGCTCCTAAACTGGCGCCGCATCGGTGCTCGCGCGCGTGTCGCGCGGTTAAACGGGAAGCAGGGCGCGTGCTCCGCCAGGAGATCGCCAACCTGCGCTGCCCCCGCAACGGTAAGCGGCCGCGTCGTATGACGCAGGCCGGCTCGGGCGCGTTTCGCGTGCAGGTTCGCACGCGGGCGCGGGCCACTGCGCGTGCGCGCGGGAAGGCGAGCCGGTCCGTCGCCAGCCCGGATACCGGCCGATGCGGGAAGCCTGCAGGGCTTCATGACGCGTGGCCCGCGGGGAAGCGGGGCGCGCAGTGCTCCACGAGATTTCACTTCGATGCTGACCCCAATCGCGCGCGCAGCGCCTCCAGTGCGCCGCCGCGTGCCGCTCGCCGCGGTCCCCGCGCGGACTGCTGCGGCTGCCGCTTCGTGCGCAGCGGCGCCGACGCCGGCGGTCGCAGCGCACGGATCGACTGCGCGGCGCACCGGCGCGTATCAGGCAGGGCGAGCCATGCGTGCAGCAGTATCGAGCGCGCCAAAGGACCGCGCAGGCGCGGCGCCGGTCGACCCGGTACGGCGGCTTCCACTATATTGCGCAGATTGCCGGCCGCGCGACGTTGCGCTGCGAAGCAAACACCAACGTCGGCCGTGTCGCGCGACGGCATCGCCGCGTTACGGTTCCCGGTGCGCGCATCAACAACCCGTTCAACGAGGATGACGAGCTTGCGTATGCCCATTACACGCGGTCGCGCGACGCCCATGTCCGGCCGGGCCGGCGACGAGCCTGAGCGTCGCACGTCATGCACCGCGCCGTGCAGCGCATGAGCGCCGCGCGCGCCGCGGCGATCTGGGCCGTGCTGGCGGCCGTGGTCGCGCTGCTGTTCGTGGCTTCGCTGTCGATCGGCAGCGTGCCGATGTCGCCCTGGCAGGCGCTCGCCTCGCTCGTTCCGCACGGCGGCGCAGACGTGCTGTTTGCCGACATCGTGCGCACACTGCGATTGCCGCGTGCGCTCGCGGGTTTTGCGTGCGGCGCGCTGCTCGCGTTGGCCGGTGCGCTGCTGCAGGTGCTGCTGCGCAATCCGCTCGCGGAGCCGTACGTGCTCGGCGTATCGGGTGGCGCGGCCGGTTTCGCGCTCGTCGCGATGATCGCGGGCGCCGCGTGGTGGGTCGTCGACGCATGCGCGTTCACCGGCGCGCTGGTGTCGGTCGCGCTCGTGCTCGGGCTCGCGCGCCGCGAGCTGTGGCGCGGCGATTCGCGCGACGCATCGCCGCGGCTGCTGCTGACGGGCGTCGTGATCGCGGCCGGGTGGGGCGCGCTCGTCACGCTGCTGCTGTCGCTCGCGCCCGATGCGCGGCTGCGGGGAATCATCTTCTGGCTGACGGGCGATCTGAACGGCGTGACGACGCCATGGTTCGCGTGGGGCGCGCTGTTGCTGGCCGCATGCGTCGCGCTGCCGGCAGCGCCGCAACTGAACGTGCTGCTGCGCGGCGACGCGACCGCGCTCGCGCTCGGCGTGCCGGTCGCGCGCTTGCGCGTGCAGATCTACCTCGTCGCGTCGCTCGCGGCCGCGGCCGCGGTGACGACGGCCGGTACGATCGGCTTTGTCGGCCTCGTCGTCCCGCACGCGCTGCGGCTGGCATTCGGCAACGATCAGCGGATGCTGCTGCCCGCAGCGATGCTGGCGGGCGGCGGCGGCGTGATGGCATCTGACCTGCTCGCGCGCACTGCGATCGCGCCCGCGCAATTGCCGGTCGGCGTGATGACCGCGCTCGTCGGCGTGCCGGTGTTCCTGTGGATGTTGCTGAGGAGGCCGATGCGATGACGCAAGCCGCCTGCGACGTCCGTTGTGCAGCGGTCGACCTGACGCTCAAGGCCGGCGAGCGGATGCTGCTCGACGGTTTCACGCACGCGTTCCGGCCTGCCGAGATCTGGTGTGTCGCAGGGCCGAACGGTGCCGGCAAGACGACGCTGCTCGCGACGCTCGCAGGCTTGCAGCGGCCGGCCGGCGGCCACGTCGAGATCGACGGTCGGCCGCTCGCCGACTGGCCGGCCGGCGCGCTCGCGCGGCGCCGGGCGCTGATGCCGCAGCAATTGCACGACGCGTTCAGCGCGACCGTATTCGACACGGTGTTGCTCAACCGCTTCCCGTATCTCGGCGGGTGGGGCTGGGAGCGCGACGACGACCGCGCGGCCGCGCGCGACGCACTCGCCACGTTCGGACTGAACGCGCTCGCGTCGCGCGACGTGCTCTCTCTGTCGGGCGGCGAGCGGCAGCGCGTCGCGCTTGCCGCGACGCTGTGTCAGGACGCGCCGCTGATGCTGCTCGACGAACCGCTCGCCCATCTCGATCTCCATCACCAGATCGACGCGCTGACCGCGCTGACCGAGTGGCTCGGCGCGGGCGCGCGCACGGTGCTGTTCTCATGCCACGACCTGAATCTCGCGCGGCGTTTCGCCACGCACGCGCTGCTGCTCGACGGCCGCGGCCATGCGTGGGCCGGCCCCGTGCACGACGTGCTGACGCCCGCGCGCGCGAGCGACGCGTTCGGCTATCCGATCGTGCTGATCCGCGAGAACGGCCGCGACGCGCTGCTGCCCGCGTGGCCGCAGCGACGATGAACCTTCTTCCTTCGATCCGCGGCGCCGGCCGCGCCAACGAGGCAACCTTACGATGACGAACCCGACCGCCCAGACCGACTTCCCGCCTGCGATCGCCCCGCTGGACGACGCGCTGCGCCGGCGCCTGCAGCATGTGATCGATCACAAGACCAAGCCGCCCGGCAGTCTCGGCCAGCTCGAGTCGCTCGCGCTGCAACTGGGCCTGATCCAGCGTACCGAGCGGCCGCAGGTGCTGCGTCCCGTGACGATCGTGTTTGCCGGCGACCACGGGATCGCGGCCGAGGGCGTGAGTCCGTATCCGCAGTCGGTCACCGCGCAGATGGTCGCGAACTTCCTGGCCGGCGGCGCGGCGATCAACGCGTTTTCCGGCGTCGCGCAGAGCGTGCTCGAAATCGTCGATGCGGGCGTCGCGTCGCCGCTGCCGGTGTCCGACCGGCTCGTGTCGTTGCCGGTCGCGCGCGGCACGCGCAACTTTGCAGCCGAACCTGCGATGACGCACGAAGAAGCGCACGCGGCGCTCGCCGCCGGCGCGGCGCGCGTGCGCGTGCACGCGTCGCTCGGCACGAACGTGATCGGCTTCGGCGAAATGGGAATCGCGAACACGTCGTCGGCCGCGTGCCTGATGAGCCGTCTGCTCGACGTGCCGATCGATGCGTGTGTCGGCCGCGGCACGGGCCTCGACGATCAGGGTCTCGCGCACAAGCGCGCGGTGCTCGGACGCGCGCTCGTACGGCATTCGCATGCGATCGCGCCGCTCGACGTGCTCGCGACGTTCGGCGGCTTCGAGATCGCGATGATGACGGGCGCGTATCTCGCGGCCGCGAGCGAACGGATGACGATTCTCGTCGACGGCTTCATCGCGACGGCTGCGCTGCTCGTCGCGGAGCGCATTGCGCCCGGCGTGCGCGACTACTGCGTGTTCTCGCATACGTCGCACGAAGCCGGGCACCGGCGCATGCTCGAGTATTTCGGCGCAAAGCCGCTGCTCGCACTCGACCTGCGGCTCGGCGAAGGCACCGGCGCCGCGCTCGCGCTGCCGCTCGTGCGCGCGGCAGCCGCATTCCTCGCCGAGATGGCGAGCTTCGAATCCGCAGGCGTCGACAACCGTGACGCCTGAGCGCGCACGCGGCCCACGCGCGGAGCTGCGCTACTTCTTCGTCGCGCTCGGCTATTTCACGCGCGTGCCGGTGCCGCGCTCGATCGGCCATGCGGCTGGCGACCTCGACCAGGCCGCGCGCTACTTCCCGCTGGTTGGCGCATGCGTCGGCGCGTGGGGTGCGCTCGTCTATCTGGTCGCGCTGCGCGTGCTGCCGGCGTCGATCGCGGTCGGGCTGTCGATGGCCGCGACGTTGCTTGCGACCGGCGCGTTCCACGAGGACGGCCTCGCCGACAGCTGCGATGCGTTCGGCGGCGGCTATACACGCGACGACGTGCTGCGGATCATGCACGACTCGCGGATCGGCACCTTCGGTGCGGTGGCGCTCGTGGTGACGCTCGGCCTCAAGTGGCAGGCACTTGCGTCCATGCTGCCGCTGCGTGCCGCGTGGACGATGATCGCCGCGCATGCGGCGAGCCGCGCGGCGGCGGTGAGCCTGCTGATGTCGCTCGACTACGTGCGCCCAGAGGGCAAGGCGAAGCCGGTCGCGCAGCGCATGGGCGCGCGCGCGGCGTGGGCCGCGGCCGCATTCGGGCTGCCATGGCTGTTCTGGCCGGACTGGCGCGCGGGGCTCGCGGCCTTTGTCGCGCTCGTGCTCGTGCGTGCATGGGCCGCGCGCTATTTCATGAAACGGATCGGCGGCTATACAGGTGACTGTCTCGGCTTCGCGCAGCAACTGAGCGAACTGGCGATCTACCTCGTGGTGCTCGGATGGATCTCGTCCTGATTCGTCATCCGGCCGTCGATGTCGAACGCGGCATTTGCTACGGCCGCAGCGACGTGCCGCTCGCCGCATCGGCCGACATCGGCGCGCAGCACGTGCGCGAGCGTGTCGCGACGCTCGGGGCGCCGTTGCCCCGGCACATCTGGACGAGTCCGCTGACGCGCTGCGCATCGGTCGCCGAACGGCTCGCGCACGCGTTCGGCGTGCCGCTGCGGCATGACGCAGGCTGGCAGGAAATGGACTTCGGCGCGTGGGAACTTCAACGCTGGGACGATATCGGCCGCGCCGCGCTCGACGCATGGGCCGCCGATCTGATGCATGCGTGCGCGCACGGTGGCGAGAGCGTGGCGCGATTCGCCGCACGAGTGGCGCGCGCGGCCGACGAGGTCGTGCTGGCCGGCACGCCGCAATGGGCAGTGACGCACGCCGGCGTGATCCGCGCGTTCGCGTCGCACGCGCTGCGCGTGCCGCTCGATACGCTGCTGGCGCGACCGGTGCCGACCGGCGGTGTCGTGTGGTTGCGGCTGGACGATGCGTCACGCTCGTGGAAAGTCGAGCACTGGGACGAGTAGGCGCTCGTGCACGCCGCGCAACAGTGTTGGAGAAGCCGGAAATCAGCGTGCGGGCCGTCTCGCGCGCGCGGCGTCCAGATCCTCGCACAGCGCGGCCGCGCCTTGCGCGATTCGCGGCGACGGCCGCGTCAGCAGGTCGCCGTCGATCGCGAACAGGTTGTTGCGTGCAACGGCCGTCAGCGCGGGCCACGCACGCCAGCGTGCGAGACTCGGCAGTGGGGCATCCGAGCGCGTCGCACCGGCGGCGGTCGTGACGATCGCTTCCGGATTCGCCGCGAGCACGGCTTCGTCGGTGACGGCCGGCGCGAGCGGCTTCAGCGCTGCGAACACGTTGCGGCCGCCGCACAGCGCAATGACGTCGTTGAACAGATGCGCGCCGTTGAGCGTCGTCAGCGGCCGGTCCCATACCTGGAAGAACATCGTGACGGGCGGCCGCGCGGAATAGCGTGCGCGCAGCGCCGCGATGTCTCGCGAGAACGAGGCGGCCGCCACATCGGCTGCCGGCCCCGTGCCGAGCAGCGTGCCGAGCCGGCGCAGCGACGTCGCCACGTCGTCGAGATGCTTCGGTTCGCTGAAGAACAGCGGGATCTGCAGCGCGCGCAGCGCGTCGGTCTGCCGCTCGGCATTGCCGTGCCGCCATACGACGATCAGATCGGGCTTCAGCGCGGCGATTCGTTCGAGGTCGAGCGCCTTGTTGTCGCCGACGCGCGGCACCGCCTGCGCTGCGGGCGGATAGTCGCTGTACGTGACCGTGCCGACCAGTTTCGCGCCGCCGCCGGCCGCATAGATCAGTTCGGTCGCGTGCGGCGCAAGGCTGATCACGCGTTGCGCGGGAGCGGCGAGCGTCACTGTGTTGCCGGCATCGTCACGGGCCGCGACGTCCGCGCGCGCGAGCGGTGCGTGCGCGAGTGCGGCCAGCATCGCCAGCGCCGGCAGGCGGCCGAGCGGGGCGCGGCTCATGCGGATGCCGGCTGCAGCGCCGTCATGCATTGCGTGAGCGCGTCGGCGAAGCGCTGCCATTCGGCTTCGTTGCCGGGCAGGCCGATGCGGATGCTCGACCGCTGCGCGAAGTGCCGTGTCCAGATGCCGTGCGCGGCAAGCGCTGCATGCAGTGCGGCGGCACGCGCGTCGTCGGTCCAGCTGAAGAGCGGCGTCGCGCGCACCGCGAAGCCATGTGCGCGCAGCAACGCGGCGAGGCGTTCGCCGTCGGCGGTGAGCCGTTCGCGGGCGGCGGCCTGCCATGCGCGGTCCGCGAACGCGGCGGCAACCGCATGGCGCGCGGGCCCGCTGACGGTCCACGCACCGAGCACGTCGCGCAGTGCCGCGATCGACGCGGGATGCGCGAGCACGAAGCCCGCGCGGATGCCGGCAAGGCCGAAGAACTTGCCGACCGAGCGAAGCACCACGAGGCCGGGACGATCAACGTATTGCGCAAGCGATGGTGCGGTGCCGGTATCCGCGAATGCCTCGTCGACGATCAGCGTGCCGCCGCGTGCGGACAGCTGCGCATGCCAGCAGAGCAGCCGTTCGACCGGCACGAATTCGGCGGTCGGATTGTTCGGGTTCCCGACGATCACGTGACGCAGCGTGGCGGGCAACGCGTCCACGCCGATGTCGAGCGCGACGACGCGATGGCCACGACGCGCGAATGCCGGCGCGTACTCGCCATACGCGAGCGGCGCGACACCGGCGTCGCCGGTCGGCAGCAGCGCGGGCAGCGCGCGGATTGCGGCCTGGCTGCCGGCGACCGGCAGCACGTGCTCGGCATCCGGCGCGCCGTAGTAACCGGCCGCGCACGCGGCGAGCGCGTCGCCGTCGTCCGGCAGCCGGCGCCATGCATCGGCCGGGACCGGCGGCACCGGATAGCCGACCGGATTGATGCCGGTCGACAGGTCGAGCCATGCGTCGTATGGAATGCCGTGGCGGCGCGCTGCTTCGTGCAGGTTGCCGCCGTGTGGAATGCGTGCGTCAGACATGATGAGTAGCGAGGACGAGTGCGCCGCCCGCGACGAGCAGCGCAAGCCACAGCGCGAGCGTGCGCGTGACGAGCGACAGCGCGGCGACGACGTGCACGGCCGTCGCCGTCGCGCCGGTGCCGAGCACGGGACGATCTTCGATCTCGCCGTGATAGACGGCCGGGCCGCCGAGCTGCACGTTCAGGCTGCCGGCGCCGGCGGCCATCACGGGGCCGGCGTTCGGGCTGTCCCAGTGGCGCGCTTGCGTGCGCCAGCAGCGCCACGCGGCGGCCGTGTCGCCGAGCAGTGCGTAGCTCGCGGCGGTGGCGCGCGCGGGAATCCAGTTGAGCGCGTCGTCGAGACGCGCGGCCGCCCAACCGAACGTCAGGAAGCGCGGCGTGCGGTAGCCCCACATCGCATCGAGCGTGTTCGCGAGCCGGAACAGCAGCGCGCCCGGGCCGCCTGCGACGACGAACCAGAACAGTGCGCCGAAGATCGCGTCGTTGCCGTTCTCGAGCGCCGATTCGACGGCCGCGCGCGATAGCGCGCCTTCGTCGGCCTCGCTCGTGTCGCGGGACACGATGCGCGCGGTGAGCGCGCGTGCGGCATCGAGATCGCGCCGCAGCAGCGCGGCGGCGATCGGCGTGACGTGATCGGCGAGGCTTCTCGCGCCGAGCGCAAACCACAGCAGCGCGACGTGCAACGCGGCGGCGAGCGGCCACGGCAGCACCGCAGCGAGCCACGCGGCGACGGCCACCGGGGGCGCGACGGCGGCGAGCCATGCGGCGACGCCGGCCGCACGGCCGTGCCGACCCGTGTTCAATGCACCTTCGACGCGCGCGGCGAGCCGGCCGAATGCGACGAGCGGATGCCAGCCGGCCGGTTCGCCAAGCACGCGATCGACGATCGCGGCCGCGACCGCGAGCATCGCGACGAGCGGCAGCGACAGCATCAGCATGACGGCGCTCCGTCCTTGAGTTCGAGCGGCAGTCCCGCCACGAGCAGCGTCACGCGGGTCGCGAGCGCTGCGATGCGCTGGTTCAGGCGTCCGAGCTCGTCGACGTAGCGGCGCGTGACCGATCCGAGCGGCACGACGCCGAGCCCGATTTCGTTGCTGACGACGATCACCTTCGCGCGGGCGTGGCGCAGCGCGTGTTCGAGTCGCTCGACCTGCGCGGCGTACTGCGCGTCGTCGAGCGGTTCGCCGTCGAGTGGACACAGCAGGTTCGTGAGCCACAGCGTCAGGCAGTCGACGAGCAGGCATGCGCGCGGATCGTCGAGCCGCACGAGCGTGGCGGCGAGATCGACGGGCGCATCGGCGAAACCCCAGTCGGCCGGCCGGCGCGCGCGGTGATGCGCGATGCGCCGTTCGAATTCGGCATCGGCCGTGCTCGACGCCGCGGTCGCGATATAGGTGACGGGGCGGCCGCAGTCGGCGGCGAGCCGCTCGGCATGCGCGCTCTTGCCCGAGCGTGCACCGCCGAGGACGAAGGTGAGGTCGTGCGGAATCATCGCGTGATTGTAACGGCGCGGGCGTCGCACGCGGGCGATAATGCGGCCTTCGCTTCGCCACGACTCTCCATACGATGAACGCACCCGAACCGCGGCCGCGCGGCACGTTGATGATCCAGGGCACGACGTCCGATGCGGGCAAGAGCACGCTCGTCGCGGGCTTGTGCCGCCTCGCGCGCCGCGCCGGTGCGCGCGTCGCGCCGTTCAAGCCGCAGAACATGGCGCTCAACAGCGCGGTGACGGCCGACGGCGGCGAGATCGGCCGCGCGCAGGCGCTGCAGGCATTGGCCGCGGGTGTCGCGCCGCATACCGACTTCAACCCGGTGCTGCTGAAGCCGACCAGCGACCGCGGTGCGCAAGTGATCATCCACGGCAAGGCGCGCATGAACCTCGACGCGCGCGCGTATCACGATTACAAGCCCGTCGCGTTCGACGCGGTGCTCGAGTCGTACGCGCGGCTGCGCGCCGGCTACGACACGGTGCTCGTCGAAGGCGCGGGCAGCCCGGCCGAGATCAATCTGCGCGAAGGAGACATCGCGAACATGGGCTTCGCCGAACGCGTCGACTGCCCGGTCGTGCTGGTGGCGGACATCGATCGCGGCGGCGTGTTCGCGCATCTGGTCGGCACGCTCGCGTGCCTGTCGGACAGCGAGCGTGCGCGCGTGCGCGGCTTCGTGATCAACCGCTTTCGTGGCGACATCAGGTTGCTGGAACCGGGGCTCGACTGGCTGCGGGCGCAGACCGGCAAGCCCGTGTTCGGCGTGCTGCCGTACCTGCACGGGCTGCTGCTCGACGCCGAGGACATGCTGCCGTCGCAGGCGCGCAGCGCGGCCGTGCGCGGCGACGCCGGCGTGCTGCGCGTCGTCGTGCCCGCGCTGCCGCGCATCAGCAACCACACTGATTTCGATCCGCTGCGCGCGCATCCGCAGGTGGAGTTCACTTACTGGAAGAGCGGCCCGGTGCCGGACGCCGACCTGCTGATCCTGCCCGGCTCCAAGAGCGTGCAGCGCGATCTCGCGTGGCTGCGAGGCGCGGGCTGGGACACGGTGATCCGCCGCCACCTGCGCTACGGAGGCAAGGTGATCGGCATTTGTGGCGGGATGCAGATGCTCGGCCGCACCCTCGACGATCCGCTCGGCCTCGAAGGCGCGCCCGGCAGCGTGCCGGGGCTCGGGCTGCTCGAATTCGACACGACGCTGCAACCGCACAAGACGCTGAAGAACGTGAGCGGGCGGCTCGCATTGCCCGGTGCGGCCGCCGTGCAAGGCTACGAGATTCACATGGGCGACACGCGCGGGCCGGCGCTTGCGGCACCCGCGCTCGAACTGGCCGCCGACGATGCGCAGGGCGGCACGCGCTCCGACGGCGCGATTTCCGCCGACGGGCAGATCCTTGCGACCTACGTGCACGGTCTGTTCGACGCGGCCGACGCGTGCGCGGCGCTGCTTGCATGGGCGGGGCTCGACGGCGCGGCGCGCATCGACTACCCGGCGCTGCGCGAGGCGTCGCTGGAGCGGCTGGCCGATTCGTTCGCCGAACACCTCGACCTGCGCGCGCTGTACGCCGAATTTCGTTGACCGACGGCGCGCCGGCTCTGGCATTTTGCGGCGAATCGCGTACAACTTAGAGGGGCGGAGGTCCGCCCGAAGGAGCGCGACGATGAAGGGTCGATGGTGGTTGAGCGTGCTGCTCGCGGCGCTGCTGGGCGCATCCGCGGCGGCGCATGCGTGCGATTCGTACGCGCCTGGCGGCGGCGCAGGCTCGGGCGGTGCCGCACAAGGCAAGAGCGGCGGTTGAAAGACATCCCGGCCGACACATACCGGATACAAGGGCATGATCGATCATGCCCTTTTTTATCCATCGATTCGTTCTCCATGGGAATCAGTTAAAGCCGTTCAGCGCGTTTATTGGCGGATTCGATTCGAATACAGTGCGGTCCATTCCCCTCCACTCACGAAGGAATCCGCCATGAACCCCAACCGCCTGAACGATCTTGGCGCGACGCTGTTGCGCGTCGCGCTCGGCGTGCTGTATCTCGCGCACGTTGCGCAGAAGGTGTTCGTCTTCACGCTGCCGGGCACCGCGCAGTTCTTCGCGTCGATCGGCCTGCCCGGCTGGCTCGCGTACGTGACGACCGTCGTCGAACTGGCCGGCGGGCTTGCGCTGCTCGCGGGTTTCCGCGTGCGCACCGCCGCGCTGGTGCTGCTGCCGTTCATGCTCGGCGCGGTGTCCGCGCATCTGCCGAACGGCTGGGGCTTCGCATCGCCGCACGGCGGCTGGGAGTATCCGGCGTTCTGGGCTGTCACGCTGGCCGTGCAGGCGCTGCTGGGCGGCGGAGCATTTGCGCTCGGCGCCCCGCGCGTCGCGGCGCGAACCGCCTAAACGGGGCGGGCATCGGCGCCACCCGTTCCGGTGACCCCCGGTTTGCCGATATCATCGCTCCCTGTATCCGCAATCGAGCGGCGCGTGCCAACCGCGGCACGCGCCGCGCGGCTTTTTCGGGGGAATTCATGACGGTGATCGTGGTGGCGAATCCGAAGGGCGGCGTGGGGAAGAGCACGCTGTCCACCAATCTTGCCGGCTATTTCGCGGCGCAGGGCGCGTGGGTGGCGCTCGCCGATCTGGACCGGCAGCAGTCTGCGCATGCATGGCTCGATCTGCGGCCCGCAGGCCTGCCGGCGATCGAGGCATGGGATCTCGATCCGGACGCGCCGTCGAAGCCGCCGCGCGGCCTCGAATATGCGGTGATCGACACGCCGGCCGGCCTGCACGGCAACCGGCTCAACGTCGCACTGCAACTCGCGGACAAGGTGATCGTGCCGCTGCAGCCGTCGATGTTCGATATTCTCGCGACACAGCAGTTTCTCGAGCGGCTCGCCGCCGAAAAGGCCGTGCGCAAGGGCAGCGTCGAGATCGGGATCGTCGGGATGCGGGTCGATGCGCGCACGCGTTCGTCCGACCAGTTGCACCGTTTCGTCGAAGGGCTCGGACTGCCGGTGCTCGGCTACGTGCGAGACACGCAGAACTACGTGCAGATCGCCGCGCACGGCCTGACACTGTGGGACGTCGCGAAGAGCCGCGTCGAGAAGGATCTCGAACAATGGCGGCCGATCGTCGAGTGGGCCGAGCGCCGTGCGCCGAAGGCGGAGAAGGCCGCGAAGGCGTCCTGACCCGCGCCGCGCGCCGGCGGGTTGTGTGAAACGACGAAGGGCCTGATCCGGCATCGCGCCGGATCAGGCCCTTCGTACGTATGCGGCGCCTCGGGGTTGGCCCGCGCGAGCGTGCGGGGCGCCATGGCAACACCCGGCGCGTGTCGCGACACGCGGCCGGGCGCGCGGATCAGCTCCAGCTCTGCGTCGGCACGTGATCGCGGTGGCCCTTGATCTTGTTGCCTTCGTCGATGAACACGAGCTTCGGCTTCCAGCCGGCCTGCAGTTCGGCTTCGTCGACCATCGCGAACGCCGCGATGATCACGAGATCGCCCAACTGCGCGCGGCGTGCAGCCGAGCCGTTCAGCGAGATCATCCCGCTGCCGCGTTCGCCCTTGATCGCATACGTCGAGAAGCGCTCGCCGTTGTTGATGTTCCAGATGTCGATCCGTTCGTTTTCGATGAGACCGGCCGCTTCGAGCAGATCTTCGTCGATCGCGCACGAGCCTTCGTAGTGCAGCTCGCAGTGCGTGACGGCCGCGCGGTGGATCTTCGATTTGAGCATGTGGCGCTGCATGGTATCTCCGTGATGCGTGACTGGCGAAGGTGGCCCGCCGTCAGATTTCCAGGTTGTCGATCAGGCGCGTCGCACCGAGTTTCGCGGCCGCGAGCACGACGAGCGGCTCGCCGGCTTCAAGTTCGGCGGCGCTCGGCGCGAGCAGGTTCGCGCGGCGGCGGATCGCGATGTAGTCGGGCGCCCAGCCACGCTCGGTCAGGTGCGTGCGCGCGTGCTGCTCGAGCTTGCCGAGGTCGCGTTCGCCGCCAAGCACGCTGTCGCGCACGCGCTGCAGCGTTTTCGCGAGTTCGGGCGCTTCCTTGCGCTCGTCGGTGCCCAGGTAGCGGTTGCGCGACGACAGCGCGAGACCGTCCTCGTCGCGCACGGTCTCGGCCGCGACGATGTCGACCGGCAGCGCGAGCTGCTGGCACATCCGGCGCACGATCATCAGCTGCTGGTAATCCTTCTTGCCGAACACGGCGACGCGCGGCTGCACGCACGACATCAGCTTCGTGACGACCGTGCACACACCGGCGAAGAAGCCCGGCCGAAACTCGCCCTCAAGAATCCCGCCGAGATCGTCGGGCGGCAGCACGCGGTACTCCTGCGGCTCCGGATACATGTCGCGCTCGGTCGGCGCGAACAGCACGTAGACGTTTTCCTTCTGCAGCTTCTCGATGTCGTCCTGCAGCGTACGCGGATACTTGTCGAAATCCTCGTTCGGGCCGAATTGCAGGCGGTTGACGAAGATGCTCGCCACGACCGGGTCGCCGTGCTGGCGCGCGAGGCGCATCAGCGACAGGTGACCTTCGTGCAGGTTGCCCATCGTCGGCACGAACGCCGTGCGGTTCTGGCCGCGCAACTGGTCGCGCAGTTCCTGGATCGAGCTGATGACTTTCATGATCGGGTAGCGGGTTCCTCGCGCGAGGCGCGCGTTGGCGCCGCAACAGCGGCGTCGGGGTCGAAGCGGAGAACGCCGGCGCGCGGGCGGCGCATCGGGCGTCGGCGGATTGTAGAGGATTTGGCCGCCGCACGCATCGAAAATGGAACGATCGTTCACTTTTTACTCGAGCGTGCCGCGACCGGGCGCGCAGGCGCCGTGGCAAGCGACCAGTGCACGCAGGCGGGTTCGGGAGACGCCGGGGGCGGCGCGCGTTACGCGGGCAGGTAGGCGAGCCGGACGTAGATCGGCGCGAACGGCTCGGCCTGCGTGATCTCGACAAGCGATTCGCGCGCAAGCTCGAGCATCGCGATGAAATTCACGACGACGACCGGCACGCCGCGCGACGTGTCGAAGAGATCGGCGAACTCCATGAAGCGCGCGTTCTGCAGCCGGCGCAGGATCAGGCTCATGTGCTCGCGCACCGACAGTTCCTCGCGGGAAATCTTGTGGTGCTGGACGAGCTTTGCGCGCTTGAGCACGTCGGCCCACGCGGCGCGCAGGTCGTCCGAGTTCACGTCCGGAAAGCGCGGCGTGATGCTCTGTTCGATGTAGACCTCGGCGCGCAGGAAGTCGCGGCCGAGTTGCGGCAACTGGTCGAGGCGCTGCGCGGCGAGCTTCATCTGCTCGTATTCGAGCAGGCGGCGCACCAGTTCCGCGCGCGGATCCTCGGCTTCCTCGCCGGTGTCGGCCTTCTTGACCGGCAGCAGCATGCGCGACTTGATCTCGATCAGCATCGCGGCCATCAGCAGGTATTCGGCAGCCAGCTCGAGGTTCGACGTACGGATCTGGTCGACATAGCCGAGATATTGCGCGGTCACCTGCGCCATCGGGATGTCGAGCACGTTGAAGTTCTGCTTGCGGATCAGGTACAGCAGCAGGTCGAGCGGGCCCTCGAACGTCTCGAGGAACACCTCGAGCGCATCGGGCGGGATGTAGAGATCCTGCGGGAGCTTGAAGAGCGGCTCGCCGTACAGGCGAGCGAACGCCGCGACACCGTCGACCGTGTCGGGCGTCGAGTCGGCGCCCGCGGGCGCGGCGATCGCGTCGTCCTGCCGGGCGGCGCTGCCCTCGTCGGCGGCGCTCACGTCGTCAGAAGTTCTGGTAATAGACGTAGGGCGTTTGCTTCACGCGCGATTCCTGCTGCTCGGCGCGCTCGTTGAGGTCGATCGGCTGCTTGTCCCACAGCAGGGAACGGCCCTTGCGTTGCTCTTCTTCGAGCGTCGGCTTCTGTTGCTTGAGCTGGTTCAGGAACTGCGTGACGTCGGACTGGTACGGCATGGCTTGTCTTTCCGTTTCGGGCGGCGCACGGTGCGCCGGGTTCGCGATGGCGGGATTTTACCGCATCGCGGGGAACAGCCGGCGTCAATCGCGCGTCGAATCCGCTGGCCCGTTCGCGCGGCGTGGTCGCGCCGGCCCGGCACGCGCTTCGTTGCGTGCAAGCGTCAAAGCGGCGCCGGAGCGGGCATGACCGCGGCCATGTGGTCAAATACAGGGTTTTCCACGAAATCACGACAACCGAGGGCGAGGTCCTATTTGGCGGGTCAGGCGAACCAGCAAGCACATACGGCGGACGACGCGGCCGCGCGCGCGGCCCGCAACCCTGGCCGGCGCGCGCGGCGCGGCGCCGGCGCCGCGGCCCGGGCGGCCCTCGCCGGCTGTCTGGCGGCGCTCGTCGCGCTGCCCGCGTACGCGAAGTACGACGTCGACATCGACGCGCCGCGCCCGATCCGCAAGCTGCTCAAGGCTCATCTCGACATCGCGCGCTTCGCGAAGCGCGACGACATCAGCGACGACCAGTTCGACTTCCTCGTGACCGCCACGCCGCAGCAGGTGCGTGACCTGACCGCGACCGCCGGCTACTTTTCCCCGGTGGTGCGCACCGACGTGCGCACGCGCGACGGCAAGCGCGATGTGCGTGTCGCGGTCGATCCGGGGCCGCAGACGGTCGTATCGAGTGTCGACCTGACGTTCAAGGGGCCGGTCGGCACCGAGGATCCGAAGCAGGAAGCCGCGACCCGCTTCGCCTTTTCCCTGAAGCCGGGCGAGCCGTTCACGCAGTCCGACTGGGACGGCGCGAAAGGGGCGGCGCTCAGGCAGCTGCAGTCGCGCCGTTACCTCGGCGCGAAGATCGCGTCGTCGGAGGCGCGCATCGATCCGCGCACGCAGCGCGCGGCGCTGGCGGTCACGTTCGACAGCGGCCCGACGTTTACGATCGGCAAGGTCGACGTCGATGGCGTGCGCCGCTACCCGGAGAAAATCGTCACGAACGTCAATCCGTTGTCGGAAGGCGAGATCTACGACGCGCGCCGGATCACCGAGCTGCAGCGGCAACTGCAGAACACGCCGTACTACGCGAGCGTCGCGATCGACGTCGGCGACGATACGTCGAAGCCCGAGCGTACGCCCGTGCACGTGAAGGTCAGCGAGTTCCCGTACAACAGCATTCGCGGCGGCGTCGGCTACGCGACGGACACCGGCCCGCACGTGCAGGGCTCATACACCTACCTCGACACGTTCGGCGCTGCGTGGCCGCTTACCGTGTCGGGTCGGCTCGATCAGATCCAGCAGTACGGCCAGGTCCAGCTGTCGATGCCGCCCGGCGAGAAGGGATGGACCAACAGCGTGCTCGCGTCGTACACGAACACCAACGTGTCGGACACGCGGATCTACAGCGCGCGTGTCGGCGCGCAGCGCACGCGTACCGGTCAGTTCATCGACTATTCGTACTCGCTCATGTACTACCAGGATCGGCTCGACCAGAACAGTGCGGGCCCGACCACGAGCCGTGCACTGGTGCCGCAGTGGGCGTGGACGCGGCGCAACGTCGACGATCCGCTGTTCCCGCGCTCGGGGAACCTGATCCACGCGGAGGCCGGCTTTGCGATCAAGGGCGTGCTGACCGATCAGACCTTCATTCGCGGTTACGCGCGCGGCCAGCAATACCTGCCGATCGGCCGGCGCGATCTGTTCGTGTTCCGCGCGGAGCTTGGCGGCGTGTTCACGAGCGGCAGTTCGAACGGCGTGCCGGCGTCGCTGCTGTTTCGCGCCGGCGGGTCGAACTCGGTACGCGGCTACGGCTACCAGAGCATCGGCAACAACGTCGGCGGCTCCGTGCTGCCGACCAAATACCTGATGACGGGCACCGCCGAATACCAGCACTGGTTCAACCACGACTGGGGTGCCGCGACGTTCTTCGACATCGGCACCGCGACCGATGCGTGGGGCGAACGCGTGTTCTATCCGGGCGTCGGCATCGGCGCGCGCTGGCGCAGCCCCGTCGGCCCGATCAACGTCGACGTCGCATACGGGCTGCGCAACCACAGCGTGCGCCCGTACCTGACGCTCGGCATCGCTTTCTGACCTTGTTGCCCGACCCACGACGAACCGCATGACGAAGGACCCGAACGACATGCCGCCTCCGAACCCGGACTCGCCCGAGCGAGCGCCCGGGGAGCGGCCGCGCACGCGGCGCCGCGCACGTGCGGGCCGAATCGTCGCGTGGTCGCTCGTGACGGCCTTGCTGCTCGTCGTGCTCGCGGTCGGGCTCGTGCTGGCGGCGGCGACGACCGAGCGCGGCACGCGGCTCGCGTGGCAGGCGGCCGTGCGCGTGCTGGGCGGCCGGCTCGCGGGTACGCTGGAAGGCGGCGCGCTCGCGACGGGGGTGCGGCTGCGCGGCTTCGCATGGACGAGCCCCGGCACCGCAGGCACCGAAGTGCGGATCGACCGGCTCGACGGCCGCTGGGCGTTGACGCGCGCGCCGTGGCGGCTGTCGGTCGCGTATCTGCGCGCGGGCACGATCGACGTGCGGATCGCGCCGGGGCCGTCGACGCCGTCCACGACCCCGCAGGACCTGAGCCTGCCGCTGCAGGTACGGATCGACGACTTGCGCGTCGACCACCTCGCGATTCACGAGGGCGCGTCGACGACGCAGCTCGATCATCTCGCGCTGAACGGTCGCAGCGACGGCCGTCACCATGAACTTGCGCTCGATGGCGTCGACACGCCGTACGGCGCGCTGACCGCGCGGGCGAAGCTCGATGGCGTGAAGCCGTTCGCGCTGACGGGCAACGCCACTTACGCGGGCAAGCTCGCCAACGAGCCGGTCAACGCGAGCGCGAACGTGTCGGGTTCGCTCGAAGCGCTCGTCGCGGACATCTCCGCGAGCGGGATGAAGCTGAACGGGCGTGCGCACGTCGAGGCCGCGCCGTTCGGCGCGGTGCCGCTCACCCGCGCGTCGCTCGTGTTCGATCACGTGAATCCGCAGGCGATTTCGCCCGGCGCGCCGGCCGCCGATCTCGCGGTGCGCGCGGAGCTCGCCCCCGTGACCGCGCCGGCCGGCGCAGCACCCGCAAAGGGCTTCGCGGTCACGGGGCCGGTGTCGATCGTCAACGCGAAGCCCGGCACGCTCGGCGAGCACCTGCTGCCGATCGTCGATGCGCACGCGACCGTGAACCTCGACGCGCACGCGCAGAGAATCGACGGCCTCGCGCTGAAGCTGATCCGCGATGGCAGCGTGACCGGCGGCGGCACGCTGACGGGCGGCAAGGGCCGCTTCGATCTGAAAGTCGCGAATCTCGATCTCAATGCGTTCGTCGCCGAGCTGCGGCCGATGCGGCTCGGCGGTCCGATCGGCGTGACGCTTGCCGGCGACGCAACGACAGTCGACTTCAACGTGAACGATCCGAAGCTCGCGCTCGGCGCGCGCGCGAAGGTCGCGTTGACGCAGCAGCAGACGGTGGTGACCGATGCACGCGTGACGGCCGGCAACGGGCATATCGATCTGACCGGCGTGTTCCGGCACGACGCGCATTCGAGCTACGACGCGAAGGCAACGCTGACCGCATTCGATCCGCTGCGGCTCGCCGCGGGGAACGCGCCGGGCGCAGGCAGCGCGCGCACGGGCAAGCCCACGAAACCGGCTGCGAAGGCGCCTGCCAAACGCGGCGAAACGCGCGTATCGGGCACGCTGACGGCATCCGGTGCGTTTGCGCCGCAGGTATCGACGAAGGCGACTTTCAAGCTCGGCGACAGCCTGTACGACGGGGTGCCGCTGACCGGCGCTGGCGTCGTGCAGCTCGCCGGCACGCGGATCCTGCCGAGCAATGCGACGCTGTCGATCGCAGGCAACCACGTCGAGCTGCGCGGCAGCTTCGGCGCGCCGGGCGACCGGCTGCGTTTCGTCGTCGATGCGCCGGAGCTCGACCGGCTCGGCTTCGGCATGCAGGGCCTCGTGCAGGCGCAGGGCGACCTGACCGGCAGCTTTGCGCATCCGAACGTGACGGCCAGCTACAAGGCCCAGCACGTCGTGATCGGATCCAACCGGATCGGAGCCGCACAGGGCCGCGCGGACATCCGCGATGGCGCGCACGGCGCGCTCGTGTTCACCGCCGACGCAACCGACATCGCGCTCGGCTCGCTGCAGCTGAAATCGCTGCGTGCGAACCTCGACGGCACGCGCGCGAAGCACACGCTCGACGCATCGGCGCTCGGCGCGGCCGGCGGCCGCGTGATCGACCTGACGCTCGCGGCGAACGGCGGCGTGGTCGAGAACCGCGACGGGATGCGCTGGGACGGCACCGTCACGCGCCTCGCAAACCGCGGCACGCCGTCGGTCGCGTTGCAGTCGCCGCTCGCCGTGTCGGCCGGCGCGGGGCGCGTCACGCTCGGCGCGGCGCGGCTCACGCTGGAGGGCGCGGCAATCGACCTGAAGTCGTTCGTGTTCGATCATGGCCAGATGCGCTCGGCCGGCACCGTGCGCGACGCATCGGTCGCGCGCTTCCTGCAGGTCCGCCAGGAGCTGACAGGCCAGCGGCCGCCAGTGCGCACCGACGTCGTGCTAGACGCCGACTGGGATTTCGCGCTCGGTCAGAACGCGACCGGCTACGTGCAGGTGAAGCGGCGGGGCGGCGACGTGACGATCGAGACAGGGCGCGGGATCGCGTCGCTGGGGCTGACCGACCTGTCCGCACGCGCGAGCTTCGTGCCCGGCAACCGGCTGAACGTGGTCGCGCTCGCGAAGGCGAACCGGATCGGCTCGCTCGACGCGAACCTGACCGTGCCGTTCGCGCTGCGCGACGGCGTGTTCGGCGTCGCCGACGACGGCCAGCTGGCCGGCCGCATCGACGCGGACATCCCGTCGCTGAGGGCAACCGGCAACCTGTTCGGGCCGAGCTACCTGCTCGGCGGACGCGCGGCGTTGCACCTGACGGTCGCAGGCACGCCGGTGAAGCCAAAAGTGTCGGGGATGCTGACGGGCGACGATCTGTCGGCGACGCTGGTCGATCAGGGCGTGCAGCTGAAGGACGGCATCGTCCGCGTGAAGCTCGCGGAGAACCTGGTCGAGTTCCAGCAGGTCGAGTTCCACGGCGGCGACGGCACGCTGCGCGCGATCGGCCGCGTGCGGCTCGACGGCGAGGCGCCGGACCTGACCGCGAACATCGTCGCCGACAAGCTGGAGCTGTTCGCGGCGCCGGACCGCAAGCTTTCGCTGTCGGGCAAGGCGACCGTCGCAAACGACGGGCCGCGCGGCGCGCTGTCGATCGACGGCAAGTTCGTCGTCGATCGCGCGCTATTCGACTTGCCGGAGCAGTCGGCGCCGCATCTGTCCGACGACGTCGTGATCGTGCGCCCGGACGGCACGGTGCGCGGCGACGTACAGACGGGCACCGCGGCCGCGAAACCGCAGAAGGTCGACGAGAAGCCGGCGCCGTCGCTCGCGCCGCGCGCGAATATCGACATCGGGCTCGGCAACGACTTCCGCTTCAAGGGTCACGGCGCGGATCTCGGGCTGCGCGGCACGATCACCGTGATGAGCGCGCCGGGCGTGCCGCTGCGTGCGGTCGGCAACGTGCGCGTGACCGAAGGGTCGACGTACACGTCGTTCGGCCGCAAGCTCGCGGTCGAGAACGGCTTCTTCACGTTCAACGGCCCGGTGTCTAACCCGGGGATCAACATTCTCGCGATGCGGCGCAACCAGGAGGTGGAAGCGGGCGTGCAGGTCACCGGCACGATCCAGTCGCCGACGGTCAAGCTCGTGTCCGAGCCGAACGTCACCGACAACGAGAAGCTGTCGTGGCTGCTGTTCGGCCACGGCACCGACCAGGGCAACAACGTCGGCCAGCAGAACGCGATGACGGCCGCACTCGCGCTGCTCGGCAGCGCGACCGGCAAGCGCGTCGCGCAGAGCATCGGCCTCGACGAATTCTCGATCGGCCGCAGCGACGTCGGCCTGACCGATCCGCAGGTCGTGCAGATTTCGAAGGCGATCAACGAGCGCTTCGTGCTCGGATACGAGCAGGGGCTGCAGTCGGCGAGCAACGCGTTCAAGGCGACGATCAACCTGACGCGGTTCTGGTCGGTGTCCGCGTATGGCGGCACGTTCCAGGGCGTCGACCTGAACTACACGCGGCGATTCGATCGGTGGTTCGGGCAGCGGTGAGGTTGAAGCCGAAGCGCACGTAGCCGGCCGGCGGGGTAGTGCGGTGCGGGCACGGTCGCGACGGGGTCGGGGCGAACACCGTGAGACCGGCCCGCAACGGCACCGGCACGCGGGCAAAAAAAACCCCGCACGATAGGTGCGGGGTTGTCGCCCGAGCTGGTGCGCCGTCTTACTTCACGCGCATGCCCGGCTTCGCGCCACTGTGCGGTTCGAGGATGTAGAGGCCCGGCTCGGCCTTCTCGTCCGCCGCCGATGCCGCGAGCACCATCCCTTCGGACAGACCGAACTTCATCTTGCGCGGCGCAAGGTTCGCGACCATCACCGTCAGCTTGCCGACGAGCTGCTCGGGCTGATACGCGGACTTGATGCCCGAGAACACGTTGCGGGTCTTTTCCTCGCCGACGTCGAGCGTGAGCTGCAGCAGCTTGTCCGAGCCTTCGACGGCCTGGCACGCCACGATCTTCGCGATGCGCAGGTCGATCTTCGCGAAATCGTCGATCGAAATCGGGCCGTCGTCCGCACCGTTTGCCGCGGCTGCCTTCGCGTTCGCCTTTGCGCTTTTCGCGTCCTTCGCGGCGTTGGCAGCGGCCGCACCGGCCGCACCGGCCGCGGCGGCGCTGGCTGCATCCGCCTGCAGCGAGTCGCGGTTCGCGGCCAGCAGCGCGTCGATCTGCTTCGCGTCGACACGCGTCATCAGGTGCTGGTACGCACTGATCGGCTGCGCCGACGACAGCGGCTTCGCCGCATCGGCCCACGCGAGCGGCGCGATGCCGAAGAATGCTTCGACCGCTTCGGCCACGCGCGGCAGAACGGGCTTCAGCGCGAGCGACAGCAGGCGGAATGCCTCGAGGCTCACGCTGCAGGTTTCGTGCAGCGCGACCGCATTGGCCGGATCCTTTGCGAGTTCCCACGGCTTCGCGCCGTCGACGTACGCGTTCACTTCGTCGGCGAGTTCCATCGTCTGGCGCAGTGCACGGCTGTATTCGCGCGCTTCGTAGTGCGCGGCGATCGTCGGAATCGCATTGCGCAGCTTCGCGACGAGCGGATGGTTCATCGCGCTGTCCTGCACGCGGCCGTCGAACCGCTTGATCAGGAAGCCGGCCGCGCGGCTCGCGATGTTCACGTACTTGCCGACGAGGTCGCTGTTCACGCGCGCCTGGAAGTCGTCGAGGTTCAGGTCGATGTCTTCCATCGTCGCGTTCAGCTTCGCGGCGAAGTAGTAGCGCAGCCATTCGGGGTTCAGGCCCGTGTCGATGTAGCTTTGCGCGGTGATGAACGTGCCGCGCGACTTCGACATCTTCGCGCCGTCGACCGTCAGGAAGCCGTGCGCGAATACGTTGGTCGGCGTGCGATGGCCGGAGAACTCGAGCATTGCCGGCCAGAACAGCGTGTGGAAATACAGGATGTCCTTGCCGATGAAGTGGTACTGCTCGGCGGTCGACCCCGAACGGATCCACGCGTCGAAGTCGATGCCCTTGCGGTCGCACAGGTTCTTGAAGCTCGCGTAGTAGCCGACCGGTGCGTCGAGCCACACGTAGAAGTACTTGCCGGGCGCGCCGGGGATCTCGAAGCCGAAGTACGGCGCGTCGCGCGAGATGTCCCAGTCGGCGAGCTTTGCTTCGCCGGCGTCGCCGAGCCATTCGCGCATCTTGTTCGTGGCTTCCGGTTGCGCGAGGCCGCTGACCCATTCGCGCAGGAACGACTCGCAGCGCGGGTCGGACAGGCGGAAGAAATAGTGCGTCGACGTCTTGCGCACCGGCGTCGCGCCGGACACGACCGAGTACGGATTCAGCAGCTCCGTCGGCAGGTAGGTCGAGCCGCACACTTCGCAGTTGTCGCCGTACTGGTCCTTCGCGTGGCACTTCGGGCATTCGCCCTTGATGAAGCGATCCGGCAGGAACATTTCCTTGACGGGATCGTACGCCTGCTCGATCTCGCGCTCGGCGATCAGGCCGTTTTCCTTCAGCGCGAGGTAGATCTTCTCGCTCAGCACGCGGTTTTCGTCCGAATCGGTCGAGTAGAAGTTGTCGAACGACACGCCGAAGCTGTCGAAGTCGCGCTTGTGCTCGGTCCACACGCGGTCGATCAGCTGCTTCGGCGTGAGGCCTTCCTTCTCCGCGCGCAGCATCACCGGTGTGCCGTGCGTGTCGTCGGCGCCGATGTAGTACACCTCATGGCCGTGCATTCGCAGCGTCCGCACCCAGATGTCGGTCTGGATGTATTCGACCAGATGGCCGATGTGGATCTGCCCGTTGGCATAGGGCAGTGCGGACGTAACGAGGATCTGGCGGCTGCCTTGCGGCGCCGCGGCCTGCACGGAAGTGAGGTCGGATGCGGACATAGGGTCTGTAGAAGAACGGCGGGAAAACGACGGAAACTGCGATTCTAGCAGGGGCGCGGGCCGCTCAGCCGGGGCAGGCGCCACGGGGCGGGCACGGTCGGGCCGGCGAATGCGGCAGCAGCGTGCATGGTCGCTCAATGCTGCGCCGCAGCAGAGAAATTGCGGGCAAAAAAAACCGGGGCGGATACGGCCCCGGAGCAACAACGACAAGAGGAGAATGGTGACGCGCCGGCAGCGCCAGCCGCGTACCGTAAAGACAGACCGCGTGTCGCGACAGAAGTTCGAAATTTTTTTCGATTTGTTACGAGCCGTGCGGAAAGCCTTGTGGGACGGGGCTGTGCGGTTCGCACGGCCCCGATTCCGGTCGTTGCGATGCTTACTGCTGTGCTGCGCGCAGGTAGATTTCGACGCGGCGGTTTTGCGCGCGGCCCGCTTCCGTCGCGTTGTCCGCGATCGGGTTCGACGGACCCATGCCTTGCGCGGACAGGCGGCCGCCGGCCACGCCGCGCTGCACGAGCGCGTTCACGACGCTTTGCGCGCGGTTCTGCGACAGCGTCTGGTTCAGCTGCTGCGAACCCGTGCTGTCCGTGTAGCCGATGATCGACGCCGTCACCTGCGGGTTCTGGTTCAGCGTCGTCGCCAGGTCGTTCAGCAGCGGCGTGAAGGCCGGCGTGATCGCGTACTGGTTGGTCGCGAACGTGACCGAGCTCGGTACGTTCAGTTTCAGCGAACCGTCCGGCTGCTCGGTCACCTGCGTGCCCGTCTTCGCTGCCGACGGTGCGAGCTTGTTCTTGATCGCCTGCCAGTTGTAACCCGTCACGCCACCGACCAGGGCGCCGACGCCCGCGCCGATTGCCGCGCCCTTGCCGCCACCGGCCAGTGCGCCGATGCCCGCGCCCAGCGCCGCGCCCGTGCCGGTGCCGACGGCCGTGTTGTTGCCTTGCTGGGTGGCGCAGCCTGCGAGCAGTGCGCCGGCAAGTGCGAAGACGGACAGGCGGGTCGCGATTTTCATGTTCATCTTGGATTCCTCTCTTGGTTGAACGAGTCGACAACGACGACAAACAACAGTGACGGCGTCCAGCGCGAACCGCCCGAAAAAGGGAGGGCAGGCTCGCACTCGCGGCAGCCGCCGAGGCGGCCGCATGCCCTGTTCGCCAGCGTGGCTGTTCGGACAGGGTGACGCGTCAGCCTCTACAATATAGGCGGTTGGCGGCCGATTTGGCCCCATAGCATGCCGCACGCGAAGATTGCTCCGCCGCGCGCGTTCGCGCAATGGCGTGCAACAGATTCTTTCACTTTTCCCGTTTTTCGCAGCGTTATTTGATGTTTCTTGACGTTTGCGCGAGAGAAAAACGTTTTCACGGAGTTTCGATGAGCATTGACCGGGCACAAGTCGACGCCGCGCTGGCGGCTGTCGTCGATCCCAATACCGGCCGTCCGTATGCGGCGAACAAGGGCGTGCGCAACGTCGCGATCGACGGCGACGCCGTGGCGGTCGACGTGGTGCTCGGCTATCCGGCGCGCAGCCAGCACGACGACGTGCGCGCGCGCATCGCCGCCGCGTTGAAAGCCGTGCCCGGCGTGCGCGATGCGCGCGTTGCCGTGTCGCAGGACATCGTCGCGCACACGGTCCAGCGCGGCGTGAAGCTGCTGCCGAACGTGAAGAACATCGTTGCGGTCGCATCGGGCAAGGGCGGCGTCGGCAAGAGCACGACGGCCGTGAACCTCGCGCTGGCGCTGGCCGCGGAAGGCGCGTCGGTCGGCATTCTCGACGCCGACATCTATGGGCCGTCGCTGCCGACGATGCTCGGCATTCACGGCCAGCGCCCCGAGTCGCCGGACAACCAGTCGATGAACCCGCTCGCGGGCCACGGGCTGCAGGCGAACTCGATCGGTTTCCTGATCGAGGAAGACAACCCGATGGTATGGCGCGGCCCGATGGCGACGTCCGCGCTCGAGCAACTGCTGCGCCAGACCAACTGGCGCGAGCTCGATTACCTGATCGTCGACATGCCGCCGGGCACGGGCGACATCCAGCTCACGCTCGCGCAGCGCGTGCCGGTGACGGGCGCCGTGATCGTCACGACGCCGCAGGACATCGCGCTGCTCGACGCGAAGAAGGGCCTGAAGATGTTCGAGAAGGTCGGGATTCCGATCCTCGGGATCGTCGAGAACATGAGCATCCACGTGTGCTCCAACTGCGGGCACGAAGAGCACATCTTCGGCGCGGGCGGCGCCGAGCGGATGGCGAAGGACTACGGCGTGCACGTGCTCGGCAGCCTGCCGCTCGACATCGCGATCCGCGAGCGCGCCGACAGCGGCACACCGACGGTCGTGGCCGAGCCGGACGGTGCGCTGGCGCGGCGCTATCGCGAGATCGCGCGCGGCGTCGCGCTGGCGATCGCCGAGCGCGCACGCGACATGACGTCGAAGTTCCCGTCGATCGTTGTTCAAAATACGTAAAACCCTTGCGGGGCGGGGCCTTACGCTGTTTACGGCGCCGCGAGGCGCGGTATCATGGCGACTTTTCCCGGGTCCCTTTACCCGCCCGGCATGGCCGCCGTGTCGCACGGTCGCCAGCCGGCATGAGGATCGAATGAACCAACCACATCACGGCGCGCGCGCCGGCCGCGTGCAGCGCGCGCTGCTGGCCGCCGCCGCGCTGGGCCTGCTGGCCGGCTGTACCTCGTTTTCCTCGTCGCACGAAAAGCGCGCCGACGTGCAACTGCAGCCGACCGTCGGCTCGCAGACGCGCGGCGCGGTGACGTTCGTCGAACGCCCGGACGGCGTCCAGGTCACGTACAACCTCGTCGGCCTGCCGCCGAACAGCGATCACGCACTGCAGGTGCATGAACGCGGCGACTGCAACGCGGGCGACGGCTCGAGCGCCGGCCCCGTGTTCGCGCCGGCCGCCGAACGGCTGCGCGCGGGCGCGCGGGTCGCCGGCGATCTCGGCAACATCCATGCGGATGCGAATGGCGTCGCGGCGGGCTTCATCGTCGCCCCCGATCTGGCCCTCGACGGCGTGCGGTCCGTGCTGAACCGCGCGGCGCTGGTGCACCGCGAGTCGAGCGACCCCGCGTTTCCGCAGCACGGCGCGGGGCCCGCGCTCGCGTGCGGCGTGATCCGGTGACGGCCGTCGCGTGCCCGACCCGATGATCGCGTAAAATGTGCGCCTTTCGCGGCCGCCGTCCCGAACCGGCGGCCTTCACTTACCGTCACGCAGCGTTTCCTGGCGCCCTGAAATGAAACGACCCCAACGCCCGCTTCGTTCGCTGTCCCCCGAGGGGACGGCCCGCCTTCCTGGGACGGCCCGGCGGAGGCACGCATGAGCATCAAGTCCGACAAGTGGATTCGGCGCATGGCCGAAGAACACAAGATGATCGAGCCGTTCGTGCCCGATCAGGTTCGCGCGTCCGAGGACGGTCGCAGGATCGTCAGCTACGGCACGTCGAGCTACGGCTACGACATCCGCTGCGCGGACGAATTCAAGATCTTCACGAACATCAACTCGACGATCGTCGATCCGAAGAACTTCGACGAAGGTTCGTTTGTCGATTTCAAGGGCGACGTGTGCATCATCCCGCCGAACTCGTTCGCGCTGGCCCGCACCGTCGAATATTTCCGCATCCCGCGCACCGTGCTCACCGTGTGCCTCGGCAAGTCGACGTACGCGCGCTGCGGGATCATCGTCAACGTGACGCCGTTCGAACCCGAATGGGAAGGCTACGTCACGCTGGAATTCTCGAATACCACGCCGCTGCCCGCGAAGATCTACGCGAACGAAGGTGTCGCGCAGGTGCTGTTCTTCGAAAGCGACGAAGTGTGCGACGTGTCGTACGCCGATCGCGGCGGCAAGTATCAGGGGCAGCGCGGTGTCACGCTGCCGAAAACCTGATCTGGTTGCATAACGTCTCACCAGTTTTCGGGTGACCGCTGCGCGTGACGCGCCGCGGTCGTTCTTTTTGGAGAATCGCCCATGAAGTTTCGTTTCCCCGTCGTGATCATCGACGAAGATTTCCGCTCCGAGAACATCTCGGGCTCCGGCATCCGGGCGTTGGCCGAAGCGATCGAGAAAGAGGGCGTCGAAGTCCTCGGCCTCACGAGCTATGGCGATCTGACGTCGTTCGCGCAGCAATCGAGCCGCGCGTCGTGCTTCATCCTGTCGATCGACGACGACGAACTCATGCTCGGCGAAATCGGCCCGGACGGCGAACTGCCCGAACTCGCGACCGCGATCATCGAGCTGCGCGCGTTCGTCACCGAAGTGCGCCGCCGCAACGCGGACATTCCGATCTTCCTGTACGGCGAAACGCGCACGTCGCGCCACCTGCCGAACGACATCCTGCGCGAACTCCACGGCTTCATCCACATGTTCGAGGACACGCCGGAGTTCGTCGCACGCCACATCATCCGCGAAGCGAAGGTCTATCTCGACTCGCTCGCGCCGCCGTTCTTCAAGGAGCTCGTGAAGTACGCGGACGAAGGCTCGTACTCATGGCACTGCCCGGGCCACTCCGGCGGCGTCGCGTTTCTGAAGAACCCGCTCGGCCAGATGTTCCATCAGTTCTTCGGCGAGAACATGCTGCGCGCGGACGTCTGCAACGCGGTCGACGAACTCGGCCAGCTGCTCGATCACACGGGGCCGGTCGCGGCGTCCGAGCGCAACGCCGCGCGGATTTTCAGCGCGGACCACCTGTTCTTCGTGACCAACGGCACGTCGACGTCGAACAAGATCGTCTGGCACGCGACGGTCGCTCCCGGCGACATCGTGCTGGTCGATCGCAACTGCCACAAGTCGATCCTGCACGCGATCACGATGACCGGCGCGATTCCGGTGTTCCTCACGCCGACGCGCAACCACTTCGGCATCATCGGGCCGATTCCGCGCGACGAATTCAAGCCGGAGAACATCCGCAAGAAGATCGACGCGAACCCGTTCGCGCGCGAGGCGATGCGCCAGAATCCGGACCTGAAGCCGCGCATCCTGACGATCACGCAGAGCACGTACGACGGCGTCGTCTACAACGTCGAGATGATCAAGGACCTGCTCGGCGACCTGCTCGACACGCTGCACTTCGACGAAGCGTGGCTGCCGCACGCCACGTTCCACCCGTTCTACCGCGACATGCATGCGATCGGCGACGGCCGCCCGCGCACGGGCGCGCTCGTGTTCGCGACGCACTCGACGCACAAGCTGCTCGCGGGCATCTCGCAGGCCTCGCAGATCGTCGTGCAGGATTCGGAGAACCGCACGTTCGACAAGCACCGCTTCAACGAGGCGTACCTGATGCACACGTCGACGAGCCCGCAGTACGCGATCATCGCGTCGTGCGACGTCGCGGCCGCGATGATGGAGCCGCCGGGCGGCACCGCGCTCGTCGAGGAATCGATCGCCGAGGCGATCGACTTCCGTCGCGCGATGCGCAAGGTCGATGCCGAATACGGCGACGACTGGTTCTTCAGCGTGTGGGGCCCGGACGACCTGTCGGAAGAGGGCATCGGCTCGCGCGACGACTGGATGCTGAAGCCGAACGACCACTGGCACGGCTTCGGCCCGCTCGCGGAAGGCTTCAACATGCTCGACCCGATCAAGGCGACGATCATCACGCCGGGTCTCGACGTCGACGGCGAGTTCGGCGAGACGGGCATTCCGGCCGCGATCGTCACGAAGTACCTGGCCGAGCACGGGATCATCGTCGAGAAGACGGGCCTGTACTCGTTCTTCATCATGTTCACGATCGGCATCACGAAGGGCCGCTGGAACTCGATGGTGACCGAGCTGCAGCAGTTCAAGGACGACTACGACAACAACCAGCCGCTGTGGCGCGTGCTGCCGGAATTCGTTGCGCAGCATCCGCGCTACGAGCGCGTCGGGCTGCGCGACCTGTGCACGCAGATTCACGACGTATACCGTGCGAACGACATCGCACGCCTGACGACGGAGATGTATCTGTCGGACATGGAGCCGGCGATGAAGCCGTCGGATGCGTTCGCGAAGCTCGCGCACCGCAAGATCGACCGCGTGCCGCTCGACGAGCTCGAAGGCCGCGTGACGAGCATCCTGCTCACGCCGTACCCGCCGGGTATTCCGCTGCTGATTCCGGGCGAGCGCTTCAACAAGACGATCGTGAACTACCTGCGGTTCGCGCGCGACTTCAACGAGCGCTTCCCGGGTTTCCATACGGATATCCACGGCCTCGTCGCGGAAGAAGTCAACGGCCGCGTCGAGTACTTCGTCGACTGCGTGCGCGACTGATGGCGGCGCAGGGACGAATCCGGACGATGCGTGCGGCGCTTGCCGCGCTCGTCGTCTGGACGGCAGGATTGACGGGGCTCGCGGGCGCGGGCGTCGCTCGTGCGGAAGTTGCCGCGGCCGATCCGATCGACGTCGCGATGCGGCAGTGTCTCGCACGGCGCGACCGGTCGTCCACGGCCGGCCAGATCCAGTGCATGGGCGAAGCGCAGCAGCAGTGGCAGGCGGTGATGGACCGCGCGTACCAGCGACTGTCGAGCGATGCGCCGGCCGACGCGAAGCGCGGCTGGCAGGACAGCCAGCGCCGTTGGGTCACATGGCGCAAGGATGAACTCCAGCTGCTGAAGGCCGTGTACGACACGACACGCGGCACGTCGTACGCGATGTCGAGCGCCGACATGCAGCTGCAGCCGGTGCGCGATCGCGCGCTCGCGCTGCGCGCGGCGGCCGATCGCTATGCGCCACCGCCGGCTGCGTTGCCGGTCGCGGCCGCGAGCGGCGCGCGGGGCGTTGTCCCGGGCGCGGCGCCGGCC